>NZ_CAJXIP010000187.1 GCF_913054395.1 uncultured Roseovarius sp.
GCGCCTTCGGTCACCACGGCATTGGCGCAGACCACCGGGAAATCCGCCTGCGACAGGGTTTCCTGAAGCCAGTCCAGCCCAAAGTTGAACTCGTGATTTCCAAGCGCTGCGGCGTCATAGCCAAGGTGGTTCATCGCCCGGATCACCGGATGCGCGCCGCGCCATCCCTGTTGGCTGTGCGGGGTCAGGTCGCTCATCGGCGTGCCTTGCAGGAAATCGCCGTTTTCCAGCAGGACACAGGCCCCGTCCTTCACCTCGGCGCGTGCAGCGGCAATCAAGGTTGCCAGCCGTGCAAGACCATAGGGAAGACCGGGGGTGTTGGTGAAATAGTCAAACGGGAGGATATGGCCGTGCACATCGGTTGTCGCCAAAATGCGGAGCGACGTTCTGTTGTTGTCATCGGGGGGCGATGGTCGCCCCGGTTGATCAGGTGTCGAACGGGTCAAATTTCCAAAGCCCTTTGTCGAGGGGGCATCCTCGAAACGTCTGGTTAGTTCACTCAGGTCACTCGGCAACGGTACAAATAAACGATCAATATCCCGAATCTGTCATGCAATCGCGGATGGCGCAATACACTATAGGTTGTTAAGGGTGGTTGCTTTGCAGTTTGAGATGCCTGGCTCTTGAATTGTCGGCCCATGCGTTGTGTAGATGAAGAAACGAAGATTGGGGCGCGACGATGCAACAGGCGGAAACAGTGACATTCGGCGGCTCCGGTCTTGACCGGGCCGATGATCTGCGCGGTAACGAGGCGGCGCTTGCGGTCGCTTGCGCCGAGGGGCGCGCCACTGCGGTCGTGCTGTGGCGGGGCAAGCCCTTGGTGGCGGCCGATACGTTTGACGTGTTGGTTCGGGTGCCGGTCGATCACCCGGTTCTGGCGCTCTACAACGTGCCGCCGATCCTGCTGGGGCGCGAAGAAAGCGGCGACCTGGTGTTTGCCCATGACATATCCGCCTGGGTGCCGCCGGGGCTTGAGCCGGATCAGCTTGATAGCTTTCTGGATGCCTCCGAGCAATCTCATCCGGACCTGCCCGAGGGCGCGGTCTTTGCCGAATTGCGCCGGGTGATGACCCATCTCGATGCGCGCGACGCCGAACTGGCGGCCACGGCCAAGGCGGTGTTCACCTGGCATCTGAGCCATCGCTTCTGTGCCCGCTGCGGCGCCGAGAGCCGGATGATTCAGGCCGGGTGGCAACGCGCCTGCCATAGCTGTGGTGGTCAGCATTTCCCGCGCACCGATCCCGTCGTGATCATGCTGATCACGCGCGGCAACAAGGTGCTGATGGGGCGGTCGCATCCCTGGCCCGAGGGCATGTATTCGCTTCTGGCCGGCTTTATCGAGCCGGGCGAGACGATCGAGGCCGCGGTGCGCCGCGAAGTCTGGGAAGAGGCGGGCGTCAAGGTCGGGCAGGTCAGCTATCTCGCCAGCCAACCCTGGCCATTCCCGGCCTCGTTGATGTTTGGCTGTCGCGGTGAGGCGCTCAGCGATGAGATCACCATCGACCCCAAGGAAATCGAAGACGCCATGTGGTGCACACGCGAAGAGATCATGCAGGCCTTTGCCGGGCAACACCCGTTCATGCTGCCAGCACGTAAAGGCGCAATTGCACATTTTCTTTTGCACAACTGGCTTGCCGATACTCTGGATTGACGCGACAATACGGCCGCGCAATTGGCAGTACATAAAGGGCAGAACCGATGCAGTTCAGCACCAAGGAAGACATCGAGGCGCCGATCGAGACGGTTTTTGCCGAAATTACCGATTTTCACGGCTTTGAGCGCTCGGCCCTGCGTCGTGGCGCAGAGGTGCGCCGGATTGATGAGCGCACAGAGCCGGGGGTTGGTATGGCCTGGCACATCGGGTTCAAGATGCGTGGCAAGCCGCGAGAGGTCGATATGCAGGTCAGCAATTATGACTGCCCAAACGGCATCACCCTGTCGTCGTTGTCACCAGCCATGGGCGGTGACATGGTGATCGACCTCGTGGCACTGTCGCGTGGGCGCACACGGATGTCGGTCGATATTACGCTTGAGCCGAAAAACCTTGCCTCCCGGCTTTTGGTGCAATCGCTCAAGCTGGCGCGTGGCAATCTGACCAAACGCTTCAAGCTGCGTGTCGCCGAATATGCGATGGATGTGGAAGAGCGTTCCAAGCGGAGCGTGTGAGGCGTCGCAGCACCGGGGCCTGCCAAGCCGATCAGTGTGCCGGTCCCGTTTTGTGGCGGCCACGTAAGGCCCGACAGGCGCGACGGAAATTTGCTTTTTTGAGTGGATAGCCCTAACCTCGATAATCTGCCGAGGAGGGCTGTTCATGAAAATAGCGGTTGTGCAAGAACCACCTGTCTATCTGGACAAGGCGAAATCAATTCACCGTGCCGTTGACCTGATCGCCAAGGCCGCGTCGCAGAGTTGCGGTCTGATTGTCTTTCCGGAGGCATGGCTCCCCGGATATCCAACATTTGTCTGGAGGCTCTCCCCCGGAGCCGACATGAAGAAGACCGATGAGCTTTACGCCCTTACACAGAAAAACGCGGTGGATCTCAGCAAGGACGATCTGGCACCGATCAAGGAAGCGGCCAGGGAAAATGCCATAGTCGTCGTGATGGGGCATCAGGAACTGGACGGTACGCTAAGTGGAAGCACTGTTTTCAACAGTGTGGCGATCATCGACGCGGATGGGAAGATTCTGAACAATCATCGCAAGCTCATGCCGACCAATCCGGAACGAATGGTCTGGGGCTTTGGCGACGGGTCAACACTGAACGTTGTCGAAACTGCGGTTGGCAGGGTCGGCGCGTTGCTGTGCTGGGAAAATTATATGCCGCTTGCCCGCTTCGCCCTCTATGCGCAAAATATAGACATTTATTGCGCCCCGACTTGGGATAGTGGCGCGACATGGCTTGCCACGATGCAGCATATCGCCCGTGAGGCCGGATGCTGGGTGGTCGGCTGTGCAACGGCCATCGAGGTCTCGGATGTGCCGGATTCGGTGATCTATCGTGACGAGTTGTTTCCAGATGCCGGCGAATGGATCAACCCCGGCGATGCGGTGGTTATGGAGCCCTTTGGCGGGCCGGTCGCTGGCCCGATGCACAAGGAAAAGGGGCTTTTGATTGCTGACATTGATGTCTCTGCCGCACGGGCTTCGCGCCGCAAGTTCGATGTCACGGGGCATTACGCAAGGCCCGATGTCTTCAAGCTGACTGTGAACCGGACGCCTCAGTCCCCGATCGACTTCGACTAGGGGCGAAGTCGATCTTTTAAGCTCCGCCTCGCGCGTCTTGCCTTTCCTTCCCTGACGCCCCGACCGCCCTAGTGGCGGCGGGGGTCGGCCGGGTAAACGCCCAGGATGGTGATGTCCGAGGTGAAATAATCCAGCTCGTCAAGCGCACGGGCGACTGCCGGGTCGTCGGGGTGGCCTTCGATATCGGCATAGAACTGCGTCGCGGTGAACGATCCGCCTACCATATAGCTTTCCAGCTTGGTCATGTTGATGCCATTGGTGGCAAACCCGCCCATCGCCTTGTAAAGCGCCGCGGGAATGTTGCGCACCTGAAAGACAAAGGTTGTCATCATCCCGTCACTGCCCCGGCGGGTGAAATCCGGCTCTCGCGCCATCACCAGAAAGCGGGTGGTGTTGTTGCCCTGATCCTCGATCCCTTGGGCGAGCACATCCAGCCCATAGATTTCACCGGCCAGTGCACTGGCGAGGGCGGCCATCTCGGGCTGTGCGGCCTCGGCGACATGGCGGGCCGATCCGGCGGTGTCGGCGCCGGTCACGCGATGAATGCCGTGACGCTCAAGAAAGGCGCGGCACTGGCCCAGAAGCATGGTGTGGCTCATCGCGCTTTCCACCTGGTTAAGGCGTACGCCGGGCAGGGCCAAAAGGCTGATCTGCACCCGCACGAAGGCCTCTGCGATGATGTGCAGCCCCGATTCGGGCAACAGGTGGTGAATGTCCGCCACACGCCCGAAGGTCGAGTTTTCGACCGGCAGCATCGCCAGCTCTGCCTCGCCGTCCCGCACGGCGGCGATGGCGTCTTCAAAGGTGCGACATGGCAATGCCTCAAGCTCTGGATAGGTTTCTAGACAGGCCTGATGCGAGTAGGCACCCGGCTCTCCCTGAAAGGCAATGCGCTTGTTCATGAACAATTTCCGTATTTTTGGCCCTCTCGGGCGTTTGGTCGCGGAAACTACACCTTGCGCCCGCATAGGGGAAGCGGATAGATACGCCGCCAAAGACAGTTTAAATGGAAACGGGCCTATGTTCGACACAATGACACTTACCAAGACCGTTGGCGCGCTTTGCGGGGCCCTTCTTATCTTTCTGATGGGGAACTGGGCCGCAGAGACAATTTACTCTATGGGCGGCGGTCATGGCGACGAGCACGCACAGGGTTACATGATTGAGACCGGTGCCGAAGAAGGTGGCGAAAGCACTGCCGATGAAGGCCCGAGCTTTGGCGAGCTGCTGTTGGCGGCGGATGCGGGCAAGGGCGAAAAGGTCTTTGGCAAATGCAAGGCCTGCCACAAGCTTGAAAAAGGCGAGAATGCAACCGGCCCCTATCTCTATGACGTGGTCGGGCGCAACGTGGATGCCGCCGAAGGGTTCGGCTATTCCGGCGCGCTGGAAGCGGTGGCCGAGGTCTGGACGCCGAAGAACCTCTTTGACTTCCTTGAAAACCCCAAAGGCTATGCGCCGGGCACCACCATGGGCTTTGCCGGTTTGAAGAAAGCCGAAGACCGGGTGAACCTGATCGCCTATCTCGATGAGGTGGACGGTGTCAAATACGTTGACCCGAATGCCGGTGCTGAAGAAGCCGCTGCCGAACCTGCCGCTGAGGAAGCTGCTGCCGAGCCTGCCGCTGAGGAAGCCGCTGCCGAGCCTGCCGCCGAGGCCTCTGATTTTGCCGCAATGGTTGCTGCCGCTGATATCGAGGCTGGCAAAAAGGTATTCCGCAAATGTGGCGCCTGCCACAAGGTGGAAGACGGCAAGAATGGCGCTGGCCCGCATCTTTTCGGTGTGGTCGGTCGCGACATCGCTGGCGTTGACGGCTTCAAATATTCCGACGCCTTGGCCGGGACTGAGGGAGAGTGGACCCTTGATAACCTCAACGCCTGGATCGAAAACCCACGCAACTTTGTCGCTGGCAACCGCATGGGCTTTCCGGGGCTGAAAGACGAACAGGACCGTGCCAATGTGATCGGTTACCTGCAAAGCGTCGCCAACTAAGCCTCGCAGCATTGCATCAAGGCCGCCACCCAGCCGGGTTGGCGGCCTTTTTCATGGGCGACACAGGGATTTGCGCAGGCTTCGCGTGCTCAGTGCTTGAACAAGGCGCGGCGCCCTCTTAGCTTGCCCTGAACAGGAAAAGCGCCAGTTATGGGTGCGGCAGGAGGAAAATGATATGACCGGATACCACGCCCCGGCCAAAGCCCGGGCCCCCCATGTTTTTGCGCGGTTGCGCATTGCGACCGCCGTGATCGGCCTGTCTATTGCCGCGTTGCTGGCGCAGGCGGCGCTGGCGCAGGACAAGGTGATCACCTCGCACGGTTATTCCTATTTCGGTGATCTGAAATACCCCGCAGATTATCCGCATTTCGATTACGTGAACCCCGAGGCG
>NZ_CAJXIP010000188.1 GCF_913054395.1 uncultured Roseovarius sp.
TGGCCGAGGAATTCAACACCATCCTCGGTTTCATTGAACAGCTCAACGAGGTGGACGTCGAGGGCATTGAACCGATGACCAGCGTCACGCCGATGCGGCTCAAGCGGCGCGACGATAGTGTCACTGATGGCAATCAACAGGCCAAGGTCCTGTCCAATGCGCCCGATGCGCGCGAGGGTTTCTTTGCCGTGCCGAAGGTGGTGGAATAATGACCGATCTCAACAAACTCACGATTGCCGATGCCCGCGATGCCCTGCGCACGGGTGATGTGACCGCGCTTGAGCTGACCGAGGCCTGCCTGACCCAGATCGAAGGCGCCGGTGCTCTGAACGCCTTTGTGCATCACACCCCCGATCTCGCCCGCGAACAGGCGCGTGCCGCCGATACCCGGATCAAGGCGGGCGATGCCCCGTCGATGTGTGGTATCCCGCTCGGGATCAAGGACCTGTTTTGCACCAAGGGCGTGCCAAGCCAGGCCGCCAGCCGCATCCTCGAAGGCTTCAGGCCGGAGTACGAATCGACCGTCACCCAGAACCTGTTCGATGCAGGCGCGGTGATGCTGGGCAAGCTCAACATGGACGAATTCGCCATGGGCTCGTCAAACGAGACCTCGACCTACGGCAATGCGGTCAACCCCTGGCGGCGCGGCAATGATGATGCGGCGCTGACGCCCGGCGGCTCTTCGGGCGGTTCCGCTTCGGCCGTGGCGGCGGACCTCTGCCTTGCCGCGACCGGCACCGATACCGGCGGCTCTATCCGCCAGCCTGCGGCCTTTACCGGCATCACCGGGATCAAGCCGACCTATGGGCGCTGTTCCCGCTGGGGTGTCGTGGCCTTTGCCAGTTCGCTCGATCAGGCCGGCCCGATGACCAAATCCGTGCGCGATTCGGCAATCATGCTGAGCGCCATGTGCAGCCATGACCCCAAGGATTCCACCAGCGTCGATTTTCCGGTGCCCGATTTCGAGGCCGCTCTGACCGGCGATATCAAGGGCAAGGTCATCGGCATTCCCAGTGAATACCGGATGGAGGGCATGCCCGCCGAGATCGAACAGCTTTGGGCCGATGGCACGGCGATGCTGAAAGACGCGGGCGCCGAAATCCGCGACATAAGCCTGCCGCATACCAAATACGCGCTGCCTGCCTATTATGTGATCGCGCCTGCCGAGGCCTCAAGCAACCTCGCGCGCTATGACGGGGTGCGCTATGGCCACCGCGCCAAGCTGGCGCAGGGCGATGGCATCACCGAGATGTACGAGAAAACCCGCGCCGAGGGCTTTGGCCATGAGGTGCAGCGCCGCGTGATGGTGGGCACCTATGTGCTGTCGGCGGGTTTTTATGACGCCTATTACAACCGCGCTCGCAAGGTGCGCGCCCTGATCAAGCGCGATTTTGAACTGGCGTTTGACGCGGGCGTCGATGCGATCCTGACCCCGGCCACGCCGAGTTCGGCTTTTGGCCTTGGCGAGATGAAAGACGCCGATCCGGTGCAGATGTACCTGAACGATGTATTCACCGTCACCGTCAACCTTGCCGGCCTTCCGGGAATTTCGGTGCCTGCCGGGATCGACAAACAGGGGCTGCCGCTTGGGCTGCAACTGATCGGGCGCCCCTGGGAAGAGGGCGACCTGCTGAACACCGCCTATGCGCTTGAGCGCGCGGCGGGGTTTGTGGCCAAGCCCGGTAAATGGTGGTAAAACCTCGCGCAAAACAGATTATGGCAGGAAATAGCAGATGCGTTTGATCCTTGGCACGGTTGCCCTTGTGGCCCTTTCGGCCTGTACGCCCGCGGTACCCGATAGCGCTGCTGGTGTCGGCTTTGGCGACTATGGGCAATACCAGCGCGATAAAGCTGCGCGTGAGGCCGCCTTGGCCGGTAATGCCCTGCCGATACCCGGTGCCATTTCGTCAGAGTCCCCTGGCACCAGTCAATCCGCCACCGCCGCGGCACAGTCAGACGCCGATCTTGCCGCTGATGCGCGCGCCGCGCTGGAGGCCACCGCCGCCAATTCCGGCCAGCCGGTGCTTCAGGCCAGCCCGTCCAATCCGGCGCCGGAGGGCGTGATGAATTCCGTCGGGATTTCGCGCGAGAACAGCTTTGAGGCCGTCGGCGAACAGCGCTCGATCGAGGATGACGCATCGCGGATTGCCCAGAACCGTGCGCAGTATCAAGTGATCACCCCCGAGGCCGTCGCCAGTCGCCCCGGTGACGTCGGCCCCAATATTGTCGCCTATGCTCTTGAGACGAAACATCCTGTCGGCACGGCGCTCTATCGCCGCGTCGGGATCAACAAGACTGGCAAGTTCGAGCGCAACTGCGCCCAATATGCCTCGCCTGATCTCGCACAGGTCGAGTTTCTCAAGCGCGGTGGCCCCGAACGCGACCGCCTTGGGCTTGATCCCGATGGCGATGGCTATGCCTGTGGCTGGAACCCGGCGCCGTTCCGCAAGGCGGTTGGCCGCTAAAGGGGCGGGGCGTGGGTTTCACCCACCCTGCGTGCAGCTGGTGCGCCTCGCCCAATTTCGGTGCGCGGCGGATGGGTGCCTTGCCCGATATGATCGTTCTGCATTACACCGCAATGCAAAGCGCCGAAGCCGCGCTTGAGCGGCTTTGTGACGCGCAGGCAGAGGTCTCGGCGCATTACCTGATTTCAGAGCGTGGGAATATCTGGCAGATGGTCGAGGAAGATCAGCGTGCGTGGCATGCCGGCGCGGGCCAATGGGGCGCGGTTGTCGACGTAAATTCCCGCTCGATCGGGATCGAGCTTGCCAATACCGGCGCGCATCCCTTCCCAGAGCCGCAGATGCGCGCACTTGAGGGGCTGATGCGCGCGATCATGGCGCGGTGGAGCATTCCGCCCGAGCGGGTGATTGCCCATTCCGACATGGCCCCGGCGCGCAAGTTCGATCCCGGTGCGCGGTTTGATTGGCGTCGACTGGCGCAGGCAGGTCTGTCGGTCTGGCCCGGCGAAACCGAAGCCGCGACAGACACAGAGACTGAGACCGAGACCGGGGCAGGGGGGTTCCTCGCCGCTGCCGGGCGTTTCGGCTATCCCGCAAGCGGCGCGAATGATCTTGAAACAACTCTGGCCGCCTTTCGTCTGCGGTTTCGCCCCTTTGCGAGCGGGCCGCTTGAGGCGGCTGATTGCGGTGCCATTCGCGACCTTGCCACGCGCTTCCCCGTTGACCGCATGCCCCCGAGCGCCTAAGTCACTCTCGCGCGGAGGGCCGGATGGCCGCGGCACCGCAAGGTGTCGAGGAAAGTCCGGACTCCACAAGACAACGGTGCCGGGTAACGCCCGGCTGGGGCAACCCAAGGGAAAGCGCCACAGAAATGAAACCGCCCGTCGCACCTGCGGTCCGCCAAGGGAGACTGCGCACGGGTAAGGGTGAAACGGTGGGGTAAGAGCCCACCGCGGGACGGGTAACCGAACCGGCACGGCAAGCCCCACCGGGAGCAATGCCAAATAGGGACCGCGCGCGGGGCAGGTCGGGCAACCGATACCGCCCGCAGGCACGTCTTGGCCCAGTGGTCCGGGTTGGCAGCTAGAGAGGCGTTGGCAACAGCGTCTCAAGATGAATGGTCATCCAAGGGGGGCAACCCCCTGGACAAAATCCGGCTTACAGGCCCTCCGCGCATATATTGACCTTCAAGGCCGGGGCACGGCCGCAGTGCCGCGCCCTTTGTGAACTATTCGCGCGCGCCCTCTTTTCAATCCGGGATCATGGGCTAGAAACAGGGCATGCCTTATGAATGGACATCCCCGCCCGACCAGAACCCGCAGGCCCGGCTGACGCTCTGGCCGCACCGGTCCCTGCCGCGACGCGGTTTTGCGGCCTTCGTGCTGGCGACCTTCACCCTGATCACCGTGCCGCTTTATCCGCTGCTCGGGACGGTGGTGCTCTGGGGGCTGCTGCCCTTTCTGATGCTGGCGCTGGCCGGGGTCTGGTGGGGGCTCGAGCATTCCTACCGCAGCGCCAATATCACCGAGGTGCTCGAAATCGGCCCCGAGACGGTGCACCTCGTGCGCACCAATCCGCGCGGCGACGTTCAGGAGTGGGAGTGCAACCGCTATTGGGCCAGGGCCACCATCCACCCCACCGGCGGGCCGGTCGCACATTACATCACGCTCAAGGGCAGGGGCCGCGAGGTCGAAATCGGGGCCTTCCTGTCCGAGGGCGAGCGCAAGGTGCTTTACGGCGAACTGGCCGATGCCCTGCGCCCGCCAAGACCGATGACGGGTTAAGAGGCCAGGCGGTCCTTGACGCGCGGGCCGACCGTGCCGAAATCCATCTGCCCGGCGTGACGTTCCTTGAGCTTGGCCATGATCTTGCCCATGTCGCGGATCGAGGTGGCGCCGACATCGCCGATCGCCTTGTCGATCGCGGCGGCAACCTCGTCGTCGTCAAGCTGGCGCGGCAGGAATTCTTCGATCACTTCGATCTCGCTGCGCTCACGCTCGGCAAGGTCAAGGCGGCCCCCCTCTTCGTAGGCGCGCGCGCTTTCATTGCGCTGTTTGGTCATCTTGGCGAGAATCGCCATGATTTCCGGATCGCCCACGCAAGGGGCCCCATCGACACCGCGACCGGCGATCTCCTGGTCCTTGATGGCCGCGCTAATCAGCCGCAGCGTTGCAAGACGCGCGGTGGCCTTGTCTCTCATCGCCTGTTTCAAGGCCTGATTGATGCGATCCCGCAATTCCATTCCGTTCCATCCCCATGGTTTGTCCCAAGTGCCGCAGACTAGCCAAAACGCTCAGGCGTGGCAACTGTTGGCGGGCGGGCGCCGGGGAGTGGTATTTGGCCGCAAACTGGGCCATCTAGTGCCTTGACCCGGCCCGGACCCCCCCTTAGGTTCGCGCCAATTTGCACACATCCGGAGAATCTCTGCCATGGCCCACGCGCCCCAGACCCGCCCGACCGCCTGCCTGGCCCTTGCGGATGGGACGCTGTTTTATGGCCATGGCTTTGGCGCCACGGGCGAGACCACCGCAGAGCTGTGTTTCAATACCGCGATGACCGGCTATCAGGAGATCATGACCGACCCGTCCTATGCAGGGCAGATCGTGACATTCACCTTTCCCCATATCGGCAATACCGGGGTCACCCCCGAGGATGACGAAACCACCGATCCGGTGGCCGAAGGCATGGTCGTGAAATGGGATCCGACACAGCCCAGCAACTGGCGCGCGCAAGAGCATCTTGCGGCATGGCTGGCGCGGCGCGGGCGCATTGCCATCGGCGGGGTCGACACCCGGCGCCTGACCCGTGCGATCCGCCAGCAGGGGGCGCCGCATGCTGCCCTTTGCCACGATCCCGAAGGCAATTTCGACACTGCCGCCCTGGTCGCCAAGGCGCGGGCCTTTGCCGGGCTGGAAGGGATGGACCTTGCCAAGACCGTGACCTGTGCACAGTCCTATCGCTGGGATGAAATGCGTTGGGCCTGGCCAGAGGGCTACACCCGCCAGGAAAACCCGGTGCATAAGGTTGTGGCAATCGACTATGGTGCGAAGCGCAACATACTGCGCTGCCTAGCTTCGGCCGGGTGCGACGTCACCGTT
>NZ_CAJXIP010000189.1 GCF_913054395.1 uncultured Roseovarius sp.
AAACCCCATGCCAGCCCGGTGTTTCACGCGATCCAATACCTGATGGGCAACCAGACCCGCGAAAAGATGGAAAACTTTCGCGGATTTGGCGGGGTTCAGAGCTATCCGAGCCGGACCAAGGATATCGACGATGTCGACTTTTCCACCGGCTCGGTCGGGCTTGGTGTGGCGATTACCTCCTTCGCGTCGATCATTCAGGATTACATCCGGGCCAAGCCCTGGGGCCGCGAAGCACCAATGGGCCGGATGGTCGCGCTTGTCGGCGATGCCGAACTGGACGAGGGCAATATCTACGAGGCGTTGCAGGAAGGCTGGAAGAACGACCTGCGCAACGCGTGGTGGATCATAGATTACAACCGCCAGTCGCTTGACGGGATCGTCCGCGAGGGGCTGTTCGAGCGGGTCGAGAAAATCTTCGATGCTTTCGGCTGGGACGTGGTGCGGGTGAAATACGGTGTCTTGCAACGGGCCGCTTTCAAGGAGCCGGGCGGCGAGCGCCTGCGCGCCTGGATCGACGCCTGCCCGAACCAGGAATATTCCGCGCTGACCTTTATGGGCGGCGCTGTCTGGCGGCGCCGCCTGATGGATGACCTTGGCGATCAGGGCGACGTTACCGCCCTGCTGGAGCGGCGCACGGATCGCGAACTGGCCGCGCTGATGGAGAACCTCGGCGGCAACTGCGTCGCAACCATGGCCGAGACCTTTGCCGCGATCGACCATGACCGCCCGACCTGTTTTCTAGCCTATACGATCAAGGGCTGGGGCACGCCGATTGCCGGACACAAGGACAATCACGGCGGCCTGATGAACAAGACCCAGTTCGCAGAGTGGCAAAACCATATGGGCATTGCCGAAGGTGAGGAATGGGAGCGCTTTGCCGCTGTCGAGGACAGCGCCGCCTTGCAAGCCTTTCTTGCCAGGACTCCGTTCTTCGAAACGGGCACGCGGCGGTTTCATGACGACAAAATTGCCGTGCCGGCCATCGACATCGACACATCGCGCGAGATTTCGACACAGATGGCCTTTGGCAAGATTCTCGACGATCTTTCCAAGGGAGACAGCACACTTGCCGACCGGATCGTGACAACCTCGCCGGATGTGACCGGCACCACGAATCTTGGCCCCTGGGTGAACCGGCGCAAACTGTTTGCCCGCTCCGAACAGGCCGACGTCTTCATCGAAAACCGCATCCCCTCAACCGCGAAATGGGAATTCACGCCAGAGGGGCAGCATATCGAGCTGGGCATCGCCGAGATGAACCTGATGCTGCTTCTGGGCGCGGCGGGCCTGTCGCATTCCCTATTCGGCAAACGGCTGATTCCAATCGGCACGGTCTATGACCCCTTTGTGAGCCGCGGCCTCGATGCGTTGAACTATGCTTGCTATCAGGATGCGCGCTTCATCCTGGTCGGCACGCCCTCGGGCATCACACTTGCGCCGGAGGGTGGCGCGCATCAATCTGTCGGCACGCCGCTGATCGGCATGAGCCAGGACGGGCTTGCCGCGTTTGAACCCGCCTTTGCCGATGAGCTTGCGGTGATCATGGAATGGGCCTTTGACTATATCCAGCGTGACGGCGCGGGCGATCCGGACGAACGCACCTGGTTGCGCGATGAAACCGGCGGTTCGGTATATCTGCGCCTGACGACCAACCCGATCGAGCAACCCGGCAAGCGGGCCGATGACGCCTTCCGGCAGGGCGCCATCGACGGCGCATACTGGCTGCGCAAGCCGGGGCCGAATTGTGATGTGGTGATTGCCTATCAGGGTGCCGTCGGGCCGGAAGCGATCAAGGCCGCCGGGCTGATCGGGGAAGGCCGCCGTGACGTCGGGGTTCTCGCCGTCACCTCGGCGGATCGCCTGAACGCCGGGTGGACCGCGGCGCAGCGGGCCAGATCACGAGGCAACCGGGCGGCAAGATCGCATGTGGAAACCCTCATGTCGGATCTGCCCAGCCATTGCAGGCTTGTCACGCTGATCGACGGGCATCCCGCAACCCTGTCATGGCTGGGTGCCGTCATCGGGCATCAGACCATCCCCCTGGGGGTAGAGCATTTCGGCCAGACCGGCACCATCGGCGACCTCTATCGGCACCACGGCATCGACGCGGCGGCCATCGTCGAAAAGGTAAACGGCCTGACAGAGGGCAAATATGTAAGCCGCGGCTTTCTGGCCTCGCTCACCTATAACTGAGGGTCCCCGCGGTTTTCCACGGTGACGGCTTAGTCGAAGAACGGCGTGACCTGAGCGACGATGACCGCATTTTCGTCGCGGGCGCGCTGCATCAGGTGGCGTTCTTCGTCGGTGATGTCATGGCCTTCGGCCTCGCGCTCGGCCAATGTGCCATAGCCCGACACATCGAGCGGCGCGGTATCGGCCTGTTTCAGGATTGCCACGGTTTCGCGCACCGCCTCGGCCTCGTCCACGCCGCTGGCATAGACCATAAGCGCCGCCCCGGTCGCCTTTTCCGGCAGGCCGTCACCGTCTTTGCGGCCAATTTCAACCAACAGGGTATAGACTTGCTGGCGCGATGATTTTTGCTCTTTGCTCATCCGCCCGCCGTACCCCGCCGGGCCTGCTTTGACAAGCCAAAGCAGGCAGGCCGTGCGCCATGATCGCAACGGTGCGGCCTTTTCAATGCGCGCTTTGTCTTTTAGGCTGCACCGACCCGGATCAAACAGAAGAGCGCCAGATGAAACGGATCAAGGATATGGTGGCCGAGGCCAATAGTGTGGTGAGTCACGCCCCGGCCGCAGAGTTGCTTGACCTGCACGGCCAGAGCGATGTGACCTTCGTTGATCTGCGCGACCCCCGAGAGCTGGAGCGCGAGGGCATGATTCCCGGCGCCTTCCACTGTCCGCGCGGCATGCTTGAATTCTGGATCGACCCGGAAAGCCCCTATGCCAAGCCACAGTTTCAGACCGGCAACCGCTTTGTGTTCTACTGTGCCTCGGGCTGGCGCTCGGCGCTTTCGGCGCGCACCGCACAGGATATGGGCCTGGCCAATGTCAGCCATGTGGACGATGGGTTTTCAGGCTGGAAAAAGGCCGGTGGGCCGGTCGGTGAAAAGCCAAAAAAGCCCGCAGGTTAATGGGCGGCGTCCTGCGGGGGTGAACACTAAAACCGCTCGTAATCCAGCAAAACGGTCCCGTCGACGATTTGCCCGACGAACCCGCAGGGATCGTCACGCTGGGTAAAGTGAAGCCAGACTTTCCTTGCGAAAACATCCGGCGCCATGAAGTAGATGGCAGGATTCAGCTCGTCCCTTGAAATTCGCCGTCCGGGATCGTCCTGTTCGCCAAAGCGGCCCTGTTGCGACGGGGACAGGGACAGGATCTGCATGACATAAGCAAGGTACTCATTGGCCACGAGACAGGAGTCGAACGGACAGGGCGCATCTTCAATCGCCGCGTGGGTCAACTCATGCACCACGATGCTCTGAAAATATGTGTCGATCGGCAGGAAGCTGTAAATGCTATCGGGCAGACGCTGCTCGGCAATCCCGGAAGGGGTCACGATCTCGATCCAATCCTCGCCGCAGTGATATCGCCCAAAGCAATGGGCCTTGAGATCATCAATAAGGTCGATCCGAAGGGGCCGCGTGATTTCCGGCACACCGCAGCTTGCAAAAAGCGCCACCGCCCCTGCCGCCGCCTCACAGACAAGCCGGGCGTCCCAGGCGGTTGCAGCATTCACAGAGAGGTTCGATCCCTCACAGGTCACCGGCTCTGACTGCGCGGGCCAGGACAGCAGCATCATAACAGCAGTTGTAACTTTCAGCGCGCGCATTCAATCCCCCCTGTCAGAGCCTACCAATCACATCGCGCTCTACCACGCCTTGAGATTTATCAGCCCGGCCAGATTCGGACAATTCACCCGCCAGACACAAAAACGCCCCTCGTGAAAGGGGCGCTTTGGGTTGTAAAATGCCTGAAAGCATCAGTCGCGCAACAGCTCGTTGATCGATGTTTTCGAACGGGTCTGCGCGTCCACCTTCTTGACGATCACCGCGCAATAGAGGTTGATACCGTTCTTGGTTGGCATCGACCCGGCCACGACCACCGACCCGGCGGGCACTTCGCCATAGCTGACTTCGCCGGTTTCACGATCGACGATCTTGGTCGACTTGCCGATGAAAACGCCCATCCCCAGAACCGAGCCTTCGCGCACGATACAGCCCTCGACAACCTCTGAGCGCGCACCGATAAAGCAGTTGTCCTCGATGATCGTCGGACCTGCCTGCATCGGTTCCAGCACACCGCCGATGCCGACGCCGCCGCTGAGATGCACGTTCTTGCCGATCTGCGCACAGGAACCGACAGTGGCCCATGTATCCACCATGGTGCCCTCGTCCACATAGGCGCCAAGGTTCACGAAGGAAGGCATCAATACCACGCCCGGCGCGATAAAGGCCGATTTGCGCACGATGCAATGCGGAACCGCGCGGAAGCCTGCGGATTTCCACTGATTGTCGCCCCAGCCCTTGAACTTGCTGTCGACCTTGTCCCACCAGCCGCCGCCCTGCGGGCCGTTGTCGTGGATTTCCATATCCTTGATGCGGAACCCGAGCAGAACCGCTTTCTTGGCCCACTGATTGACCTGCCAGTCGCCGTTTTCCTGGCGCTCGGCCACGCGCAGCTTGCCGCTGTCGAGCGCGTTCAGCGTATCCTCGATCGCCTCGCGCGTTTCACCGCCGGTGCTTGTGGTTATCGTGTCACGTGCCTCCCAGGCGGCTTCGATGGCAGTTTCGAGTTGTGCGTTCGACATGGTCTTATCCTCGGGTTCAACAATCAGGTTGACCTCGGCTATATGCGCAAGCCGGGACAGGATCAATGCAACTGCTCACAAATGCGCGATCTCCCCTGCACTTTCATCTTTCAGGAAATACTCCCGCCGGAGGCATGACACGGCTGATGCCATGCCCCCGGCCTGCGGCTCAGACCTTCACCCGTTCCGAGCGCGGATCATACATCGGCCTGAGGCTCGCCTCGGCGCGTACTCTCATGCCCGCAACGTCAATCTCATAGCTCGAGGCAAGCACCTCTGCCGCGCTTTCCCCCTTGCAGGGCACATAGCCAAGGCCCATCGCCCCGCCAAGGTGATGGCCATAGGCCCCAGAACTCAGAAAGCCGACGATCCTGCCATCCCGCAAGACCGGCTCGTTGTGATAAAGCATCGGTTCCGGGTCGGTCAGGCGGAACTGTACAAGACGCCGCTCAAGCCCGGTTTCGCGCTTGCGCAGGACTGCGTCGCGACCGATGAAATCGGGCTTGTCGGTCTTGACCGCAAAGCCAAGCCCGGCCTCCAGCACGTGATCCTCGCAGGTGATGTCATGACCGAAATGGCGAAAGCCCTTCTCGATCCGGCAGCTGTCCATCATATGCATGCCGCAAAGCCTGAGCCCGTGATCCTGCCCGGCCGCATACAGCGTTTCAAAGGCATGGGCGGCCATATCGGCGCTGACATAGACATCCCAACCCAACTC
>NZ_CAJXIP010000190.1 GCF_913054395.1 uncultured Roseovarius sp.
ACGCTTCTTCTTGGGCCAAATACTCTCGGGGGGTGTGGGGGGCCGACAGCCCCCCACCTTGTGCCATGAGCGAATACAAGCCGCTCGATCTGCCGGACGATCCAAAACTCACCCATAATATCACCCATTTCGCACGCGCGCTGCGCGCGGCGGGCCTGCCGATCGGGACAGGGCGGGTGATAGATGCGGTGCGCGCGGTTGCGGTCGCTGGCTTCACAAGCCGGACCGATTATTTCTACACCCTGCGCGCCTGTCTGGTGACGCGGCCGGAACATCTGGAGGTCTTTGCCCAGGTATTCCGCCTTTACTGGCGCGATCCGCGCTATGTCGAACACATGATGGCGATGATGCTGCCCGCCATCCGCGGCGTGCAGGAAGACCGAAGCGCGCAGGCTGCCGAAAAGCGCGCGGCCGAGGCTCTGCTTGACGGGATAAGCCGGGAGGCCCCCGAGATCGAAGAGCACGAGAGCGACGAGGTGCAGATCGAGATCGACGCCAGCGCCACCATGTCCGGCGAAGAGCGCCTGCGACAGCTTGATTTTGAACAGATGAGCACCGCGGAGATGGCCGCCGCCAAGCGTATGCTGGCGCGCCTGACCCTTCCGGTGGCGCCCTTTGCGTCGCGTCGCGGCGAGGCAAGCCCGCGAGGGCGCGTACTCGACGCCCGCCGCAGCCTGCGCGCCGCCCTGCGACATGGCGGCGAAATGCGCCGCATTCATCGCAAGAAACCGCGCGAACGCTGGCCCAATCTGGTGGTAATCTGCGATATCTCCGGCTCGATGAGCCAATACAGCCGGATGGTTCTGCATTTCCTGCATGCGGTGGCCAATCAAAAGGGGGCGGGCTGGGCCAGGGTGCATGCCTTTACCTTTGGCACGCAGCTCACGAATATCACCCGGCAATTGGCCACGCGCGACGTGGATGCGGCTCTTGCCGCCGCCGGGCGCCAGGCGCAGGACTGGGAGGGTGGCACCAAGATCGGCGCCTGCCTGCACGAATTCAACCGCGACTGGTCGCGCCGGGTGATGGGGCAGGGCGCGGTCGTGCTGTTGATCACCGACGGGCTGGACCGTGATGCGCCCGAGGCGCTGGGCCACGAGATGGAGCGCCTGCATCTTTCCTCGCGACGGCTGATCTGGCTCAATCCGCTCTTGCGCTGGGAAGGCTTTGCCCCCAAGGCTCAGGGCATCCGTGCGATGCTGCCGCATGTGGATGCGTTTCGTGCGGGTCATTCCATCGCCACGCTCGAGGATCTGGCGCTGGCAATTTCGCGGCGCGATGATACCGGCGAAAAGGCGCGTCTGATGGCTGCGCTCTCGGAATAGATGCAAAGATGTTTTGCCGAAAAGCCTTGGCGAATGACGCGGCGGCCGTGCTAAAATCCGCCACCTGAGGGAGAAGACGATGAACCGATTTGACGACATCCCCGAGACCGCGCTCGCCTGGTACCGTGCCGGTAAGCGCGCCGCTTTGGCAACGGTGGTCGAAACATGGGGCAGCGCCCCGCGCCGGGTCGGCAGCCAGCTGGCGATTTCCGGCAGGGGCGAGATCGCCGGGTCGGTATCGGGCGGTTGTGTCGAGGGCGCGGTGGTGGCCGAAGCGCTTGATGCGATCGAGGAGGGCAAGCCGGTGCTGCTTGAATATGGCGTCTCGGACGGTGATGCCTTTGCCGTCGGCCTTGCCTGTGGCGGCACCATCCGGGTTCTGGTCGAGCCGATTGGCAGCGTCCTGCCCGAACCGCTTTTGGCCGATCTGGTTCTGGCCCGCGAGGCGCGCGTGCCGGTGGCCTATGTCACGGGGATGGCGGCCACCCGGCGGCTTGTGCGCGAGGGCTACGCCGAACGCTTCCGCATGGATCGCTCCGGCTTTGACGAGGATGGCGAGACCTTCGTGGCCATTCACAACCCGCCGCTGCGCCTGATCATCGTCGGCGCGGTACATATCGCCCAGGCCCTTGTGCCGATGGCGCGGATTGCGGGCTATGACCCGCTGTTGATCGACCCGCGCGAAAGCTTTGCGTCAGACGCGCGGTTTCCCGGTGAAACCATCCTGCACGACTGGCCGGACGAGGCGGTGCAGGCCTATGGTCTTGATGGCCGCACGGCGCTCGTCCTGCTGACCCATGACCCCAAGCTTGACGATCCGGCCCTTGCCGAGGCACTGCGGTCGGATGTGTTCTATATCGGCGCGCTTGGCTCGGCCCGCACCCATGCCAAACGGGTTGAACGGCTTGAAAGTGCCGGGTTTTCCCCGGATGAGATCGCGCGCATTCACGGCCCCATCGGCCTTGATATAGGCGCGGCAGGGCCTGCGGAAATTGCCCTGGCGGTGCTGGCGGAAATCACCCGTGTTCTAAGGCTGGGTGCATGAAATTCGGCCCGGTCCCGGTCGATCAGGCGATGGGCGCGATCCTCGCCCATTCCGAACACTTGCCTGATGGGCGGTTGCGCAAGGGGGTGGTGCTTGATGGCGATCACGTGGCTGCCCTGCGCGCGGCGGGGTTCCGCGAGGTGACCGTGGCGCGCCTTGAACCGGGTGACCTGCACGAAGACGCCGCCGCCGCCGAACTGGCCCGCGCGCTGTTGAGCGAGGGCAGCGATATTCACCTCAGCGCGCCCTTTACCGGCCGCGTCAACCTGAGCGCCGATTACCCCGGCGTGGTGCGTCTGGACGCGGACAGGATCAATGCAGCCAATGCGGTGGACCCGATGATCACCGTCGCCACTGTGCCCGATTTTCACCAGATACGCAGCGGCGGGATGATCGCCACGGTCAAGATCATCGCCTATGGTGTGCCCGGCACGGCGCTGAGCCGTGCCGCCGGGTTTGCGCGCGGCGCGGTGCGCCTGGTGCGCGCCAAACACCAGAGCGCCAGCCTGATCATCACCGATACGCCCGGCGGTCCCGGCTCCAAGGGCGCCGAGGCGATTGCCGCGCGCGTGACCGGTCTTGGCATGGAACTGGTCGAGACCCGGACCTGCGCCCATGACGCCGCCACCCTGGCACGGCAGATCAGCGCCGCCAGCGGCGATATCGTGCTTATCCTCACCGCTTCGGCCACCTCTGATCCGTTTGACACGGCGCCTCAGGCGCTGCGGCTTGCGGGCGGGACGCTGACGCGCTTTGGCATGCCGGTCGATCCCGGAAACCTCCTTTTTCTGGGGGAATTGCATGGCACGCCGGTGATCGGCCTGCCCGGAAGCGCGCGCAGTCCGGTCTTGCATGGTGCGGATTGGGTGCTGTCGCGGATCGCCTGCGGGCTTCCGGTCGGGTCGGCGGAAATGGCGGCAATGGGGGTTGGCGGGCTTCTCAAGGAAATTCCGACCCGGCCCCAGCCGCGCCGCGCCGGGCGCGAGTGAATTTCCAGAATCCGGGTTCTCAAGTCGCCGGGGGCATGCTTAAGTTGGACTAGACAGACGGGCCGATCCTACTAAGGTCTGATCTGGACCAAAGATAATTGTCAACGGGAGGTGCCAATGCCACAGGTCAAGATGACCGTGAATGGCAAGTCCGCATCGGGCCAGATTGAAGGCCGGACGCTGCTTGTCGAATTTCTGCGAGAAACCCTTGGACTGACGGGAACGCATGTCGGCTGTGACACAAGCCAATGCGGCGCCTGCGTGGTGCATGTGGACGGGCGGGCGGTCAAGGCCTGTACCATGTTCGCCGCCGAGGCCGAGGGCGCCGAAGTTCTCACCATTGAAAGCATGGCGGCGCCGGATGGCACGCTCAACACCATTCAACAGGCGTTTCAGGATCATCACGGGTTGCAATGCGGGTTCTGTACGCCGGGCATGGTGATGTCGGCCGCGGCCCTGCTCAAGGACAACCCCAAGCCGACCGAGGCCGAGGTGCGTGATTACCTTGAGGGTAATATCTGCCGCTGCACCGGTTATCACAACATCGTGAAGGCGATCCTGGCCGCATCCGGACAGGACGTCAGCGCAATTGCCGCCGAATGAGGCGTAGGGTGGGTGAGCCCCACGCCACCTTCATGCGACGAACCCCAAGGGAGGAATAAGATATGCCCAAAGACGGAGGCATTGGCGCCAGCACGAAGCGCCGCGAGGACGTCCGGTTTCTGACCGGAAACGGCAATTACACCGATGACATCAACCTGCACGGTCAGGCCTATGTGCATTTCCTGCGCTCGGATGTGGCGCACGGGCGGATCAACAAGGTCGACACCGAGGCGGCCTCGGGCATGCCCGGCGTGTTGCGGATCTTTACCGGCGCGGATTTCGAGGGGGTCGGTGGCCTTCCCTGCGGCTGGCAGGTCACCGACCGCTTTGGCGAGGTGATGCAGGAACCGGCCCATCCGGTGCTTGCTCAGGGCAAGGTGCGCCATGTCGGTGATCCGATTGCCGCCATCGTCGCCGAAACCTACGCCCAGGCCCGCGATGCGGCCGAAGCGATCGAATACGACATCGACGAATTGCCCGCCGTTGTGAACATGAAGGATGCCCTGAAAGAGGGCGCGCCAAAGGTGCATGACGATCTTACAAGCAATCTTTGCTACGACTGGGGCTTTGTCGAAGAGAACAAGGCGGCGGTGAACGAGGCCTTCGAGAAGGCCGCGCATGTCACCTCGCTTGAACTGGTCAACAACCGGCTGATCGCCAACCCGATGGAGCCGCGCGTGGCGGTGGGTGATTTCAATCGCTCGACCGGCGATCATACGCTTTATACCACAAGCCAGAACCCGCATGTGATCCGCCTGCTGATGGGCGCCTTCGTGCTTGGTATCCCCGAGCATAAACTGCGCGTGGTCTCGCCCGATGTGGGGGGCGGCTTTGGCACCAAGATCTTTCACTATGCCGAAGAGGCGTTCTGTACCTTTGCCGCCAAGGCGCTCAACCGCCCGGTGAAATGGACAAGCAGCCGCTCCGAGGCGTTCATGTCCGATGCCCATGGCCGCGATCACGTCACCAGGATCGAACTGGCGCTGGACAAGGACAACAACTTTACCGCGCTGCGCACCGACACCCATGCCAATATGGGGGCCTATCTGAGTACCTTTGCGCCCTCGGTGCCGACCTGGCTGCATGGCACACTGATGGCGGGCAATTACAAGACGCCGCTGATCTATGTGAACGTCAAGGCGGTCTTTACCAATACCGTGCCGGTCGATGCCTATCGCGGCGCCGGGCGCCCCGAGGCAACGTTCCAGCTTGAGCGCGTGATCGACAAGGCCGCGCGCGAGTTGGGGGTCGATCCCATCGCCCTGCGCCGGCAGAACTTTATCACCGAATTCCCCTATGCCACGCCCGTGGCGGTGGAATATGACACCGGCGATTACCATGCCACCATGGA
>NZ_CAJXIP010000191.1 GCF_913054395.1 uncultured Roseovarius sp.
GTGGGAGAGTTTGATCTCAGCTACAATCTGGTGTTCATGACAGCCGGGGCGGTGACCACGGTGATCGCATTGTTCTGCCTGCTGGCCTATCCGCAGTTCGACTCGCCGACGCCACAGAACAAAAAGCTGATCCTGCGCCGCCGCTACTGGCTGTATTATGTGCTGCAATTCATGGCCGGTGCACGGCGGCAGATCTTTGTGGTCTTTGCCGGTTTCATGATGGTGGAGAAATTCGGCTTTGAGGTGCATGAGGTTACCGCGCTTTTCCTGATCAACCTTGTGGCCAACATGATCTTTGCACCGCTGATGGGGCGCGCCGTTTTCCTGTTTGGCGAGCGCCGCACATTGATCTTCGAATATGTCGGGCTTGCCCTGCTCTTCACCGCCTATGGCGGGGTCTATTTCTTTGGCTGGGGCGTGGCTCTTGCGGCGACCCTCTATGTGGTCGACCATATCCTTTTCTCGCTGGCGCTCGCTCTCAAGACCTATTTCCAGAAGATCGCCGATCCGGGTGATATCGCGCCTACGGCCGCCGTGGCCTTTACCATCAACCATATCGCGGCGGTGTTCCTGCCGGCGCTTCTGGGGTATCTGTGGCTTGTGTCGCCTGCGGCGGTGTTCTTCATGGCCTCGGCCATGGCCTGTGTCTCTTGTGCGCTGGCGATGCTGATCCCGCGCCACCCCGAGCCGGGCAATGAAACCGTCCTGTCGCGCTTCATTGCCGCGCCCGCCGAATAATCCCCCGATCTGAAAGGGTTTGACGATGCCGACCTTTACCGCCTTGACCACGCTCACAGGCAAAGACAGCGCCGAGGCCTTGGCTGAAGCCCTCGAAACTCTCACGCCGGAACCCACCGGCGTTGGCGCCTTCGAGATGGAAGACGGCTCTGGCCTGTGGGAGGTCGGATCGTACTTTGAAGAGGCCCCCGATCAGGCCGGTCTTGCGCTTTTGGCGGCAATTCACGGCGCCAAGCCGTTTACCATCTCCGAATTGCCCGAGACCGATTGGGTCGCCAAGGTGCGCCGCGAGCTGACCCCGGTCGAGGCCGGACGCTTCTTTGTCTACGGCAGCCACGATGCCGACAAGGTGCCCGACGATTGCGAGCCGCTTTTGATCGAGGCGGCGATGGCCTTTGGCACCGGGCATCACGGCACCACGCTTGGGTGCCTGCGCGCGCTTGACCGGCTGGCCAATACGGGATTTTTCGGTAAATCGGTGATCGACATCGGCTGTGGCACGGCGGTTCTGGCGATGGCCGCGGCGCGGATCTGGCCCGGTGTGATGCTGGCAAGTGACATCGACGAGGTTGCCGTCGAGGTGGCCGAGGCCAATGTGGCCGCCAACGACCTTGTCGGGCGAGTCGAATGTATCGAGGCTGCGGGCCTTGATCACCCCCGTTTTGTCGCCGCTGCGCCGTTCGACCTTGTCTTTGCCAATATCCTCAAGGGGCCGCTGATTGATCTGGCTCCTGACGTAACGTCACGTTTGCAGGGGGGGGCCAAGGTGATTCTCTCGGGAATTTTAAACGAGCAGGCCGATGAGGTGATTGCCGTTTATTGCGGTCTTGGAAACAGTCTTGAGCATCGCGAAGAGATTGGTGATTGGACGACACTGACACTGACCAATAACTAGGCAAAATAAGGCGAAAACCAGGCGAAACCGCCCATTCGCCTTAGTCTTGCCACAATTGACTTTTACTTTGTTCTGATCGCGGTGGGGGCCGTGAAATGGGATTAGTGCAATGAGTGACGCATTCCAAGGGTTTGACACTCGGCTGAAAGCAATTGATGAAAAACGCGCCCGCATGGGGCGTGGGTATGTCGGGCGAGTCGGCAAAGACGGGCTTATTGTTTTTCGCCCGAAACGTCGTAAGGGCGGCTTTCCTTTGCGCGGGGTGGTTTATCTCGCGGCCGGTTTCATCTTTTTCAAGGCCGTGATCATCGCCCATGTCGGCGCGAGCCTCTATCAGGAGCGCCTTGCGCAGCTCGCAGAGGGTAGCGTTGTCGAACAGGCCGGGGCAGCCGTGATGCAGCCAGATGCCGTGAGCGCGATGCTCGCAGGCAAACTTCGACCCTTCCTGCGCTGACACCGCTGCGTGACCAATCCTATCTGTCCCGACCCTGGGGTCGGATATCAAAAAGCCCTGCACGGTGCGAACCGCAGCAGGGCTTTTGGTTTTTCAGGCAGTGCCGCACTTAGGCTTGGCGGGCGACCTCGTTGATATCGCCACGTACGAGACCGATATCGTCAAGCTCGCGGTCCGACAGTTGCGACAGCGCATTGCGCGTGGCGCGACGTTCATTCCAAGTGGATACCGCGCCAAGGGCACGGGCGAAAAGACCGCCGAAACCGGCGGAGGCGTTATGGGCGGAGGTGGTGTCGATGACGGCCATGGGTGAATTCCTTGAAGCTGATGTATCAGAACTTGTCTGTGTCTGAGGGGCAGGTAGACAGCCAAAGCCATTCTCACAAGCCGGGATTATTGCATAGTCCTTATGCGTTTTATGCATGGGTCTAGAGATATGTTTAATCATTTTAAATCAGATGCTTGACGTGCTTTCACTTTGGCGGGAAACGCCCGGTTGCGGCAGAATTGCAACGAACTGCCGTCAAATCGGGCAGTTTGGAAACGCGCATTCTGCTTGGTCTTTGTTCTCGTTTCGTGCTAATGCTTGAAAAACAGAGGGCAGGGCAGGAAAATGCGGGTTTTGGGAATTGATCCCGGGTTGCGAAACCTCGGCTGGGGCTTGATTGACGTCAACGGCAGCCGATTAAGCCACGTGGCGAACGGAATCTGCCATTCAAGCGGCACTGACCTGGCGGCGCGACTGCTGTCCCTTTACGATCAACTCACCGATATCGTGAACCGCCATAGGCCCGAGTCGGCGGCGGTCGAGCAGACCTTTGTCAACAAGGATGGCGCGGGCACTCTCAAGCTTGGTCAGGCGCGCGGGATCGCTCTTTTGGTGCCGGCGCAATTCGGGCTTGCGGTCGGGGAATATTCGCCCAACACGGTCAAGAAAACCGTTGTCGGCGTGGGGCACGCGGCCAAGGAGCAGGTGGCGCATATGGTAAAGGTACAATTGCCCGGCGTGAAACTCGCCGGGCCGGACGCGGCGGATGCGCTTGCGGTGGCGATCTGTCACGCGCATCACGCGCGCAGCACGACGATGCTGGCCGAGGCGGTACAGAGGGCAAGCGCATGATCGGGCGGATCGCAGGGCGGATTGATTATCGTGCTACCGACCACGTGCTGATCGACGTGCGCGGCGTCGGATATCTTGTCTATTGCTCGGAACGCACGCTGTCGTCCATGCCGGGCGTGGGCGAGCATGTGGCGCTTTATACCGACCTTCTGGTGCGCGAGGATATCCTGCAACTTTTCGGCTTTACGACCCTGGTTGAAAAGGAATGGCACCGCTTGCTGATGAGTGTGCAGGGCGTCGGTGCCAAGGCCTCGCTGGCGATTTTGGGGGCGCTTGGCCCTGATGGTGTGGGACGGGCGATCGCGCTGGGTGACTGGAACTCGGTGACGGCGGCCAAGGGGATTGGCGCGAAAACCGGACAACGGGTGGTGAACGAGCTGAAAGACAAGGCGCCTGCGGTGATGGCCATGGGCGCGGCCCCGGCGCCAGAGCTGGACAGAGGCGAGGACGCGGTGATTGAAAGCGCGCCGCGCACCGCCGCCCCCGCGCCGGTTGGCGCGCCCAATCGCGGGGCGCAGGCCGAGGCCCTGTCGGCGCTGACCAATCTGGGCTATAGCCCCGGCGAGGCGGCAAGTGCCGTGGCCCAGGCGGCAGGTGATGCGGCCGATGCGGCCACGCCCGAATTGATCCGCCTCTCGCTCAAGCTGTTGGCGCCAAAGGGGTAATCCATGTCTTCGCCTGACCCGACATTGCGACCCGAAGAGCTTCCGGAAGATTTCGACCGCAGTTTGCGCCCACAGGCCCTGAGCGAATTTATCGGTCAGGCCGAGGCGCGCGCCAACCTGTCGGTGTTCATCCAATCCGCCCGTCATCGCGGCGAGGCGATGGATCACACGCTGTTTCATGGCCCCCCCGGCCTTGGCAAGACCACATTGGCCCAGATCATGGCCAAGGAACTTGGCGTCGGGTTTCGCATGACCTCGGGGCCGGTGCTGGCCAAGGCGGGCGATCTGGCGGCGATCCTGACCAACCTTGAGCGAAACGATGTGTTGTTCATCGACGAAATCCATCGCCTCAACCCGGCGGTGGAAGAGGTGCTCTATCCCGCGATGGAGGATTTCGAGCTTGATCTTGTGATCGGTGCGGGGCCAGCCGCGCGCACGGTGCGGATCGAATTGCAGCCCTTCACGCTGGTCGGGGCAACGACGCGGCTTGGCCTTTTGACGACGCCGTTGCGGGATCGTTTCGGCATCCCCACGCGGCTTCAGTTCTACAAGATCGAAGAGCTGCATGAGATCGTGACGCGAAATGCGCGGCTTTTGAACGTACCCACTGACAGCGCCGGTGCGATGGAGATTGCGCGGCGCTCGCGCGGCACGCCGCGGATCGCCGGACGGCTGTTGCGCCGGGTGGTGGATTTCGCGGTGGTCGAGGGCGATGGCGTGATTTCCAAAGAGCTTGCCGATAGCTCGCTGACCCGGTTGGGGGTGGACCACCTTGGGCTCGATGGCGCGGATCGGCGGTATCTGCGCCTGATCGCCGAGGCCTATCAGGGCGGGCCGGTCGGTATCGAAACGCTCAGTGCCGCGCTGAGCGAGAGCCGTGATGCCCTCGAAGAGGTGATCGAGCCGTTCCTGCTGCAACAGGGCCTGATCCAGCGCACCCCCCGCGGACGGATGCTGACGCAGGGCGGTTGGCATCACCTTGGACTGCCTGTGCCGGGCGCAAGCGGGCAGTCGGACATGTTCGAGGATTAGCCAGCGCCGTGCAGGGGGATGGCGCCGCCGGGCCAGCTTTGTTATCGGGGGGGCGCAAAACGAAAGGGTATTCCGATGAGCGAGCCGCTGACCCCGCAGGATGTCGAGGCACTGTTCACGCGCGGCGACGACAGTTTTCTGTTTGCCCGCTGGGGCCGGCCGATCGTGCCGATCGTGTTTGGCGTTGACGACAAGACGCTGAGCGTGGTCAAGGGCGCGATCGAGGCGGTGGTGACCTTGGCCAATCACAAGATGGCCGAAACCGACTCGGAACTTGGCGCGAACCTGATGCTGTTTTTCTTTCGCGACTGGCAGGAATTGCTTGAGGTGC
>NZ_CAJXIP010000192.1 GCF_913054395.1 uncultured Roseovarius sp.
CGGGTGCTGCGTTGCAATGTCGATGCCGCAGGTCCACATCGTCAGCTATTGCGTCGATCTTGGTTATGGCCCCGCTGTCGGGTCACAAATGCTGTCGCTGATGCTTTTGGGCGGGGTGGTATCGCGGCTGATTTCCGGGTTGATGTCCGACTGGCTGGGCGGGGTGCGCACCCTGCTGATCGGCTCGACCCTGCAATGCCTGGCGCTGTTCTTTTATCTGCCCTCCGGCGGGTTGACCTCGCTTTATGTGGTCAGCCTGATCTTCGGCCTCGCTCAGGGGGGGATCGTGCCAAGTTATGCGGTGATCGTGCGCGAATACATGCCAAGCCAGGAAGCAGGCCGTCGCGTCGGCTTCGTTCTGATGTCCACAATCGCGGGCATGGCGCTTGGCGGATGGATGTCAGGCTGGATCTATGATCTGACCGGCAGCTACCAGATGGCATTTCTAAACGGGATCGCCTGGAATGCCCTCAATATCGGGATCATGGCGCTGATCCTGACCCGCACGCGCACCCGCGAGCCCCAGCTTGCCTGAGATACAGTGTATTTTGAGTATTTTGACCAAGAAGAAGTCGGACGTCCTGATCTTCTTCTTGGCGCAAATACTCAATTCCGAAGCTGGCCAGTTGCACAGCACCTGAAGATATTACTCTTCGTGCACCACCTTGATATGGCGTTCGCCACGCGCTTCGGCCAAAGCCATTTGCTTTTGACGTTCGCGAAAGCGGTCCTTGCCCTCTTGCGTGGTCTCATGCGCACAGTGGTGACAGGCGACGCCCTCTTCGTATTCGGGGCGCCTGGTGTCCTCGGGCAGGATCGGGCGGCGGCAGGCGTGGCAGAGCCGGTGCGGCCCCTCGTCAAGGCCATGACCCACGGAGACGCGCGCATCGAAGACGAAACACTCGCCCTCCCAGGTGCTCTGCTCTTGCGGCACGTCTTCGAGATATTTCAGAATACCGCCCTTGAGATGATAGACATCCTCGACGCCCTGGCCGAGCAGGTAATTCGTCGACTTTTCGCAGCGGATGCCGCCGGTACAGAACATCGCTATCCGCTTGTTGTGAAAGCGGTGCTTGTTTTCCTCCCACCAGGCGGGGAACTCGCGAAAGCTGGCGGTTTCGGGGTCTACCGCGCCTTTGAAGGTGCCAATCGCCACCTCATAGTCATTGCGGGTGTCGATCACGGCCACATCCGGGCTTTCGATCAGGGCGTTCCAATCCGACGGCTCGACATAGTGACCGACCCGCGCCCGCGGATCCACATCGGGCTGGCCCATGGTGACGATCTCTTTTTTCAGCCGAACCTTGAGGCGGCGAAACGGCTGAGCCGCGCTGTGGCTTTCTTTCCATTCCATATCGGCGCAGCCGGGCAGGGCGCGGATATGGGACAACACGCGCGCAATTCCCGCGTCCGGGCCTGCGATCGTGCCATTGATCCCCTCGCGGGCAAGCAAAAGGGATCCGCTTATCTTTTCCGCCTCGCAGAGCGCCAAAAGCGGCCCCTGAATCGTTGCGGGGTCGTCAAAGCGGGTGAAATGATAGAGCGCGGCAATTTTGTACATATTTCGCGATTTAGCCATTTCCCACTGACTGAACAAGAGGACAAAGTGGCGCCATTGACGCAGGGCCCGCGCCCGCTTACCCCTAGGAAGGCAAAAGGAGGCAGCCCATGACCCAAGCCCTGATCGTGATCGACGTGCAAAACGATTTCTGTCCCGGCGGCGCCCTGGCTGTCTCGGGTGGCGATGAGGTGGTGGCGGGTATCAATGCGCTGATGGCCCGGTTCGACGTGGTGATCCTGACGCAGGACTGGCACCCCAAGGGGCATTCATCCTTTGCGTCCTCGCATGCCGGCAAGGCGCCGTTCGAGATGATCGAGATGCCTTATGGCCCCCAGGTGCTCTGGCCCGACCACTGTATTCAAGGCACGCCCGGCGCCGCCTTTCATGTGGGGCTTGAGACATCCCGCGCCGATGCGATTATCCGCAAGGGCATGAATGCGTCGATCGACAGCTATTCGGCGTTTTTCGAGAATGACCACGAAACACCGACCGGGCTTGACGGTTATCTGCGCACCCGCGGGATCAGCGAGGTGACGATGGTTGGTCTTGCCACCGATTTCTGCGTCAACTTTTCGGCGGTCGATGCGGCGCGTTTGGGGTATTCCGTGACGGTGCGCCGAGATCTCTGTCGTGCGATTGATCTGGATGGCTCGCTCGCCGCCGCCCTTTCGGGGATGCGCGAGGCCGGGGTGACGCTTGCATGACCCGGCGATGAAGCCGCTAGGCGATCAGATCCGCGCCTGTACGCTTTGCGCAGAGCGTTTTGCCGCCACCCAGACCCGCCACAGCCCGCGTCCGGTGGTCTGGTTTCGCCCCTCGGCCCGTATCCTGATCGCGGGGCAAGCGCCGGGAATGCGGGTGCATCAATCGGGCAAGCCGTTTGACGATCCTTCGGGCGCGCGCCTGCGCGATTGGCTGGGGCTGAGCGAGGCGCAGTTTTACGATCAGTCCCGCGTGGCCATCGTGCCCATGGCGTTTTGCTTTCCGGGCTATGATGCCAAGGGCTCTGATCTTCCGCCACCGCGTATCTGTGGGGCCACATGGCACGATAAGGTCATGCAGGATCTTGAAAAGATAGAGCTAACCATTCTCGTTGGCGGCTATGCGCATAAATATCATCTCGGCGTGAAAACCGGGGTGACGGCCACCGTCAAGGCCTGGCGCGACCATGCACCGCGGCTTTTTGCCTTGCCGCACCCGTCGTGGCGCAATACCGCTTGGCTCAGGAAAAACCCGTGGTTCGAGGCCGATGTATTGCCCGAATTACGCGCAGAGGTTCAAAGGGTCATATATGACTGAGCTCACCCGCCTTGACGCCGCCCATGCCGCGATGGAGGCTGCCCCCGAGGATGCCAGTGCCCGCATGCGGTTTTATGAAACGCTCGCGGCGAGCGAGCTTTATCTGTTGCTGAAATCCGAGGCGGACGGCGAGGCGATTGATCCCGAGGTGTTCGAGCTTTCGGATCATTCCTTTGTGCTGGTCTTTGATCAGGAGGCCCGGCTTGCCAGCTTTGCCAATCGCCCGGCGCCATATGCGGCGCTCACCGGGCGCATGATTGCCTCGATGCTGGCCGGGCAGGGGATCGGGCTTGGTGTCAACCTCGAGGTGGCGCCCTCATCCATCCTCATTCCGCCCGAGGCGGTGGATTGGCTGGCTGAGACGCTTGGCACTGGTCCGGCCGAAATCGAGGCGCGCGTCGAGAGCTTTACACCGCCCAAAGGCCTGCCCGAAGCCTTCCTGCTTGCGCTTGATGCCCGCCTTGCCAGTGCCACGGGGCTCGCCCCGCTGGCCTATCTCGTGGGGGTGACCTATGAAAGCCGCGCGCAGGGCCACATGCTTGGCTTTGTCGATGCGGTACCCGGTGCCGAGGCGGCCTTGGCACAGGCCGTGTCAGAGGCGCTTATCTTTTCCGGCCTTGAGGCGGCTGCTCTTGATGTGGCGTTCTTTGCCGCCAGTGACCGGGCGGCTGCGCAGCTTGCCACCTGTGGGCTTCGGTTCGACCTGCCGCAGCATGAGGCACCCGCGCCACGGCGCGCGCCGGGCTCTGATCCCGCCAAACCTCCGATTCTGCGATAGCCATGCCCCTTTCGGCGCGCGCCTAATATCCCAGGTCGCGGTCAACCAGGTTGATGAATGGCTCACCGGCCTCGCCGCGCCGAATGTTTTCCGCAATCACCTGCGAGGCCGACCTTGGCCGCGTTTCCGAGGCGATATGCGGCGTCACGGTCACGTGCGGATGGGCCCAGAACGGGTGCTCTGCCGGTAGCGGCTCTTCGCGGAACACGTCAAGCGTGGCATGGCCGATCTCGCCTTTGTCCAAGGCTGCCAAAAGCGCGTCATCGTCGATCAGCGGCCCGCGACCGGGGTTCACGATCACCGCGCCGCGTGGCAGATGGGCCAGCGTTTTGGCGTTCAGGATGTTTTCCGTACCACGGGTCAGCGGCAGCAAAAGCACCAGGATATCAGCGCTTTGAAGCGCAGACACCAGCCCCTTGTCGCCCGAAAGACAGGTCATGCCGTCGATCTCTTTCTGGCTCCGGCTCCAACCGGTCACGGCAAAGCCAAGCCGCCCAAGGGCTTCTGCGCAGGCCTGTCCAAGAGCGCCCAGGCCAAGGATGCTCACCCGGCGATCCGGTGCCAGCGGCGGCACATCCTTGCGCCAGATCCCGTCCTGCCCAAGAATATGCGCATCCATTCCAAGGTGATGGCGCAGCACATGGCCTGTCACCCATTCCACCATGCCCTGCGTCAGCCCGTGGTCGACCATTCGCGCCAGCGGCAGGTGCAGGGTGGGGTTGCCGACAACATCCTCGACCCCTGCCCAGAGGTTCAGAACGGCCTTGGCGCGTGTGAAGGGGGTGAAATCCTCGACCCCGCTATTGGGCGCATAGACGATGTAATCGACCTCATCGGCGGGCATGTCGGTGGCAAGCCTGGCCTTGATCCCGGCCTCTGCAAGGGCGGTTTTCAAGGGCGCTTCATAGGTTTCCCACCGCTCGGGGCGGGCAGCGAAAAGGACGTTTAGGGGCATGAAATCTTACCTTGGTTTGTGAATATGTGCGCTTTGGACAAGGCCGAATCCGACCATCAGGACAAGCATGGCCGAACCGCCATAGCTTACCAGTGGCAAGGGCACGCCGACCACCGGCATCAAGCCCATGACCATCGACATATTGACCGAAAAGAACAGGAAAAACGTCATCGCAATCCCAAGCGTCAGAAGCGAGGAATAGCGATCACGGTTGGACAGGGCCGTCGATATGCAAAAGATCAGGATCAGCGCGTACAGCCCGAGAATCGAGATTGCCCCGACAAAGCCGAATTCCTCGGCCAGGGTCACAAAGATGAAGTCGGTATGCTTTTCAGGCAAAAAGTTAAGCCGCGATTGCGTGCCCTGCATGAACCCGCGCCCCGTCCAGCCGCCCGACCCAAGCGCGATCTTGGATTGGGTGATGTGATAGCCGGCGCCAAGCGGGTCATTGTCAGGATTCAGAAAGGTGTCGATCCGGCGATACTGGTAATTCTCAAGCATCTGCCAGGGGGTGCCGCGACTTTCGAAAACTGCGAAAACAAGCGCCACGACGGCGGCGATGACGGTGGCAAAATAGGCCCAATGCACCCCAGCGATGAACATCATCACCCCGCCCGCCGCCAGCAAGAGGATCGAG
>NZ_CAJXIP010000193.1 GCF_913054395.1 uncultured Roseovarius sp.
GATCTGCATGTGCTCCCTCGGCGGGGGGCACAGGACATGGGTCCGCTCTGGGCTGGGAGCCGTCATCTGGTTCGTCGCGCCCAGCCCTGCAAGGTCAAGATTCGCGTGCCGCAGCGCCGCATGTCGGCTTCGAGACCGATTTGCGTTTTTCTGCATTGCGGCCCAAAGTCCGCTATCGGTTGTAGGCTGGTCATGTGGAAGGGGCACCAAAGTGAAATTCAAAAAATTGTACTCGGATCCTAAAGGCGAAAGCCATTGGTCAGACATCGAAGTTGAACTTGAGGAGCAAACGTTCGCGCCGCCTGCGAAAGCAATCGAGATTTCAAAGCCAGAAGCCGTCACGCAAACCATGTTCTTGAGGCTCAAGAAGGGCTGGGATGAACCAATTCATCCTACGCCTGTCGCTCAAAAGCTCATTTGTCTTTCTGGCTCGGTACGTGTGACTGCGAGCGATGGAGACTTCAGGGATATTGGGCCGGGCGACGTCTGGCATATGGAAGACAAGCACGGCAAGGGTCACCATACCGTTGTAACAAGCGACGAAGACTTTCTATCCGTGATCGTACAGTACGAGTAACAGAGCCCGCACTGGCCTGCACGGCAAAGCTGACGTTCAACATTGCCCTTGCACAGGTCCGCTTTAGTCCCACGGTCCTGACCTTCGCCACTTCGCATATTGGGCTCATGCAGCGAATGCGCACGTGCGGAGAAGGTCGGGTGAGAGCCCATTTATACCTACTAATGCTGCGTCATCAACAAATGTCCGCTTCGGTTCGCTTAGCTGGAAGCGGCTACCATTTGACAACGTACTCAGGCGAGCTGAAATGGCAAACGCCTCAGAATGTCACGATTTTTCGCGCCTGATCGATTATCTCCGCGACGATCTCGGCTGCCGGCTGGACTTTTGTTACAAGACCAACGCCCTGACCGGACCACATCGATAGTCCCTCAATATCGCCCGCAAAGACGGCATTGGGCGACGCGCTTGTATAGCGGACAATTCCGCTCCCATCTTGACGATGCGCCAACACGTCGCCTTCACCGGGGCGTTGGCCCAAAGCCGGTTTTCCGGCAGCTTCCCACATTTTTGAGGTCGTATTCTTCAACGCCCGATGCGGTGCATTTGGCCAACTCAGATCATAAAGGTCATCGTAGCGATCCGTATCGTCCTCCGAGGCCGCCAACAGTTGCGCGCGATAGGTAGGGTGAACAGGGGCTTCCTCAGCCGCCAGAAAGCGCGTTCCAATCCATGCGGCTGAAGCTCCAAGCGCCAGTGCCGCTGCAAGCCCGCGCCCATCGGCGATCCCTCCTGCCGCAATCACTGGAACGTCACCGACTGCATCGACGACGGCAGGTACCAAGGCCATCGTCGAGACCTTTCCCTCAACATGACCGCCAGCTTCGTAGCCCTGAGCACAGATTGCATCGGCCCCTAGAGCGACCGCCGCACGTGCTTTTTCTGCCGTGCTCGCTGTTATGATGACTTTGCAGCCCGCTGCTTTGGCGCGTGGGACGAAATCGCCTGTATCACCCCAGAACAGCGAAATGATCTCGACGCCTTCCTCGAAGCAAGCTTCAAGCTGAGCTTCACTTCGAAAATCCATGTTGAGGTTGACGCCAAATGGTTTGGCCGTCAGCGATCTGATCCGCCGCACTTCAGCTTTCAGCCCGTCGGGATCGAGATACCAGACCGGAGCAATTCCAAGCCCTCCGGCATTGCTAACGGCGGCGACAAGCTCAGGCGACGAAACTCCGCCAACAGGGGCCAGCACGACTGGGTTGCTTGTTCCGAAACGTTTGCAGAATGCGTTGGTCACAATGACACCTCGTCATGGCAGATTTGGCTGAATGTTAATGGCGCGATCTAATTATAGCCAGCAGACTTGGACGAAAGGCAGACATTGGTACGCACCTACAGGAAGTCAGCTTCGTCCCGCGTTGTTGCCTTTCACGTGGGGGTAATGCTGCGCAGCGCACGAATGGCGGCAATGCGAGTAGTAAATGCAGCATTCGGGAAGATTGTTGAGTGACGGTTATCTGCCACGTTGTGGCGATGATGCAGGCTTGGGCGATGCTATTAAGCGGGTTTCTCTATAACGCCAGCGGTTTGGCCAGGGCCGATCAACCAAGAATTCATGCGAGTCATGGTCCATACGTTCCCTGAAAGGTCAACAAGCACCTCTTCAGTTTGGCATTAGAAAGCGGGCAGTTGCCGTAAAGGTTGGCAAAATCGCTTAGTCCTGTAACACTTGGCCTTGCATCTTGAATATTGTTACGATTCGTAATTCGCCGATCTCAATTCAGAGAAAAGCATTTTTGCCGGTTTCCAGGTAAACAGATGCGCATATTTTGGTTGGGCCAATTTCGCAGGATTAAAGCGGAAAACGCGGCCCGGCAGAGTAGGGGAGAGATTTGAATGACGTGTGGAAATAGTCCGGCGCATGTGTGACCCTATGGTCATTCCGGGTCAAATTCTAACGGTACATCCAGCGACAAATTTGGCGCAGGTTTGCCCGTATATCCAAACGGATTGTGCCGCTGAATACTGCGCCACCGGTTGGGGCAGGCCGCCAAAGTCAATGCGGGGGATCTGGTCGTGAGCGATACGCGCCCTTCAGGCACAGCTACTGAAGCCGATAACGGTGCGTCGGTCTCATATGCTGTGCTGGACCAAACGATCTGGGCGCGGTTTCAGAATGCGGAATCGGTTGGCGATTATCTTGAAGCCTGGCTTGGCATTCTGACTCGGAACGTTGACGGCATGGCGACGGGGTTACTTGTCGCGACCGAGGCATTGGATGTCGGACCGTTCGAGCCGGTGGCGCAATGGCCGGTGGGGGGCGCGATCAGCGAGGATCTGAGCCGCGCCGCGGGTGAAGCCGTGCGCACCCGGCAAAGCGTCGTGTTTGGCGAGGGCACCGAGCGCCGCGTTCTCGCCTTTCCGATCATGGTACTCGATGGTTTGTTCGGTGCTGTCGCCATTCATATTCCAAAGCCGGGGATAGCAACCTCTGTGCTGTTTCGACGCATACAATGGGGCGCGGGCTGGATCGAGTTGCTGCTTCGACGCGAGCAGGAGGCAAAAGATGGCGACCTGCGTGAGCGCGTTACCGTTGCCTTTGATATGCTCGCGACATTGCTTGAACGTCATCGGTTGGACGAAGCGGCGGCGGCGCTGGTGACGGAACTCGCACGTCGAATGGACTGTGAAACCGTCAGCCTGGGATTGCGCAAGGGGCGCCGTATGAGGGTGCAGGCGGTATCGAGCGCCGCCAGTTTCGGGCGGCGCGCAAGCATGATCCGCGAGGTTGCCCACGCCATGGTCGAGGCGACGGACCAGGAAGCGGTCATCCTTTGGCCCGAGCCCGAAGATTGGGAATTCCGCGTTGCTATCGCTCATGCGGATCTGGCTAAATCTCACGATGTCGGCTCGGTTCTGACAATCCCGCTGGTCTCGGGGGACGATATCGTCGGCGCGTTGACGTTTGAGCGCCGCGAAGACCTTCCGTTCACGGCACGCGACATCGAAGTCGCCGATGGGGTCGCAAGTATCGCCGGTCCCATCATCGAAGACAGGCGCCTTGCCGACAGGTGGCTGCCACACAAGATTGCGTCCACTGCATTGCGATATGCAAAGGCCCTTTTGGGCCCGTCACATTTCGGCGCGAAACTGGCCACGCTTCTGGTCGGAGCCGCGGCGGCAACACTCTGGTACGGCACAATTGACTATTCGATCAGTGCACCGGCCCGCCTTGAAGGAACAATTCAGCGTAGTGTGGTTGCCCCGTTCAACGGTTATCTCGCGACCCAGCGTGCACGGGCTGGCGATCTCGTCGAAGCCAGTCAGGTTTTGGCCATTCTCGACGAAAAGGATTTGTCGCTTGAACGACTGCGGCTTGGTACGGCACTCAGTCAGCGCCGACGCGAGCTTGACCGCGCCATCGCGACACGGGATCTGGCGGAAGCCAACATCATACGCGCCCAGCTGGAACAAGCCGAGGCACAAATTCTGCTCATCGACGAGCAGCTTGCCAGAACACGTATTACGGCGCCGTTTTCGGGGTATGTGGTCGAGGGTGATTTGTCTCAATCCGTCGGAGCGTCGATCGAGCGCGGGCAGACCTTGTTCCGGATCGCCCCGCTTGACGGGTTTCGCGTCGTGCTTGAGATCAGCGAGGCCGATATTCGTGCGATCGAAGAAGGCCAGATCGGCAGTTTGCGTCTTGCGGCTTTCCCAGAAGAGTCATTGGATTATAAGGTGAAGGTGATTACGCCCCTGGCGCGGCAGGGTGAAGGGCGCAACTACTTCCGGGTCGAGGCCCAATTGCTCGGAGAAATAGCGAAGCTGCGTCCGGGCATGGAAGGAATATCGCGCACGACGATTGATGAACGTCGGCTGGGCTGGGTCCTGTTGCATGATCTCGGTGACTGGATGCGCCTCAAACTGTGGTCATGGCAGCCATGAGTGCTCAGAGAAACTGGACAAGCGCTTCGTGGTATCGCGTGTCAGACTTCCGCCCGCGTCTGCGTCGGCATGCCCGCATTCACCGGCACCTTTACCGTGGCGATGTCTGGCATGTTTTGCAGGACAGGGCATCTGGGCGCTTCCATCGCTTTCGGCCTGCTGCCTATCGGCTGATCGCCATGATGGACGGCACGCGGACGCTTGAGGAAATCTGGGAACACGCCGTCGAAAAAATGGACATCGACTCGGTGACACAGGACGAACTGGTTCGTCTCGTGGGACAGCTGTACTCGGCAGATGTTCTGACCGGCGACGTGCCACCCGATATTGTCGAACTTTCCGATCGCGGCCGCCGGACAAAGCGCAGCAAGATCATCAAGAGCCTGATCAACCCGCTGGCGCTCCGTGTCCCGGTCTTTGATCCCGACGGCTTCCTTGACGCCACGATGCCACTCGTGCGCCCGCTTTTTTCGTGGTTCGGCTGGCTTCTCTTCTTCGGGGTCACTGCCTATGCGATTGTCCTGGCCGCGTTGAATATCGAGGCGCTTACGGAAAACGTGGGCGACCGTGTTCTTTCGGCAGAAAACCTGGTTCTGCTTTTGATCGCCTATCCGCTTATCAAGGCCTTTCATGAACTTGGGCATTCCTACACCATTAAGCGATGGGGGGGCGACGTGCATGAAATCGGTATCATGTTCCTCGTCTTCATGCC
>NZ_CAJXIP010000194.1 GCF_913054395.1 uncultured Roseovarius sp.
TTGGGTCGATCTGGGGTATCAACACGCGCAATGCGACCGGTGTTGTAAACTCGACCGGGTTCAGTGATCGCCACGTGGTCGGGCTGTCTATCTTCTGGTCGTCGCCTTTCGGACCGATCCGGATGAACTTTTCCAATGTTCTCAAGAAAGAGCCGGGGGATTTCGAGCAGACCTTTGACCTGACGGTCAAGACGGAATTCTGATCATGCGGCGGAGCCTTGCCCTGGCTGGGCTCCTGCTCGCGCTTCTTAGCGCCGTCGCGGTGCCTCTGGCGGCGCAGCCCACAGGCGTTGTGCAAAGCGACATCCTGTTGCTTGATCCCGAGCGTGTGCTGAATGATACGGTCTATGGTCAACGCCTGCTGGCTGACATCCAGACCGAACGCGATGAGTTGGTCGCGCATAACCGTCGGGTCGAAGCAGAGCTGGAAGCCGAGGAAAAATCGCTGACCGAGCGCCGCCCGAACCTGTCGCCGGAAGAGTTTCGCGACCTTGCGGATGCGTTTGATCAAAAGGTGCAACAGCTGCGCCAGGACAGCGAACGCATGTCGCGCGATCTTGAACGTCAGCGCGAGCTCATACCGCTTCAGTTCATGCGGGTGATCGAGCCGGTTCTGGCAGGTATACTGAATGATTCCGGGGGGGTGGTGATCATGGATGTGCGGGCAGTTCTGCTGCGCTCGGGTGTGGCGGACATCACCGAGCTTGCCATCGAACGGGTCAACGAGCAAATTGGCGAGGGTCCGGCGAATGGCCCCAGACGCAGCGTGGAAACACCGCCCAAGGCCCCCGCCGAGTAGACTCCATTTCGTTTCTCAGCCCTCTTTGCCAGGGAATCGGGCATATTTACCTAGAAGGACGACCCATGACAGAGCCGCTTAAAACTGCCGATATCCACCTGATCCAGCGGATTATCCCGCATCGTTATCCGTTTCTTCTTGTGGACAAGGTGGTCGATATCGACGGCTTTCAGGCCGCGCGCGGGATCAAGAACGTCACCATGAACGAGCCGCATTTTCAGGGCCATTTTCCGGGCAAGCCGATCATGCCGGGCGTCACCATAGTCGAGGCGATGGCCCAGACCGCCGCTGTCATGGTGGGCACGGCGCTTGGTATGGAAGACCGCAACATGCTGGTGTATTTCATGGCGATTGATAACTGCAAGTTCCGCCGCATGGTGGTGCCGGGCGATGTTCTTGAAATGAAGCTCAAGACCGTGCGCGGCAAGCCCGGCGGCAAGGTCTGGAAGTTCAGCGGCGTGGCCGAGGTCGAAGGCGAAATGGCGGCCGAAGCCGAGTTCACCGCGATGATGGACCTTCCGAAAGAGTGAGAGAGATGACTGACACGCGTATTCATCCGAGCGCCTTTATCGAAGAGGGCGCGGTCATCGGTCAGGGTTGTGAGATCGGCCCGTTTTGCCATGTCGGCCCTGATGTGCGCCTTGGCGACCGGGTAACGCTCAAATCGCATGTGGTTGTGGCGGGCAATACGACCATCGGCGAGGAAACGGTGATTTTCCCCTTCGCCTGCATCGGCGAGGTGCCGCAGGACCTCAAGTTCAAGGGCGAAAGCACAGAGTTGACGATCGGCGCGCGCAATCGCATTCGCGAGCATGTGACCATGAACACCGGCACCGAGGGCGGCGGCGGCGTTACCCGTGTCGGGGATGACGGTTTGTTCATGGCCGGCTGCCACGTGGCCCATGATGTGCAGATCGGCAACCGGGTGATCGTGGTCAACAACGCTGCCCTGGCCGGGCACTGTATTGTCGAGGATGACGTGATCATCGGCGGCTTGTCCGGCATTCACCAATTTGTCCGCATCGGGCAGGGCGCGATCATCGGGGCCGTCACGATGGTTACCAATGACGTCATTCCCTATGGCCTCGTTCAGGCGCCACGCGGGGTGCTTGACGGGCTTAACCTTGTCGGTCTCAAGCGTCGTGGCGTGTCGCGGCTTGATATCACGTCGCTGCGCGCGGCCTTTCAGATGCTGGCGCAGGGCGAGGGCGCATTTCAGGATCGCGCCCGCCGACTTGGCGAAGAAACCGAAAGCGCCTATGTCCGCCAGATCGTCGATTTCGTCACCGGCCATAGTGACCGCTCATACCTGACGCCGGGGCAAAGCTGACCATGCCGGGACGTCTTGCGATTCTTGCCTGTGGCGGGGCCCTGCCGGTTGCGCTTGCCAGTGCCTGTCCACAAGCCTTGCAGATTTGTTTTGCAGGCGTGCCTCATAATCTTGGAGAGGGCGCCCAAGAGCACCGGTTTGAAAAGTTCGGCGCGCTGTTTCAGGCGTTGCATGAGGCCGGGGTCACGCGCATCGTTCTGGCGGGAAGCCTGCCGCGCCCGACGCTGGATCCTTCGGCGTTTGACGCGGTCACGATGGCGCTTGTGCCGCGTCTGATGGCGGGGATGCAGGGCGGCGATGACGGGCTTTTGACGACGGTGATTTCGGTCTTTGAAGAGCGGGGGTTCGCCGTGCTTGGTGCGCATGATCTCTTGCCTGATCTGACTGCTGCGGAGGGGTTTCACCTTGGGCCGCCGCTTGACGAGATAGCCGAATCCGACGCGGCGCGTGCCGCCGATATTCTGGCGGCGCTGTCGCCGCTCGATATCGGGCAGGGCTGTGTCGTGGCGGGCGGGCAATGCCTTGGGATAGAGACCGCACAGGGCACCGACGCGCTTTTGGGCTTTGTCGCGGCAACAGATCCGGCACGCCGCCCCAAGGCAAGGGGCGTCTTTGTAAAGGCGGCCAAGCGCGGACAGGATCTTCGGGTTGACATGCCCGCGATTGGACCCGGCACAATTGCAGCAGTGGCCGCAGCCGGTCTTGCCGGTCTCGTGATCGAGCCGGGCCGTGTGATGATCCTTGAGCGCGACAAGACCCTCGCCGCCCTGTCGGACACCGGGCTTTTCCTAACGGCCCGGACGCTCTGATGCGGATCTTCGTGATTGCCGGCGAGGCCTCTGGTGACAAGCTTGGGGCGGCCCTGATGGCCGGGCTCAAGTCTTTGACGACGGTAGAGTTTTCGGGCGTCGGAGGCCCCTTGATGGAGGCCGAGGGCCTGCAAAGCCTGTTCCCGATGGACGAGCTCAGCGTGATGGGGCTGGCCGAGGTATTGCCGAAATACCCGGCGCTTAAACGCCGCCTCAACCAGACCGCCGAGGCAGTGCTTGAAACTGCCCCGGACATTTTGATCACCATCGACAGCCCGGATTTCTGCCTGCGTGTCGCGCGCAAGGTCAAGGCCGCAAGCGCGATCCGAACCGTGCATTACGTGGCGCCCTCGGTCTGGGCCTGGCGGGCCGGGCGCGCGGCGAAAATGGCACGGGTGATCGACCATGTTCTGGCGCTCTTGCCGTTCGAGCCGCCCTATATGACCGCCGCCGGAATGGAATGCGATTTCGTCGGTCATCCGGTTGTGGCCGAGCCGCGCCCGAGCGCCGCCGAGGTTGCCGATTTCCGGGCGCGTCATGGGTTTGAGGGACAGCCGCTCTTGATGGTTCTGCCCGGATCGCGCCGCGGCGAGGTCAACCGCCTGACCCCGATCTTTGGCGAGGTGATTGCCGAAGTTGCCGCCGCACGCCCCGAGACGCGCCTTGTGTTGCCCACATCGCGCCATCTGGCGCCGCTGGTGCGCGAGATGGTCCGGGGCTGGCCGATTGCGCCGCTGGTTCTGGCCCCGGAAGAGGGGCAAAGCGCCGCGTTTACGCTGGAAAAGGCCTGTGCGTTCCATGCCGCCGATTGGGCGCTTGCAGCCTCTGGCACTGTCTCGCTCGAACTGGCGGCGGCGCGCACACCGATGGTGATTGCCTATGACATGAACTGGCTGAGCCGCACGTTGATTTCGCGTATGCTCAAGGTTGATACGCTGACGCTGGTCAATCTGGTCAGCGAGACCCGCGCGGTGCCGGAGTTCATCGGCAAGGCCTGTCGCGCAGACCTTATAACACCGGCTTTGCTTGGGCTGATGGATGACCCCGGTGCACAGATCGCCGCGATGGACATCACGCTTGAGCGGCTTGGCGAGGGGGGCGAGGCACCGGGCCTGCGGGCGGCGCGCGCCGTTCTGAGGCGCGCCGCCATTCGTTGATTATTGCGGCGCGGTGATGGCTTCGATCTTCGGCATCATCACCGGCATCGCCTTTTGCAGGACGGCCGAAATCATCGGCTGTTGGATCTGTGCCAGTTGCGGCATCTTTTCCATGACCGAGCGGCCGTGCTCGGATGTGTAGAAATCGCGCAGCGCGGTCAGCTCTTCCAAAGTCATCAGATCGGCCATGATCTCGTCCTGCTTGAGCATGACTTCGGTCAGCGGCCCGGTCAGTTCGTCTGAAAACAGGGTCTCGATCTGGCTGATCTGTTCGGGCGACATCGGCTGGCGGTTGTTGGCCATCTGCTTGATCATCGGCGTCCAGAGCTGGCGAATGAAGTCCTGAATATCCATTCCATCCATCGACGCTTCAACATATTCCCTGGCAACGGCCAGGCGGGCATCGCGAGTGTCTGTTTCGGCATGCACCGGGAAGGCAAGGCAAAGGGCGGCGGCGACCGCGATCAAAAAACGCATTCTTCTTCAACTCCTGTGGCTTGAAATTGGCGGTATGACACCACCGTGGCCGGGTACTGTCAATGCACCACCTCGGTGTGATGGCTTGCGAAGGCGGCGCAGGGTTGTTATCTGGCGTTAAACAAAACCCGATAAATTTGATCGGATAGACAAGAGGCCCCGGTGCAGACGCAAGACCCCCGGTTGGAAATCAAGCATATGGTGCGCCGTTATGACGGTCGCAGCGTGGTCAATGATGTGTCGCTTCGGGTGATGCCGGGGCAGGTGACCTGTCTTCTTGGGCCGTCGGGCTGTGGCAAATCGACGACCTTGCGGATGATCGCGGGTGTGGAGATGCAGGATTCCGGCGAAATCTGGGTCGATGGCAATCTGGTCTGTGACACGGTATTTCGCATTCCCCCCGAGCGGCGTCATATCGGGTTGATGTTTCAGGATTTTGCCCTGTTTCCGCATCTAAGCGTGGCGCAGAACGTGGCCTTTGGCCTGAGTGGCGATAAAGCCGCCATTGCCGACCGCGTCAAGGAGTTGCTTAGCCGTGTC
>NZ_CAJXIP010000195.1 GCF_913054395.1 uncultured Roseovarius sp.
GCCATAAATCGGTTCCAGCAGGCGATTGAGCCCGTACCAGACCTGTGCCACGAATTGTTGCCGCAGGTTGAGCACCTGAAAGTTGATCAGCCAGCTCATGATCACATGGGCGATGATGAAAAACCAGACGATATCAAGGATAAGCATCAGGATCTGGAAAAGCGATTGCATAGGGGCGGTCCTTTGATCGAAACGCCTATCACCTATGCGTCGCGCGGAGAAAGCGCAAGGCTGACGCGCCGTTGTGGTTGACGCGCCCGCGCCGAGGCCCGACAAACCCGCAAACGAAAGAGAGCCCCCATGTACCCCTTTCTGCGCCTGTTCTGGCAGCTTTTCATCACCCGCAATGCGCCGCGCCTGCCCCTGACAGGCACGCATGTGTCGCATCATTTCTGCATGCCTTGGGATATCGACCTGTGGCGCGAGCTTAACAATGGCCGGACCCTGACGATCTATGATCTGGGGCGCATTCCATTGGCCGGGCGTGTCGGTCTTATCGGTGCGCTGCGGCGCAACCGCTGGGGCCTTGCGATTGCCGGGGCAAGCGTGCGCTATCGGCGCCGTATCCGCATGTTCGAGAAGATCGAAATGCGCTCGCGGGCGGTGTTCTGGGACTCGCGGTTTCTTTATATCGAACAATCCATGTGGAAGGCGAACGGCGAGTGCGCCAATCACATCATCTATCGCGCCGCCGTCACCGGGCGCGAGGGGATCGTCGCGCCGGGTGACGTGATGGCAACAATGGACCATCAGGATGACGTGCCAGAGGCCCCCGAGTGGGTCGCCGCCTGGATCGAGGCCGACGCAATGCGACCCTGGCCGCCGATGCAGGGCATTCAGGAATAGCTTGCACGCGCGCAGCAACCTCTGTCTTATCCCGCCAAAGGCTAGGGGGCAGGCATGGCGGAGATTTCACAGCGCAAACGTATCTGGGGCTGGTTCTTCTTTGATTGGGCCAGCCAGCCCTATCATACCTTGCTGGTCACCTTTATCTTCGGGCCGTTCTTTGCCTCGATTGCATCGGATTATTTCATCGCTTCCGGCCTGGGCGAAGATCTGGCCGATGCGCGCGCGCAGTCGATGTGGTCCTATTGCCTGACGGTGACCGGGTTGCTGATCGGGCTTGGCGCGCCGGTCATGGGTGCCTTTGCCGATACAACCGGCAAGCGGCTTCCGTGGATCCTGGCATTTTCGGCGATGTATGTGCTTGGCGCGACCGCGCTCTGGTGGACCAACCCGGATGGGTCAAACCTGTGGTGGGGGCTTATGGCCTTTGGCTTTGGCTTTGTGGGGGCGGAATATGCCCTCATCTTCATCAACTCGCAACTGCCCTCGCTTGGTACGGCCGAAGAGGTTGGCGATCTGTCGGGCTCCGGCTTTGCCTTTGGCTATCTCGGCGGGGTTCTGTCGTTGATGATCATGCTGTTGCTTTTTGTCGAACAGCCCACTGGCAAGACCCTGATCGGCCTTGATCCGGCGTTTGGGCTTGATCCGCTGATGCGCGAAGGCACGCGGTTTGTCGGGCCGTTCACGGCGCTTTGGTTCGGGGTCTTCATGGTGCCCTATTTCCTGTGGGTGCGCGATATCGGCCCGCCCCGGCAGGGGCGCGGCGTGAGCGCGGCGCTTGGGACGCTGGCCAGGACGATCAAGGGACTGCGCCACCGGATCAGCCTTAGTACCTATCTCGGGTCGTCGATGCTTTATCGCGATGCCCTGAACGGGCTTTATGGCTTTGGCGGCACCTACGCCATTCTGGTGCTCAACTGGTCGATCGTGTCGGTGGGCATCTTTGGCATCATCGGCGCGATTTCGGCGGCTTTGTTCAGCTGGATCGGCGGCAAGGCCGACAAGGCGCTTGGCCCCAAGCCGGTGATCATCTTCGCGATCTGGGCACTGATTGCGGTTTGCGTAACGATTGTCGGCATGGATCGGACCCAGATCTTCGGCATCCCCCTCGGCGAGGGATCAAAACTGCCGGACATGATCTTCTTTGGCTGCGGCGTCTTGATCGGCGGCTTTGGCGGCATGCTTCAGGCGGCCAGCCGCACGATGATGGTGCGCCACACGGATCCGGCCGCGCCGACGGAAAACTTTGGTCTTTACGGGTTGTCGGGACGCGCCACCGCGTTCATGGCACCGGCATTGATCGGGCTTGTCACCACCCTTAGCGGGAGTGCGCGCATCGGGGTTTCGCCGGTCATTTTTCTTTTCCTGATCGGCCTTGTCCTGTTACGCTGGGTCAAATCCGAAGGGGACAGCGAAACATGGGCGGTTATCTCAGACTGAGCGTTCTTGTCATGGCCTTGGCGGGCTGCGTGCAATCCGCGCCAGAGCCGAAACCATCCGGCACAGTGTCGAGCCAGAGCATTCCCGCCGCCATGCGCGGGGTGCATGCGAAACAGCTTTTCGGTGCACATGGGCATGGATCGGCACAGGCACCCGCGCCGCATGGCAGTTATGCCAAGGGCTGTATCGCGGGGGCGACGACCCTGCCGGAAACCGGCCCCACTTGGCAGGCGATGCGCCTGAGCCGGAACCGCAACTGGGGGCACCCGGACACGATTGATTTCATCAAGACCCTGTCGCGCAAGGCCGCCGCGCAACCCGGGTGGAACGGGCTTTATGTCGGCGACATAAGCCAGCCGCGCGGCGGACCGATGCTTTCGGGGCATGCCAGCCATCAGATGGGGCTTGATGCCGATATCTGGCTCAAGCCCGCCGATACCCTTGATTTAAGCCGCACGCAGCGTGAAAACATCTCGTCGATCTCGATGCGCCGCGCCAAGGGCGCCTATACCAACAGCAGCTGGACCCGCGCGCATCACGAAATCGTAAAGGCCGCCGCGCAAGACCCGCGCACGGCGCGGATATTCATCTTTCCGGGGGCCAAGGTGCAGATGTGCAACGATGAAAAGGGCGACCGGGCGTGGCTTCGCAAGGTCAGGCCGTGGTATGGGCATCACTATCATTTTCACGTGCGCCTGAATTGTCCGGACAATGTTTCGGGCTGTCAGCCGCAGGCTGCGCCCCCGCCCGGCGACGGTTGCGCCGAGGCACAAACCTGGGTGCGCAACATCCTCAACCCGCCGCCGCCCGACCCGAATGCGCCCAAGCCCAAGCCGCGCCGCGAATTGACGATGCAGGACCTGCCGCGCCAATGCGTGGCGGTTCTGCAAGCACAATAACGCATCATCCTGCGCACAAACCTGTGTGAACCACATCATTTTGTTTTGACAAACGTAAAATTTGTGGCAGGCTAGGGGTGAGTTCAACAAGCGAAAGGAGGTGGTCCAGTGTCTACAGAGGTATTGGAGCGAGGTGTCGGAACAGTTCAGGAGAGCATCGTCTAGGGCAGCCCCGAGGCGTAAAAGCCATCCGAATTGGTGCGCCTAACCGGCCCACCTCCGCTAACTTCTAGAGGGCCGTTCCGGGATCGGGGCGGCCCTTTCGATTGGCTTCGGGCCACTTGCGGTTTAAACTTGCGTCAAAGCATGTTGCTTAAAAGTGGGAACCGGTTTTGAGCTTCTCGAATATGCGAAATCAACACATTCTGAAACCGGAAAGGCGCATGTTGAAAATCAACGATCAGATCACGATTGCCGACTGGGAGCTGACCGAACAGTTCATGCGCGCCTCTGGCCCCGGTGGGCAGAACGTGAACAAGGTCAGCAGCGCGGTCGAGCTTCGCTTTGAGGCCGAGCGCTCGCCAAGCCTGCCGGATCCCGTCAAGGCGCGGCTGCGGCGGCTGGCCGGGCGGCGCTGGTCGAAAGAGGGCGCGTTGATCATCCAGTGCGACGAAACCCGAAGTCAGGCCCGCAACCGCGAGATCGCCCGCGACCGGCTTGCCGCCCTGATCCTTGCGGCCACGCAAAAGCCCAAGCGCCGGGTGCCGACGCGCCCCACTCTGGGGTCGAAAAAGCGCCGCCTCAAGGCCAAGAAGGTGCGCGGCGAGGTCAAGGCGATGCGCGGCCGTGTCGACGGCGAAGAATAACGCAGCGTTCGGGGTGACAAGCGCGGGCCAAGGCGGCATCCTGCGCCCGAATTCGACGTGTCGCGCAGTTTGCCTCTCACGGTTCGGATCGCGCTTTGAGGGAGGCCCGCCATGACCGACTATCCACATCTTCTTGCGCCGCTCGATCTTGGCCATGTCACACTCAGGAACCGCGTCCTGATGGGGTCGATGCACACCGGCCTTGAGGAAACCAAGGATTGGAACCGGGTTGCCGAATTCTATGCTGCCCGCGCACGCGGGGGTGTTGGCCTTATGGTGACCGGCGGCATGGCGCCCAACCGCGAAGGCGGGGTGTTTCCCGGCGCGGCGGGTCTCTTTAGCGATGCCGATATTGCAAATCACCGGATCGTCACCGACCGGGTACATGACGCCGACGGCCGGATCGCGATGCAGATCCTGCATGCAGGTCGCTATGCCTATGGCTCCGATTGCGTCAGCGCCTCGCCGATCAAATCGCCGATATCCCCCTTTGTGCCGAAAGAGCTTGATGAAGAGGGGATCGAAAAACAGATCGTCGATATTGTCACCGCCGCCACCCGTGCCCGGCAGGCGGGCTATGACGGGGTCGAGATCATGGGATCGGAAGGGTATTTCCTGAACCAGTTTCTTGTCACCCACACCAACAAGCGCAGGGATCGTTGGGGCGGGCCCTATGAGAACCGCATGCGCCTGCCGATCGAGGTGGTGCGTCGCGTGCGCGCCGCTGTGGGCGACGACTTTATCATCATCTATCGTCTCAGCATGATTGATCTTGTCCCTGACGGGAGCACCCATGAAGAGGTGGTCCAGCTTGCTCAGGAGATCGAGCGCGCGGGGGCGACGATCATCAACACCGGCATCGGCTGGCACGAGGCGCGCATTCCAACCATCGCCACCTCGGTGCCGCGCGCGGCCTTTGCCTGGGTCACAAAAAAGCTGATGGGCAAGGTCGGCATTCCGCTGATCACTTCCAACCGGATCAACTCGCCCGAGGTGGGTGAAGAAGTGCTTGCTACGGGCTGCGCCGATATGGTGTCACTCGCGCGCCCGATGTTGGCGGATGCGGATTTTGTTAAAAAGGCCATGAATGGAACAGGCAACCAGATTGCCCCCTGCA
>NZ_CAJXIP010000196.1 GCF_913054395.1 uncultured Roseovarius sp.
AGGCGTTCAATGCCAAGACTGCAGACCTTGAGCCGGGCGCACCGTGCCCGACCGTGATTTCCTATTATCAGGACAAGTCGTTCGAGATGGAAATCAAGACGCCGCCCGCGTCCTACTATCTGAAAAAAGCTGCCAAGCTGCCCTCGGGGTCCAAAACCCCCGGTCGCGCCACAGCCGGTTATGTCTCGACCAAACAGGTCAAGGAAATCGCCGAAGCGAAGTGGAAAGATCTGAACGCAAACGACGTCGAAGCCGCGATGAAAATCATCCTCGGCTCTGCTCGTTCCATGGGCATCGAGGTGAAGTAAGATGGCAAAACTTGGAAAACGTACCCGCGCCATTCGTGAGGCTTTTGCTGGCAAGGATGACCTGAGCGTCGAAGACGCCGTTGCTCTGGTCAAAGGCAATGCCAATGCGAAATTCGACGAAACCGTCGAAATCTCTATGAACCTTGGTGTTGATCCGCGCCACGCCGACCAGATGGTCCGCGGCGTTGTCGGCCTGCCCAATGGCACCGGTAAAGACGTTCGCGTCGCCGTGTTCGCCCGTGGCGCCAAGGCTGAAGAAGCCCAGGCTGCCGGTGCCGATATCGTTGGCGCCGAAGACCTGATGGAAATCGTTCAGGGCGGCAAGATCGACTTTGACCGCTGCATCGCCACCCCCGACATGATGCCCGTCGTGGGCCGTCTGGGTAAGGTGCTTGGCCCCCGCAACCTGATGCCGAACCCCAAAGTGGGCACGGTCACCATGGATGTGGCGCAGGCCGTCAAGAACGCCAAGGGCGGCGAAGTCCAGTTCAAGGCTGAAAAAGCCGGTGTTGTGCATGCCGGTATCGGCAAGGCTTCGTTTGACGCAGGCAAGCTTGCCGAAAACGTCCGTGCCTTTGTTGCAGCCGTGCAAAAGGCCCGCCCGACCGGCGCCAAAGGCACCTATGTGAAGAAGATTTCGGTGTCTTCGACCATGGGCGCAGGCGTGACGATCGACGTCAACAGCGCTGTTGTCGAATAAGAATTTGCACCCGGATCCCTGATCCGGGCGCGAATGGCAGGGCCGTCTTCTGGCCCTGTCCTGTCCGAGACGGAGGGTTGCCGCAACTGCGGTACATAATTCCTTCCTGAGATGGGGAACGAGATAAGATTTCAAACGAGGGCAGCCGCCTTCGGGTGATTTTGGCCTCGGGACCCTGAAATTGGACCCGAACGCTGCCCTTCGGGGTGGCAAAACTGAGCCGGGGGGAGACCCCCAAATTTGGAGTGAAACTGTGGATAGAGCCCAGAAAGAGAAAGTGGTCGAGGAACTCGGCCAGATCTTTGAAAGCTCTGGCGTTGTAGTGGTTGCCCACTACACGGGTCTTACAGTTGCCGAAATGCAAGATCTGCGTGCCCGCGCCCGTGCGGCAGAGGCATCAGTTCGTGTAGCCAAGAACAGGCTCGCCAAAATCGCCCTTGAGGGCAAGCCGTGCGCAAGCATTGCTGACTACCTCTCGGGTATGACCGTTCTTACCTATTCCGAGGACCCCGTGGCAGCAGCCAAGGTGGCCGAGGACTTCGCCAAAGATAACAAAAAGTTTGAGATCCTTGGCGGGGCAATGGGCGAGAACGCTCTGGACCGTGCTGGTGTTGAAGCCACGTCGAAACTGCCGTCGCGCGATGAACTTATCGCGACAATCGTTGGCATGATCGGCGCACCTGCTTCGAACATCGCGGGGGCCATTGGCGCACCTGCTTCGAATATCGCGAGCATTCTTTCGACCATCGAAGAGAAGGCCGAAGCCGCGTAAGGTAACTGTATCATCCGCGTAGGGGATTGATTGCCCAACGTTGGAACACATCTAGAAAAACGGAAAGAGTCACAAATGGCTGATCTGAAAAAACTTGCAGAAGAGATCGTTGGTCTGACGCTTCTCGAAGCACAAGAACTGAAAACCATCCTGAAAGACGAGTACGGCATCGAGCCCGCAGCCGGTGGCGCGGTCATGATGGCTGGCCCGGCTGGCGACGCTGGTGGTTCTGCTGAAGAGCAAACCGAATTTGACGTGATCCTGAAATCGGCCGGCGCGTCGAAAATCAACGTCATCAAAGAGGTTCGCGCAATCACTGGTCTTGGTCTGAAAGAAGCCAAGGACCTGGTGGAAGCAGGCGGCAAAGCCGTGAAAGAGCAAGTCTCGAAAGACGAAGCAGAAGAGATCAAAGGCAAGCTGGAAGCAGCTGGCGCCGAAGTCGAACTGAAGTAATCTTTGCCGGGGCAACCCGGAGCGTTATCAAGGCTGGGTCCGGAATTCCGGGCCCGGCCAAACCTGTCTCAGAGAGGCCCTGCACCAGACGGGGCTTTTCTAAGGCAAGGTTTATATGATCGGGAGGCCGTCTTTGGGACGATGGCCGTGAATGGATCAAACCAGGCCCTCTCGTATGGCCGCGGCGCTGGAGCCCGACAGCGCGCGCGACCGGTGAGAAATGAAAGGTGACTTCGACCATGGCTCAGACCTACCTCGGCCAGAAACGTTTGCGCAAATATTACGGCAAGATCCGTGAAGTGCTTGAAATGCCGAACCTCATCGAGGTTCAGAAATCTTCGTATGATCTGTTTTTGAAATCAGGCGATGAGCCCCAGCCGATGGACGGCGAGGGGATCAAAGGCGTTTTCCAGTCGGTATTCCCGATCAAGGATTTCAACGAAACCAGCGTGCTGGAATTCGTAAGCTACGATCTTGAAAAGCCGAAATACGACGTTGAGGAATGCATGCAGCGTGACATGACCTACAGCGCCCCGCTGAAGGTCAAGCTGCGGCTGATCGTGTTTGATGTCGACGAAGATACCGGTGCGAAATCGGTCAAGGATATCAAGGAACAAGACGTATTCATGGGCGATATGCCCCTGATGACGCCGAACGGCACCTTTGTCGTGAACGGCACCGAGCGCGTGATCGTCTCCCAGATGCACCGCAGCCCGGGCGTGTTCTTTGATCACGACAAGGGCAAGACCCACTCGTCGGGCAAGCTTTTGTTTACCTGCCGGATCATCCCCTATCGCGGCTCCTGGCTCGATTTCGAATTCGACGCCAAGGATATCGTCTTTGCGCGCATCGACCGTCGCCGCAAACTTCCGGTGACAACGCTTCTCTACGCGCTTGGTCTTGACCAGGAAGCGATCATGGATGCGTATTACGACACTGTCGATTTCAAGCTTAAGAAGAAAAAGGGCTGGGTCACCAAGTTCTTCCCCGAGCGGGTCCGTGGCACCCGTCCGACCTATGACCTTGTCGATGCCAAGACCGGCGAAGTGATTGCCGAAGCGGGCAAGAAAGTCACCCCGCGCGCAGTCAAGAAGCTGATCGACGAAGGTAACGTGACCGAGCTTTTGGTGCCGTTCGACCATATCGTCGGTAAGTTCGTGGCGCGTGACATCATCAATGAAGAAACCGGTGCGATCTATGTCGAAGCGGGCGACGAGCTGACGCTTGAGTACGACAAAGAGGGCGAAGTGACCGGTGGCAGCCTCCAGGAATTGCTGGATGCGGGCGTGACCGATATCCCGGTGCTGGATATCGACAACATCAACGTTGGTCCCTACATCCGCAACACCATGGCCGCCGACAAGAACATGAACCGCGGCAGCGCGCTCATGGATATCTATCGCGTGATGCGTCCGGGTGAGCCGCCCACCGAAGAGGCCTCGGCGGCGCTGTTCGAAACACTGTTCTTTGACGCCGAGCGCTATGACCTTTCGGCCGTGGGCCGGGTCAAGATGAACATGCGTCTGGCGCTGGACAAGCCTGATACACAGCGCACGCTGGATCGCGATGATATCGTGGCCTGCATCAAGGCGCTGGTCGAACTGCGCGACGGGCGCGGCGATATCGACGATATCGACCACCTCGGCAACCGCCGGGTGCGCTCGGTTGGCGAGTTGATGGAGAACCAGTATCGCGTCGGTCTTCTGCGGATGGAACGCGCGATCAAGGAGCGGATGTCGTCGGTCGAAATCGACACGGTGATGCCCCAAGACCTGATCAACGCCAAGCCGGCCGCGGCCGCGGTGCGCGAATTCTTCGGCTCTTCGCAGCTGTCGCAGTTCATGGACCAGACCAACCCGCTTTCGGAAGTCACCCACAAACGCCGTCTTTCGGCGCTTGGGCCGGGTGGTCTTACGCGCGAACGTGCGGGCTTTGAGGTGCGCGACGTGCACCCGACCCACTATGGCCGGATGTGCCCGATTGAAACGCCGGAAGGCCCGAACATCGGTCTGATCAACAGCCTCGCCACCTTTGCGCGGGTCAACAAATACGGCTTTATCGAAACGCCTTATCGCAAGGTGGTTGACGGTCAGGTGACGGATGACGTGCAATACATGTCCGCCACCGAGGAAATGCGTCATACCGTGGCGCAGGCCAACGCCAACCTTGATGAGGCAGGCAAATTCGTCAACGATCTGGTCAGCACGCGTCAATCCGGCGAATACATGCTGGCGCCGCGCGAAAGCGTCGACCTGATCGACGTCAGCCCGAAACAGCTGGTTTCGGTTGCCGCCTCGCTTATTCCGTTCCTGGAAAACGACGACGCCAACCGCGCCTTGATGGGCTCGAACATGCAACGTCAGGCGGTTCCGACCCTGCGTGCCGAAGCCCCGCTTGTGGGCACCGGTATCGAAGGTGTCGTGGCGCGCGATTCCGGCGCGGCCATCATGGCGCGTCGCGGCGGTGTCATCGACCAGGTCGATGCACAGCGGATTGTGATCCGGGCCACCTCTGATCTTGAGATCGGGGATCCGGGCGTTGACATCTATCGCATGCGCAAGTTCCAGCGCTCGAACCAGAACTCCTGCATCAACCAGCAGCCGCTGGTGAAGGTCGGTGATACGGTGACCAAGGGCGAAGTGATCGCCGATGGCCCCTGTACCGATATGGGCGAGCTGGCGCTTGGGAAGAACGTGATCACGGCCTTCATGCCGTGGAACGGTTACAACTACGAAGACTCGATCCTGATCTCGGAACGCATCGTGCGCGATGACGTGTTTACCTCGATCCATATCGAAGAATTCGAAGTGGCCGCACGCGATACTAAGCTTGGGCCGGAAGAGATCACCCGCGACATT
>NZ_CAJXIP010000197.1 GCF_913054395.1 uncultured Roseovarius sp.
TCTGGCAGTCCAAGCCGATCCCCGAAGGTCCCATCGTGCTGCGCAAGGCGCTGCCCGAGGCCGTCAAGGTCAAGATGACCGCTCTGATGGCCTCCATGCCTGCGATGGATTACGACTGCTACTACGCTGTCGCGGCCGGCGACTCCAAAGGCTTCATGCCGATCGGTCACGACGCCTATGAGGCGATCATCGAAGCCCGCAAGCTGAAATCCCAGTAAGCAGCTTCGCACAACAGGCGCGGGGTTCGGATCGGTCCGGACCCCGCATTTCTGACCACGGGACCCTGTTTTATTCTCGTGGTCCGTTTTTGACTCAGGACGAATTCATGGCTGATCTGACCGCCCACGCCCCCCGGACAGTGGATGAGATCCGGATGCAATATACCGAGCTGACCCGGCGCAAACGTCTCTATGGCGGGGTGTTGCTGGTCCTGTTCATTGCGATGATGGCCGCCGGGTTCCGCACCGCTGACGACCGCAATGCAGGGTCGTTCTACGACGGCATTCATCGCATTCTGGACTACCCGGGCGAGGTTCTGGCCGAAGCATCGCAAAAGGCCGCCGAGTTGCCCGGCCATATGGTGCATTTCTTCCCGGCCCTGATCGAGACATTGAATATTGCCGGCGCCGCGACGCTGCTGGGGGCGATTGGCGGCACGGTGCTGTCGCTGTTGTCGATGTTTGTCGGGGCCGTGGCCGCAATCGGACAGCGCGACATCAAGCGTCGGATGGCCTATTCCTCGATTGCCCATATGGGCTATGCGCTGATGGGACTTGCCTCGGGGACGGTGTTCGGTGTGCAGGCGATGCTGATCTACATGGCGATCTATGTGACCATGAACATCGGCACTTTCGCCTTTATCCTGTCGATGGAGCGCGATGGCCAGCCGGTGACGGATATCCGCAGCCTGAATATGTATGCCAAGGCCCAGCCGGGCCGGGCGCTGGCGATGCTGATCTTGTTGTTCAGCCTTGCGGGCGTACCGCCGCTGCTTGGCTTTTTCGGTAAGCTCTACGTGCTGCGCGCGGCCTATGAGGGCGGCCTGGCCTGGCTGGCGGTTGCCGGTGTGGTGGCCAGCGTGATCGGCGCCTTCTATTACTTGCGCATCGTATTCTACATGTATTTCGGCGAAGAGGGCGAAGCGCTTGAAACCGGGCGTTCGCCGGTTCAATGGGCGTTCCTGATGACCTCTGCGGCAATCATGCTTGTCGGTATCATCAACATGTTCGGGGTCGAGGCGATTGCACAGGCGGCAGCGGCAACGCTTGTCAACTGAACATGCGCCCGATCCGGTCTGATCCACATGTGACGCGCCCCGAGGGGCGCGTCGCTTTTATTTTTGGCGCCCGGTGCCCGGGCGCGCGCCTCCGGCGGGAGTATTTTGGGAAAGATGAAAATGGCGTCTGAGTGGGACTGGCCCGAGGGCTATGGGCGGCGCGTGCTGGCATCGGTGGACAGCACCAATGCCGAGGCCGCACGGGTGGCTCCGGGCCTGGCGGGGCCGGAATGGATTTTGGCGTTGGAGCAGACCGCCGGGCGCGGGCGGCGCGGGCGCGGGTGGGCCGACCCCAAGGGCAATTTTGCCGCCAGTCTTGTGATGCGCCCCAATGAGACCGCGGACAAGGTGGCGCTGCGGTCTTTCGTGGCCTCGCTGGCCCTGTTTGATGCCTTGGTAGCAGTGACCGGGCGGGCAGAGGCTTTTGCGCTTAAATGGCCCAATGATGTCTTGCTGAACGGTGGCAAGCTTGCCGGAATTCTGTTGGAAAGTGCCGGCAGCGGGGCAGGGTTTAGTCATTTCACCATCGGAATCGGGGTGAACCTGCGCGAGGCGCCTGAGGCGGGTGCACTCGAACCCGGCGCGGTGCCCCCGGTGTCGGTCCTGTCGGGCACCGGCGTGGCGATCAGCCCCGAGGCGTTTCTTGACTTTCTGGCCCCGGCCTATGCCCGCGCCGAGGCGCAGTTTGTCACCTATGGGTTCGAGCCTATTCGCCTGGCCTGGCTTGCGCGGGCGGCGCGCCTGGGCGAGGTGATCACCGCGCGTACCAGCCGTGAAGAGGTCACCGGCACCTTCGAGACGGTGGACGGCGCGGGCAATCTTGTTCTATCAACCCCGAAGGGGCGCCACGCGATTGCCGCCGCCGAGGTTTTTTTCTAAGCGAGGATGTCCGCGATGCTCTTGGCGATTGACTGTGGCAATACCAACACCGTTTTTTCGATCTGGGATGGCGAAAAGTTCCTGTGCACGCTGCGCACCTCGACCGAGCATCAGCGCACGGCGGATCAGTATTTTGTCTGGTTTTCAACGCTTCTGGCACATTTCGGCATCAAGGCCGATATCAGTTCGGTGGTGATCAGTTCGACCGTGCCGCGGGTGGTCTTCAATCTGCGGGTCTTTTCCGATCGCTATTTTAACTGTCGCCCGCTTGTGGTGGGCAAGCCGGAATGCCGCCTGCCGGTGGATGTGCGGGTGGATGCGGGCACACAGGTCGGGCCGGACAGGCTTGTAAATACGGTGGCGGGCTACGATCTTTATGGCGGCGATCTTATTGTCGTGGATTTTGGCACGGCAACAACCTTTGATGTGGTCGCGAGCGATGGCGCCTATATCGGCGGGGTGATTGCACCCGGCGTGAACCTGTCGCTTCAGGCCCTGCACGAGGCCGCCGCCGCCCTGCCGCACGTGGATATAACCAAGCCCGAGCGCGTCATCGGCACCAATACCGTGGATTGCATGCAATCGGGGGTGTTCTGGGGTTATGTCGGGCTGATCAATGGGATATGTGACCGGATAAAGGCCGAGAGAGGCCGCGCCATGAAAGTGGTCGCAACAGGCGGGCTGGCGCCGTTATTCCAGCAGGGGCACGCGATTTTCGACGTGTTCCGCGATGATCTGACGATGCACGGGCTGACCGTGATTGACGCGTATAACAAGGAGGGCTGACGCCCCATGAGCAGTGAACGTTTGATTTACCTACCCCTTGGCGGGGCGGGCGAAATTGGTATGAACGCCTATGTCTATGGCTATGGCAAACCCGGCAAGGAACGTCTGATCCTGGTGGATCTCGGGGTGACCTTTCCGGATATGGATGGCACGCCCGGGGTGGACCTTATCATGCCCGATATAACCTGGTTGGCCGAGCGGCGCGATCAGCTTGAGGCGGTGTTCATCACCCATGCCCACGAAGACCATCTTGGCGCCGTGGCGCATTGCTATGAAAAGCTTGGCGCGCCGATCTATGCCCGTGCCTTTACCTCTAATCTGGCCCGCCGCAAGATGGATGAGTACGGTCACCCTGAAAGCGCCGTCAAGACCGTGTCACCCTGGCCCGAAATGGTTCAGGCGGGCCCGTTCAGCGTGGGCTATGTGCCGATTTCGCATTCGATCCCCGAAAGCTCTGGTCTCGTGATCGACAGCGCGGGCGGGCGGATCGTGCATACCGGCGATTTCAAGATCGACGAAACCCCGGTTGTCGGCGAGGCCTTTGACCGCGAATTGTGGGCCAGCATTGCAGAACCCGGTGTCAAGGCGATGATCTGCGATTCCACCAATGTGTTCAGCTCCAATGAAGGCCGATCCGAGGCCTCCGTGGCCGAGCCAATCACCGGTCTTGTCGCGCAATCCAAGGGCATGTTCGTCTGTACGACCTTTGCCAGCAACGTGGCGCGGGTGAAAACCCTGGCCGAGGCCGGTGAACGGGCCGGGCGTTCGATCTGTCTTATGGGGCGGGCGATGCGCCGGATGATCGAGGCCAGTGTCGAGACCGGCGTGCTCAAGGATTTTCCCAAGACCATCAGCCCGGAAGACGCCAAGGCATTGCCGCGCGAGAACGTCATGCTGATCGTCACCGGAAGCCAGGGCGAGCGCCGCGCGGCAAGTGCCCAGCTTGCAAACGGCAAATATCAGGGAATGACCCTGAAAGAGGGCGATACCTTCCTGTTTTCGTCCAAGACAATTCCTGGCAATGAACGTGGTGTGATCCGGATCATGAATCAGTTCAGCGAAATGGGGGTTGACGTGATCGAGGGCGATGACCGCTATCACGTCTCGGGCCATGCCAACCGCCCCGATCTTGATGCGATGCACAAGATCATCAAGCCACAGACGGTGATCCCGATGCACGGCGAACATCGCCACCTGCGCGAGCATGTGAAGCTTGCCAAGTCCAACCGGCTTGGCGGGATGCTTGTGGTTAACGGGATGATGGTTGACCTGAGCGGCAACAAACCCACCGTCGCCGAATATATCGAAACCGGGCGCACCTATCTTGATGGCTCGGTTCAGATCGGCTCGATGGACGGGGTGGTGCGGGATCGCATTCGCATGGCTCTGAACGGGCATGTGATGATCAACATCATTCTGGACGAAGAGGATGACCCGCTTGGCGAACCCTGGTGCGAAACCATGGGTCTTGCCACCACCGGGCGAAGCCATGCGCCGCTTGTCGATGTTCTGGAAGAGGACCTGAGCCAGTTCCTCGGCCGTGCCTCTGACAAGACGCTGGCCGATGATGACAAGCTTGAAGAGGGGCTGCGCCGCATCGCGCGTCAGAGCACACAGAATGAAATCGGCAAACGCCCCGAGGTCACCGTGGTGATCAGCCGCCTCAGCGCCTGATACCTTCGATTGAGGTCACCCGGACAAGGGCGCGGTCGCTTGGCGCCGCGCCCTTTTTCGTGAGCGGAACCCCGCCGTGCAGGTCATTGAGCGGGCCAGACCGGGAGATGTTCTTGTCGTTTGCAACGGGCATTCCGCCCAAAGATCGGAGGGACATCGACACGAAAGGAACAAGATCGCCGGTATTCCTGATCGTCCATGAGGACGCCGGGATGCGCGGCAATCTTTGCAATAAGCGCGACTGTCCCGGTGCGAGCGCCCCAATACGAGTCGTGTTGCTCTTCGGCGTTCATTTTGAGGCGAAAAAAGAAAAAGGACTTAGCGGATGAGCGCTAAGCCCTTGAATTCTTTGGCTCCGGCGGTAGGGATCGAACCTACGACCAATTGATTAACAGTCAACTGC
>NZ_CAJXIP010000198.1 GCF_913054395.1 uncultured Roseovarius sp.
ACACTCCCCGGGATATTTCCGGCAAGAAGAAAAAGGCGCGCCTGCTCGGGCAAAAAAGCGCGTTCTTTACCCTAAATTAGCCATTCCCTTGGGAAAATGAGGTAAAGCGGCTATACTGGCAGTGTATCAGAAGGATTCGCCCTAATGCCCAAGCTCGTCCGCCTTTACATCACGCAGGTTGCCATCGGATTTGGTCTTGCCGGTGTTTTTGTGGCGATGCTGTTGTGGTTCAATATTGCGAACCTCTGGCATCTGGTCAGCCATTCCGACAAGGGGCTGCTTGCGGTGGTGATTCTCTGGTTCGCCAACGGGATTGTTTTTGCGGGTGTCCAGTTCGGCATCGCCGTGATGCGCATGAAGGATGACGATGACGACGAACCGCGTGGCGGGCATCGTCAGCACATCATGCAGCGGGACTATGTCGCAATCCCGGTCCCTGTGGATCAGGGTCATAAGCGCACGACCTGGCGCAAGCGCTAAGTCGCGGTGCGACAAGAACAATTCAAGTTCCGGTAAGACGCGGCGGAAAGTGTGTGACGGGCCCGCACGCAGCCGTTTGGTTCTCTCATTCCCGAGGACCTGTATGTACAGGTGGGCACCGGATAAACGGACCACGGTCCGGACAGAGCCAGCTCCCTCGGAATTGCTTAAGGCCACCGGAATGCAACCGTTCACGAGAAGGGCAGCACCCGCCACAGCCCATAGGTAGGCCTTGCAGGCCCCCGCGACAAGGGGTTGTTTGCGTTCGTGCTTTGTTCATAATCCCTGCATGGAGAAGATGAGGGATCAAGCCCCGCAACCGGGGCAGCTTCTGGCGCGGGGCGTGTGCCGTCATCTGCGCGGCCATGACTTTGATTCCATTGTGGAATTCACCCCGGAACGGGGGCGCCGCGTGGATGTGATAGCGCTTGGCCCCAAGGGCGAAATCTGGGTGGTGGAGTGCAAGTCAAGCCGCGCCGATTTCATGTCGGACGGCAAGTGGCGGGGCTATCTGCAATGGTGCGACCGATATTTCTGGGCGGTCGGCCCGGATTTCCCGGTCGAGCTGTTGCCCGATGGTACCGGGTTGATCATGGCCGACGCCTATGGCGCCGAGATCATTCGCATGGGGCCGGAAACCCGGCTTGCGGCGGCCCGGCGGGCGGCCCTGACGCGCCGGTTTGCCCGCCACGCGGCGCGGCGCCTGCACGCGGTGCTTGATCCGGGATTATGAGGATTTGGCGCGCGCGGCCTTGGCTGATGCGATCAGTTCAGAGGCGATTTCCTCGGCCTCTTCCGGGGTGAAGTCCATCGGGATTTCAATGCCTTGACCTTCAACAAACAGGCGCACCATGCCCTGATCGGTCGGTCCGATTTGCAGGTTTGCTTCGATATCGCTCTCGCTGTTGATGCCCATGGCTGCCTCCTTGAAACAGGCGATGAGCTACTCTTTTCCCACTTGCTTGGCAAGAGTCTTCACGGTTTGCCGCGCGGCATGGCCAGAGCTTATCCTGTCCTGCGCCTGGCTGGTATAAGGCGGGTTCGCGCTTTCTCGCTGAGCTTTGTTGAACAAAGCATGGAAATCACCCTTTAAGAGGCTTGCAATCGGGCGAGGGGAAAGATAAATCGCCCCACAGTGCCGCCTTAGCTCAGTTGGTTAGAGCGCTGGATTGTGGATCCAGAGGTCCCCCGTTCAAGCCGGGGAGGCGGTACCATCCCACCCCTTTGTCAATTTCCCGGCTCGATCGTCACGCTTTGGCGCAGCTTTCCGGTGGCGCGGTCATAGATCAGGATGCGGTCATCTTGTGTCACGATCGCATACCAACCCGCGGCTTGGGTAAAGGCCGTGGCCTGCGCCCCGTCCGGCAGGGTGAGGCTTTGCGGCAGGTCCGCCGCGTCACTATCCGAGAAGCGGATGACAAACAGCGCAATGATCACTAGAAGGCCAGCAATCATCGTGGCGGTCAGCACCGTGACCAGCCGCATCAGGAATTTCAGCATCGCCGGATTGACCGGCTGAGGGGTATCATCCATGGGCCAGGCCCCGCTTAGCTTTGCGATCGAAAGTGATCCGCCTGCGCGCCTTGATAAGGCGCTTTCGCGTGATGTGCCAGAGGCGGCGAACCTGTCGCGCACCCGGCTCATGCGGTTGATCGCCGAGGGGCACGTGAGGTTGAACGGCGCCGTGGTGCAAGATGCCAAGACCCGCGTGGCCGAGGGCGATCTTGTCGAGATCACCGTGCCCGAGGCCCGCGAAAGCCATATCGGCGCTCAGGATATTCCCCTTGAGGTGGTGTTTGAGGATGACGATCTTATCGTGATCAACAAACCTGTCGGCATGGTGGTGCATCCGGCGCCCGGCACACCCGAGGGCACGCTGGTGAATGCGCTTTTGCATCATTGCGGCGATAGCCTGTCCGGGGTGGGGGGCGCCAAGCGGCCGGGCATCGTGCACCGGATCGACAAGGATACCAGCGGCCTTTTGGTGGTGGCCAAATCCGACGCGGCGCATCACGGCCTTGCGGCGCAATTCGAGGCCCATACCGTCGAGCGCTATTACCGCGCCATCGTGCATGGTGCGCCGGATGCCAGCGATCCGCGTCTGCGCGGCGTGCGCGGCGTAAGCTTTGAGCCGGGCAACGTGATCCGCATCATCACACAGCTGGCGCGTCACAAGACCGACCGTCAGCGTCAGGCGGTGCTGTTTCAGGGCGGTCGCCATGCCGTGACCCGCGCCCGCGTGGTCGAAAGCTTTGGCACCCCCGCCACGGTCAGCCTTGTGGAATGCTGGCTTGAAACCGGGCGCACCCATCAGATCAGGGTGCATCTGACCTATGCCGGTCACGGGCTTATCGGCGATCCGGTCTATGGCGGGCGCCGCAAGCTGTCGCAAAAGGCGCTTTCGCAGGCGGGGATCGAGGCCGCGCAGAATTTTCCGCGCCAGGCGCTTCATGCCGCGATCCTGGGCTTTACCCACCCGGTAACCGGCGAGAAAATGCGGTTCGAGGCCGCCCTGCCAAGCGATATGACCGCCCTGATCGAGGCATTGCGAAGCGAGATTTCGCCGGAAAACCCCTGAAATCTGAGCAAAATCAATTTTCCCGCGACGGAAAAGCGTAAGCTCTGCGTTATATATTCCGACACATCTTGAAACGGGCGGAGTGACGCCCCATGTGGATGTTAACGATATAAACATCGAGAGGGATGAAGCCATGGGCAACTATAAAAACCTGCCGGCTCCGACACCAGAAGGCGGATTGAACCGCTATATGCAGGAAATTCGCAAGTTCCCGTTGCTGGAACCGGAAGAGGAATACATGCTCGCCAAGCGGTGGGCCGAGGAACAGGATACCGAAGCGGCGCATAAGATGGTCACCAGCCACCTGCGATTGGCGGCCAAGATCGCCATGGGCTATCGCGGCTATGGTCTGCCGCAGGCCGAGGTGATTTCCGAGGCGAATGTCGGCCTGATGCAGGCGGTCAAACGCTTTGACCCCGAGCGCGGCTTTCGTCTTGCGACCTATGCCATGTGGTGGATTCGCGCCAGCATTCAGGAATATATCCTGCGCAGCTGGTCGCTTGTGAAACTTGGCACCACCTCGGCGCAGAAAAAGCTGTTCTTCAACCTGCGCAAGGCCAAGGCCAAGATCGGGGCATTCGAGGACGGCGACATGCGCCCGGATGTGGTCAAGAAAATCGCCACCGACCTTGGTGTAACCGAGGACGAAGTGGTCAGCATGAACCAACGTATGGCCGGTGCAGATGCGTCACTTAACGCGACTGTCGGCTCCGAAGGCGAAGGCACCATGCAATGGCAGGACTGGCTTGAGGATGAAGATGCCGATCAGGCCGGCGATTACGAGCGCCGCGACGAGCTTGATGCGCGCCGCGAATTGCTGAGCGAGGCGATGGATGTGCTTAACGAGCGTGAGCGCGATATCCTGACGCAACGCCGCCTGAGCGAAACGACGGTCACACTTGAGGATCTGAGCGGATCCTATGACGTGAGCCGCGAACGTATTCGCCAGATCGAGGTGCGCGCCTTTGAAAAGCTGCAAAAGCGGATGCGCGCGCTTGCACAGGAAAAAGGCATGCTGGCCTCCGCATAATCCTTGGTGGGCACCGATATTCCAAGTAGGTTCTGCCGCGAAGGTGGGGACTGCGATTCATGGATCAGGCGATGGGATTGGCGGCAGGTGGACAAAGGGCCGACATGGCAGGGCGCAAGCGCCTGACCCGTGTCGGTCTTGGCCTCTTTGCGCTGGTGATGCTGCTCGCGGCCTGTGCGCCGCGCATGACGGCCGAGCGGGCCGCGCCGCATCCCGCCGCCACCATTCAGCCGATCTATGTCGCGACCGAACGCGAGCTGGATAAGACCGGGCCGATTTTCGGGCTTAAACGCCCCAGCGGCATGAATTATTTCCGCACCGACATATCCATCCCCCCGACCCATCAGACCGGTGCGATCGAATGGCCCGAAGGCGCGCCAGATGCCGCCACCGATTTCGTGGTGACCGGAACCGAGGTATTTGACGGGCCGGTGCCGATGCTAAGCGATATCCGGCGAAAGAAACCGGGGCGTGAAACGCTGGTCTTCGTGCATGGCTATAACAATACCCTGTCTGAATCGATGTACCGGCTGGCCCAGATCCAGAGCGATTTCACCACGAACATGCCCGCGCTTCTGTTCTCCTGGCCCTCGGCGGGCGATCCGCGCGGCTATGTGTATGACCGCGACAGCGTTCTGTTCGCGCGCGACGATCTTGTGGCGCTGCTTGAGCGGCTGACGGCGCGGCCCGGAGACAAGGTGTTCCTGCTGGCCCATTCGATGGGCGCTCACCTCACGATGGAGGCCCTGCGTCAGGCCGCGCTAAGCGGCAACAGGCGGCTTTTGGCGGGCATCAGCGGTGTCACCCTGATGTCGCCGGATATCGACCCGGATCTGTTTGATCGTCAGGCTGAGGCGATTGGCACATTGCGGCAGCCCTTTCTGAA
>NZ_CAJXIP010000199.1 GCF_913054395.1 uncultured Roseovarius sp.
CGCGCCCCAATTCGTTACTTGCCCTTGCCACCCCCAGAAGGACCGTTCGAGCGCCCCCCGCCCGAAGGATTTCCAGTGCCTGACGGCCACCCGCCCCCGTTGCCTTGTCCTTTGCCCATGATCGTAATCTCCTTCATGTGGTAATGAAATTATGAGGTGGCGATGCCGCGCTCCAAATTCAACCATGGATTGTAGTCCATTTCTGAACAGACTATTTCCGAGCATCATCCCCCTACCTCAATCGCAACGTCATGTAGGATGGATATCAACCCGACACCCCCCATGCGTCCCCCTTCCCCATCAGCCGCATTGGGCCTATACCGCATCCAGACAACATAACCTGGATTGACCACTATGCCCTGTGCCCTTTGCTCTGCTGATGCCCCGCTCACCTCTTTCAACGTCACCGGCGGCCCCGAGGGCGCCAGTGTCGAGATTTGCGGCACCTGCGAGGCGCAGATCAACGGCACACCCGAGCCCGACCACTGGCGCGCTCTGGCCTCTAGCATGTGGTCCGAAGACCCCGCGACGCAGGTGATGGCCGCCCGGATGCTGACCCGCCTGTCCGATCAGGACTGGGCCCGCGATCTTGCCGATCAGCTCTGGCTTGACGACGACACCCGCGCCTGGGCCGAGAACGTCCCGCAGGCCAGCGAACATAAAGACAGCAACGGTGTGGCCCTCGCACAGGGCGACACCGTGGTGCTGATCAAGGACCTGGTGGTCAAGGGCGCCAATTTCACCGCCAAGCGCGGCACCGCCGTGCATCGCATTTCGCTTGTCGCCGACAACCCCGCCCATATCGAAGGCCGGGTCGAAGGCCAGCGGATCGTGATCCTGACCGAATTCGTCAAAAAGCGCTAGGCGCGTCTAGTTGACCGCTTTTTCAAGCGTCTGACCGGCGTTCTGGATATCCCGGCCCGCCCCTTGGATGGTCTCACAGCCTGCCAGTCCCAAAATGGCAATAAGGCCGAGTGCAATCATGCGCATATTCGTGTCTCCGATCAGAGGTTTATGTGGTCTATATCCCGCGCGCCCCATGGAAACGAGCGAAAGTGATTTGGATCAAGGTAGCATGGGCGGAACTTCGCCATAAGGGCCTTGGACGCGTTTTATGCTCACGGAGGCCCGCATGTTGCGACTTGGTTTCATTCTGCACCTTTTCATCGGCTCGACCCTTGCCGGATCAGCCGTCATAGCGGCGCTGGTGATGGGGAAAGATACCATGACGCCGATCCTGATTGCCGCCGCCATCGGATTTGTCATCGCGTTTCCGGTGACGTGGATGGTGACCAGGGCGCTTTACGAAAACCGCTGATCAGCCAAGCCATGTCCGCACAGCCGCTTCGAATTCGCGGGGTTTCTCGGCATGAAGCCAATGCCCCGCGCCGGGGATCTTCGCGAATTGCGCGGCCGGGAAAAGCGCCTTGATCCGCGCGCGGTCCTCGCGTTTGACATACTCCGACAAGCCCCCCGACAGGAACAGGGTCTTGCCGTCGTACTGTGCCTCAATCTCTGGGAAACCAAGGATATGCGGCATCTCGCGCGCCAGCACATCAAGGTTCAGCAGCCAGCGCTTGTTCTTGACGTCCACCGCCTGAAGAAAGAACGGCACCAGATCCGGGTTATCCACCAGCGGCAGCAATTGATCCGCCGCGTCCGAGCGCTTGTTGACCCCGCTCAGGTCAACCGCCTGCATCGCCTTGATGTAATGGATTTGCGTATGCGCATAGGCCACCGGCGCGATATCGGCCACGATCAGGCGGTTCACAAGCTCGGGCCGTGTCAGTGCAAGCACCATCGCCGCCTTGCCGCCCATCGAATGGCCCAGCACATCGTAAGGCCCCTCAAGCGCCTCAAGAACCTCGGCCAGATCGCCGGCCATATCGGTATAGGAATGCGTCTCCCGCCAGGGGCTTGAGCCGTGATTGCGCATATCGACTGCGACCACGTGACGGGTATCGGAAAGCCGCTTGGCAATGACACCCCAATTGCGCCCCGAGCCATAAAGCCCGTGCACGATCAGCAATCCGGGCGCTTCGGTGCGCACGCCATGTTCGATCATATTCAACATGGCCCCTGAATATCGCCCCGACCCGCCAAGGACCAGCCCTATTGAGCGCTTGGCACAGAGCCGCTAGGCTTACACCAAGGAGACCGCCCACGTGATCAACACCCAGGAGTTCAACGCCCGTCTTGAAGGCCTGCAAACCTTGCTTCGCGAGCGGATGCGCCTGCGCGGGCGCACACTTGAGGCACAGCTGCGCCACGCCGGGCGGCGTCTACCCAAGCGGCAACGCCGGGCCGGCGCGATCATCCTTGGTGCGCAAGACTGGATGGCCCACCCCAAGCTTGCGCGGGTGTTGGACATCTCGCAGGTGAACACCGCCTTTGCCGACCTGCACGCCTATCTCGACGGCATCGACCCCAAGGAAGACCGCAAGACCGCGATCCTTCGGCTATTGGGCGGCATGGTTCTGAACCTCGCGCTGCTGGCGGGCGGGCTGATGCTTTTGCTGTGGTGGCAGGGGGCGCTTTAAGAGCGGTTCGACGAGATCTGATGAGTTAGGAATGCGCCGCCCGATAGGCATCAGATGCACAGTGAGCACACAGTTTAACTGAAGATTTATGTCGCGTCCTGCACAGCCTTTTCAGCATAAAATCGCTGATTTTCACCAAAGCGAAACAGCACCCCTTATCAAATTCAATATCGTGAATACATAACTCGGATGAGACGCGTATGAACCTCAGGAAAGGGCAGTAAATGAAAAACTTTGCATTGGGATTTGCCATAGCATCACTGACCGTTACGCCGGTGATCGCCGAGCATAACAACCCGTGGGCGACGCCGACGGATACGGTTCTGGCTCAATTCCATGAAGAAAATCAGGAAGTAAGCATCGACACCCCCGGCGAGGACGAGATGAACGGCCGACTGGTCCAGAACGTCAGCGCGAACGCAGGCGAGGGCTTGGGTGGATCGGACACAGGGGGTGGGTCTGGCCAAGGCGGCGGACAGGGCGGCGGCGGCCAAGGTGGCGGTGGCCAAGGTGGTGGTGGCCAAGGTGGCGGTGGTCGCGGCGGCTGAGCCTTCGACAAGACCTTTTAGAAACGCTACACCCGCGGATCACTTCGCGGGTGTTTTCGTTATTCGCCTCAAAGGTCGTTTGATTATCCCCTGCCTTGGCGCATCGCCGTCATGTGTCGCCGAGGGCGCAAACGCAAACCACACCCTACCCAATGAAAAATCCCGCGCGGCATGGGCCACGCGGGATTTTAGTTTACAAACGCTGTGGATCAGAGGTTCGGGTAAAGCGGGAAGCGGGCACAGAGAGCCGCGACTTCGGCCTTGACCTTGGCTTCGACCGCGCCGTTGCCCTCTTCGCCATTGGCGGCCAGACCATCGACCACTTCGATGATCCAATCCGCGATCTGGCGGAACTCGGCCTCGCCAAAACCACGGGTCGTGCCTGCGGGCGAGCCAAGACGGATACCGCTGGTGACGGTCGGCTTTTCGGGATCGAACGGCACGCCGTTCTTGTTGCAGGTGATATGCGCGCGACCCAATGCCTTGTCCACGATATTGCCGGTGACGCCTTTGGGGCGCAGGTCAACCAATACGACATGCGTGTCGGTGCCATGCGTGACCGTATCAAGGCCGCCCTTGATCAGCTGATCGGAAAGCGCCTGTGCGTTCTGGATCACCTGCTGGATGTAGCTTTTGAATTCCGGGCGCAGCGCCTCGCCAAAGGCAACCGCCTTGGCCGTAATCACATGCATCAGGGGGCCGCCCTGGATGCCGGGGAAAATCGCCGAGTTCACTTTCTTGGCGATATCGGCGTCATTGGTCAGGATCATGCCGCCCCGGGGACCGCGCAGGGTCTTGTGCGTGGTGGTGGTGGCCACATGGGCATGCGGGAAGGGCGAGGGGTGCTCGCCCGCCGCCACCAGACCGGCGAAATGGGCCATGTCCACATGCAGATAGGCGCCAACCTTGTCGGCGATGGCCCGGAAGCGGGCAAAGTCGATGATGCGCGGAATGGCAGAGCCGCCGGCAATGATCATTTTCGGCTGGTGTTCCACCGCCAGCGCCTCGACCTCGTCATAGTCGATCAGGCAGTCCTGCTGGCGTACGCCGTATTGCACTGCGTTGAACCATTTGCCGGACTGGTTCGGGGCCGCGCCATGGGTCAGGTGGCCGCCGGAGGCGAGGTTCATGCCGAGGATGGTGTCGCCGGGTTTCAGCAGCGCCTGAAACACACCCTGATTGGCCTGCGAGCCGGAATTGGGCTGCACATTGGCAAATTCACAGCCAAACAGCTGCTTGGCCCGGTCGATGGCGAGGTTTTCGGCCACGTCCACATATTGGCAGCCACCGTAGTAGCGGCGCCCGGGATAGCCCTCGGCGTATTTGTTGGTCAGCACCGATCCCTGCGCTTCCATCACGGCGACGGAGACGATGTTTTCCGATGCGATCAGTTCGATCTCGTCGCGCTGGCTACCCAGCTCGTTGGTGATCGAGCCAAACAGCTCCGGGTCGCGGGAGGCGAGGGATTCGGTGAAAAAGCCAGCATCACGGGTGGTGGACATGGGCATGTGCTCTAGATCAGGGGTTCGCGTTGATGCGGTTCCTAAAGGAAAGGTTGCTGTGTTGAAAGGTCTCAAAGCGACGCAAAACCTTGCCTGACCGCCGAAGATGGTGCAGGGGATAAACATATGACGCCATAGGAAACCTTTGGCGGGGCAGGGAAACCTGCTGGTGTTTGACTGGAGCTGGGACCGATATGTCCGAAAGAATCGCCTTTTTGGCCAGCAACGCGCCGGTGGCGCAAACCGCGCGGGCTGCGTTGATTGGCCGCTATGGCA
>NZ_CAJXIP010000200.1 GCF_913054395.1 uncultured Roseovarius sp.
GTGCGATACGCACTGCATCTTGGCGAAATTCGTCCGTTCGTTTCAGCCCCATAATCAATCTCCTTTGTTGCAGTAAATGCTATCAAAGGAGCGGCATCAAACCGCGACGGGTCCAGTTACCAGACGGCACGCATCGCCTCACGTCCTGGAAGCAAAGAGTTTGCCTTGGAGTACGCCGCGCTGCTGAATGGCGCCCAACCCGTCCCAACATCAGGAAAGACCTTTTCGTCGCTGGTGACGAGCTATGAGCGCAGCCAGCGATATCGGAACCTAGCCCCCCGCACCGCACGGGATTATGACAAGGTGCTGACATGGGTTCGAAAGAAACTTGGTCCATTGCCGGTCGACAGTATACGCCGCAAGGATATGATCAGAGCCCGTGACGCCAACGCTGAAACCGTACGGTTTGCCAACTACATCGTGCAGGTCGTGCGCATCTTGCTCGAACATGCCATCGACATTGGCTGGAGAGACGACAATCCCGCCAAAGGCGTTTCGCTTCTGAAATCTGACGCCCCTGCCTGGCAACCCTGGCCACCTGAAAAGATCGAAGCATTTAGAGAAAACGCCAACGGACGTGCGCTACTGATCTTCGAACTATGTCTTGGGACAGGTCAGCGTATCGGCGACGTGCTTAAAATGCGGTGGAGCGACATCAACGGTGACGGCATCAACGTAATCCAAGGAAAGACCGGTACCGTGCTATGGGTGCCGTTCACCGCTCCACTGCGGAACCTTATCGCTGGCACCGGCTTTGTTGCACAAATGGACTGATGGGATTCACTGTATGAATCCAGCGTGATAGCTGAAGGGGATGAGCAGTTGGGCCCCTACGAAGTACAAGACCAAGAATTGGTCGTCTTACAATGACAGCTTGAAGCAGCGCGGATTGTTGTCGATCTGGTTTGATCCGGAGATGGATTGGACACCGCCACCAAGTGGCAAACGGGTGCGGCAGCAGCAATTCAGTGACGCCGCCATTCAGACTTGCCTGACGTTGAAGATCCTGTTTGGCATGCCGCTTCGCCAGACAACTGGGTTCGTCCAGAGCTTGCTGCGACTGGCCGGGTTGGACTGGGCTGCGCCGGATTTCAGCACCTTATGTCGACGCCAGAAGGCACTTAAAGTGAACTTGTCGTATCGCGGCTCCACGGGCCCCTTGAACCTCCTCATCGATAGCACGGGTATCAAGGCCGAAGGTGAAGGAGAGTGGAATGCGCGCAAGCATGGCGGTTCCAAACGCCGTATCTGGCGCAAGATACACATAGGTATCGACGAGGAAACACTGGAGGTTCGGGCAGTCGAAGTCACCAGCAGTAACATCGGGGATGCTCCGATGCTGCCCGAACTCCTGAACCAAATCCCGTCCGATCAGGACATCGGCAGTGTCACCGCCCCCTCTCACTCATGTAAACATGCGCTGCCGGGCAGTGGACAGGGCATATGACACTCGTAAATGCCACGAGGCGATTGCCGACAGAGATGCTCACGCAGTGATCCCACCGCGTAAGAATGCAAAGCCCTGGAAACCGACGAGCGCCGGAGCAATTGCCCGCAACGATGCGGTCAATGCGCAACAATATCTGGGCCGCACCCTGTGGCGACGCTGGAGCGGATACCACCGACGAAGCCGCGTCGAAACGAAGATGCATTGTCTGAAACTACTCGGCCAATCGCTCATGGCGAGGGACTTCGAAAGGCAGGTCGCGGAAATCCAGATCCGCATCGCCGTGCTCAACTGCTACACCGATACCGGTATACCTGTCACGGAGTCCGTTTGCTAAGTGCGCCCGGGGAAAGGGGAAGAACATCCTTCAACCGATTTGTGCAACAAAGCCGCTGGCACCCCGAAAATTGGATCAACAATTTGCGCTTGGGGGCGAGGAAAACCATCCAGTTATCGAAGCGCCCATGAATTGGTTATGAACGTTCGCAAGAAAATTGGCGCCGTGGAATACGACCTGCACGGGCTCCGCTATTCTGCAGCAGCCGAACTCGCAGCTCTGGGCTGCAGCGACGAACTAATAATGGCAGTGACTGGGCACCAGACCCGAGCAATGGTTGCTCGGTACGCCGGGTCTGCCAGACAGAAGATGAGAGCCGTAGAGGCTCAGGAGCGCCGGGAATAGTGGCCCATTCATTAGCCACCTAAGTTTTACCCTGAGATCTGATTGACCATCGCACGTATCTGCGCTTCTGAAGTCTCAAACCGTCCACCCGGCGGATCAAAATCCGAAAACGCCACGTCTCCAGTCACTCGGACACTACAAGCAGCATGCACTTCTTGAACTCCTGTGGCTGAAATAACAGAAGCCACATTGGCAGCAGTTAACCCGCAGCCCGGCATGACCGAAATTCTCCCGGCCGCCTTTACTACCATCTGTGCGATCAAATCCGTTCCGTCTTGCGCAAATGGTTTTGCTCCAGAAGTCAGCACCCGCTCAAATCCCAGCTCAATTGCCTGGCCGAGTGCAATCAAGGGCTCCGGCACCACATCAATCACCCGATGCAAGGTTGTTCCCAAGTCACCTGCTGCAGCTATCATCTGCTCGAGTAGCGGCATATTCAGGCCACCATCGCCGTTCTGGGCGCCCAACACCACGCCCGCTAGCCCAACCCGTTGCGCTGCGCCAATGTCAGCAAGCATGATTTTTGCTTCTGCCTCAGAAAACTCAAACAACCCACTGCGTGGCCGGATCATCGCATAACAGGAAATGGGCAAAGCAACAGCCGCGCGCATCAGACCGACAGACGGAGTTAACCCACCTTCGGACAGCGACGAACACAGCTCCACTCGTTCTGCACCGCCATTCATCGCGGCAATCACTCCATCGATCGTATCAACGCAAACTTCCAGCACAGTGCTCTCCCTTTTCAAACCGCCCCAAAATGACTACATCCATGGTTTCCGGGCAATTTTGAGCACAACAGCATTTGTCTCTAAAGCCCAACCCAAATCCAGTGTGCGTTTAGAGCCTCCGTGCTCGAACGCTGGCTTTCGTTTTTCGGCAAAACAATAATCCATTAGAGTCCAAATACAGACAGTTGTTACAAGAGACAACGATACCGGTATGGCCCGCGCAACCCGCGAATAGCGCTACAGATATCTGCAAGGCGACCGCAGGTCTCTGGATCACACTGAATAGCAGACCAGCTAAGCCCAGTCGATACAGGCGACGGGAAGTCCTAATGGGGCAAAAGCATCAAAGAGACATCAAATCAATGCGCGGTGTCTCAGGAAGGCATCGACAGCATGTTGAAGGTCTTGGTACCGACCGGAGACGGACCTTTGAACTCGAGGGTACCGGTGTAATCCTTGTTCGGCCGCCACTCGAGGTGATCTTCGTCGTTGTTGGGATACATGGTGACCATAGTGAACGAGGCGGTTTTGTTAGAGCGCCGGAAGATCGCAGTGGCACCCTGGATCATGTTCTTGCCGGTATCGTCAGTCTCCATCATCTTGACCTGAAGTTTCTTGAACAATTCGTCGAGGCTGATATTGCCGTCCTGGAAGTCATGCAGGAACCCCTTCGCAGTGGGTTCATCGAGGTGCTCGCTCTTCTTGCCCACCTTCTTCACTGCATAGCCCCATCCAGCACCGCCGCTCTCGGCTATACCGAGGGTAATCTCAAGCGATTTAAAGTCGTTGTAGCCGGTACCAGTCTTTTTCTTGTACTCCTGATATTTTTCCACGTCCTTGGCAATTTTATTGAAGATGTCGAAGGCGCGCTTTTCCAGCACCGGCGTCGCCCACATCGAACCCACTTGGCTGGCGCCGGTGTTCGAGGCTGTGGCCACGATGTTCTTCGCCGTCTTGTCAACATCGACGATCACCCGCTTGCCGTCTTCCTCGGCATAAGTGATGTCGATCGCGTTCCATTTGACAGTAGTGTTCTTGGCGCTGCCGTCCGGGTTCCGTTCGACACTGCGCTGCGCGGTGCCCGCTGGGTTAGAGGTGCTGTCGGGGGCCACCCCACCACGGTTCTTTACCTTATGCTTTGCGGCGTTTGGGTCGGAGGTGTCGTAATAGGCCTCGGTCGTCGCAGCGCGAACGCCCTGCGCTTCCAGCCCAGTCTGTGGCCCGTGGCGGCCCATGCCGTGCTTGCCATCGCGGATTTCTTCCTTCAACCGCTTCTCACGCCACTCAACCGCTGCGCCCATCTCTTCCAGTGTTTCCTGAATCTGCGCCTTGGCCGCTTCCATCGGAATGTCGTCGAAAAGAGTATCAAGTTTAGTTAGATCCGCTTCCGCTGCCTCAGCAATCCGTTTCAGATTTGGATCTACCGTCGAGGCGGCTTCAAGACGTGTAAGCAGTTCGCTATGTTGCCGCCGCTGCTCAGTCAGCGCCTCACGAACGCTGTCGAGACGCTTTTCAGCGGTGTCAAAATCCTTCAGTAGCGCAGTGGGATCGCCTTCGTTTTCCTTTATCTTCAGAATGGCGAAGCGGATCTTTTCCAACTTGCCGCGCTCCTGTGTCACCAGCCCCTCGGCTTTGCGCACCCACGCGACCTTCTTTTCGATCACGGCAGTCAGCCGCTCGGCCTCGGATCCGGTCGCCGGTGTCTGGGTCGCGCCAGCTTTGGCCTTTTCCTTATCGGCCATCGCCAGCTTCGCAAATTCAAGGATCTTCTTGTCGAGCGCCACTAAAACATTAGTGACATTGGCACTTTTACCAGCCTCGCGCGCCTTATCTGCCAGGCCCCAAATCTTGCGCAGTTCCGCGCGCTCGTCGTCGGTA
>NZ_CAJXIP010000201.1 GCF_913054395.1 uncultured Roseovarius sp.
GCCTGCCCACCGTCGGTTAGGTGATATTCCCAACGCGGTGGGTTGTCCGTGTACTTGTGACGTTCCAACACACCGCCCCCTTCCAGCTTGCGCAGCCGTCCAGACAGGGTATTGGGCGACACCCCCAGCACATCCTGCAAATCCTGAAACCTTCGCGAGCCTTCCAAAAAGAACTCGCGCAGGATCAGCAGCGACCACTGGTCGCCCATTACATTTGATGCCCGCTGGATCGGGCAATTTTGGCGTTCATTCTGTTCCATGCATTTTATTTAGGGTCGTCCCTTGCAAATGTGAAGTCACTCCTCATTTAGAAGTGACTACCACAAATGAAGCCACCATGCTCGGAGACAACAATGTTCGAAACCATCGCCACCTATTATGTGCAGGTATTTGCCGTGATCCTGCCTGCCCTTGTCATCGGATTAATCGCCATTGGTGCCCACCGGTCGGGCCTGTCCCGACCAAGGACTGCCACTGCAATTGGCGTGGTCGCGGCCCTGCTTGGGGTCTGGCACGCCTTATCGGTCAATCTGGCCAAGGCAGGTATTCTAATGCCGCCGTTACAAGCCACCGATCCACCCTATGCCCTGATGCCTTTGCTGGGCGGCGCATTCCTCCTGTGGGCCTTGGGACGTTGGACAGAAACCGGACGCACCATTCTGGGCGGCCTTGACCATATTCATCTGATCAGCATTCAAAGCCTGCGCCTGATGGGCGGGTTCTTCCTGATTGGCTGGGCCATGGGTGACATTCCTTGGCAGTTTGCCCTGCCCGCTGGGATCGGTGACATCATGGCCGGGATCGCAGCCATTCAGGCCGTTCGAGCATTGGACCGAGGCGACGCAAACGCCGAACACCTGGTCCGCCGCGCCAGCATCATCGGGTTGTTGGATTTTGTTGTCGCGGTCAGCCTAGGCATCGTTACTTCGGTTGGTTTCATGCAGCTAATGGCCTTTGATAGCCCCAATATCATCAATGCCTACCCACTGGCCCTGTTCCCTGAATATTTTGTGCCGATCTTCATCGCGTTCCAACTGTTTTCACTTGGCGCGCTTCGCCGTCGCAGCACTCAAATCGCCACCGCATAACCTCCACAAGTGGCCGGACACTGCTCTGGCCACTTGCCCCGCTCCGCTGGCTGGCCTAGAACGCTGACAAACGTGATCAAAGGAGCCGGTGCGAGATGCTCGACCTGACATATGAACTGCCCAAACCCAAGGTGATTTCGGGTGCCAAGCATGACTGGGAACTGGTCATCGGCCTAGAGGTCCACGCGCAGGTTAGCTCTAACGCCAAACTGTTCTCGGGTGCGTCCACCCAGTTTGGTGCCGAGCCGAACTCAAACGTGGCGTTCGTGGATTCGGCGATGCCTGGCATGTTGCCCGTGATCAACGAATACTGCGTTGAACAGGCCGTGCGCACCGGGCTCGGCCTCAAGGCAGAGATCAACCTCTGGTCTGCTTTTGACCGCAAGAACTATTTCTACCCCGACCTGCCGCAGGGCTATCAGATCAGCCAGCTCTATCACCCCATCGTGGGCGAAGGCGAAGTTCTGGTAGAGCTGGGCGACGGCACCGCCCGCACCGTGCGGGTAGAGCGCATCCACATGGAACAGGATGCAGGCAAATCGATCCATGACATGGATCCCAACATGTCCTTTGTTGATCTGAACCGCACCGGCGTCTGCCTGATGGAGATCGTCTCGCGCCCCGATATTCGCGGACCGGAGGAAGCCGCCGCCTATATCGCCAAGATCCGCCAGATCATGCGGTATCTCGGCACCTGCGACGGCAATATGCAAAACGGCAACCTGCGCGCCGATGTGAACGTGTCGATCTGTCGGCCCGGTCAGTACGAGAAATACATGGAAACCCTGGATTTCTCGCATCTCGGGACGCGTTGCGAGATCAAGAACATGAACTCGATGCGCTTTATCCAGGCCGCGATCGAGGTCGAGGCCCGCCGCCAGATCGCGATTGTCGAGGGCGGTGGCGAGGTGACGCAGGAAACCCGGCTTTATGATCCGGACAAGAACGAAACCCGCTCGATGCGCTCAAAGGAAGAGGCGCATGATTACCGCTATTTCCCCGATCCCGACCTTCTGCCGCTTGAAATCGAGCAGGCTTGGGTTGATGGCATCGCGGCCAGCCTGCCAGAGCTTCCGGATGAGAAAAAGGCCCGCTTTGTCAAAGAGTTCGGGCTAAGCGAATATGACGCCAGCGTGTTGACCGCCGATGTGGCCAATGCCGCCTATTTCGACGAGGCCGCGCAGGGGCGCGATGGCAAGCAGACCGCCAACTGGGTGATCAACGAGCTGTTCGGTCGTCTGAAAAAGGACGATCTGGATATTGCCCAAAGCCCGGTAAGCCCGGCGCAATTGGGTGGGATCGTTGATCTTATCGCCTCGGATGCGATCAGCGGCAAGATCGCCAAGGACGTGTTCGAGATCGCCTATACCACGGGTCGTGATCCGGCCGAGATCGTTGAAACCGAAGGCATGAAGCAGGTCACCGACACCGGTGCGATCGAGGCTGCGGTGGATCAGATCATTGCCGACAACCCCGCGCAGGTCGAAAAGGCCAAGGCCAACCCCAAGCTTGCGGGCTGGTTCGTGGGACAGGTGATGAAGGCCACCGGCGGCAAGGCCAACCCCAAGGCCGTGAACGAGATCGTCGCGCAAAAGCTGGCGCTTTAGGGCAAGGTGGCGACGAGGCCTTGAACCACCTCCGGTTCCCCGGCTGAAAACGGCGGTTGGCCGTTGCGGGCGGCCACGTAACCGTCAAACCAATCCGGCAGAACCGCCCTTTTCTCGGCGCGCTTGCAAAATGTCGCCGCACCCGATGGCCTGCGGACCCGCCTGATACCTCAGGCCCCTGATCAGGCCCGAGGCGTTTGGCGTTTGAACAGGCGTGCAAAATCAATACTGTTTCCCAACTCATGCCGCAGGGAATCAGGGAGGGCGCGATGGGCTGGATGAAAGATGAAACCGGGCTTGACCGGACGGCTGCCAATTTCGTGCCGCTGACGCCGCTGTCGCACCTGCGCCGGGCGGCGCATGTTTTTGCGGATCGCGAGGCGCTGGTCTATGGCGGGTTTCGCAAAACCTATGCCGAGTATTACGAGCGCTGCACGCGGCTTGCCTCGGGGCTGGCCGGGCTTGGCATTGCGCCCGGCGATGTGGTGGCCACGATCCTGCCCAATATTCCGGCTCATGCCGAGGCGCATTTCGGTGTGCCTGCCTGTGGTGCGGTTCTCAACACGATCAATACCCGGCTGGAACCCGATACCATCGCCTATATCCTGGATCACGGCGGGGCGCGTGCGGTGCTCTGTGATCCGCAGTTCCTGCCCGCTCTCGCAGAGGCCATCGAGATCATGGACGGCCCCGCGCCGCAGGTGATCGAGGTCGCCGATGATCAGGCCGGCGTACACGGCGCGGGCCATTACATGGACTACGAGGCGTTGCTGGCTTCGGGCGATCCGGCGTTCGAGTGGATCATGCCGGAGGATGAATGGGAGAGCCTGGCGCTGAATTACACTTCGGGCACGACCGGGCGGCCCAAGGGGGTGGTCTGTCACCATCGCGGCGCCTACCTGATGACCATGGGCACGGTCGTAAGCTGGGACTTGCCGCGCTATCCGCGCTACCTGACGATCGTGCCGCTGTTCCATTGCAACAACTGGAACCACACCTGGCTTATGCCGATGCTGGGGGGCATGGTTGTGTGCTGTCGCGATGTCAGCGCGCGTGCGATCTATGATGCGATTGCTGACGAGGGCGTGACCCATCTTGGCGCGGCGCCGATCGTGCTGAATACAATCGTCAACGCCAGGCCCGAGGACCGGCGCAGCTTTGATCATATCGTCGATGTATTCACCGCCGGCGCCCCACCGCCCGCCGCGACCCTGGCCGCGATCGAGCCGCTCGGCTTTGCTGTGACACAGGTCTACGGGCTGACCGAAACCTATGGTCATGTCACCGAATGCCTGTGGCAAGAGGCCTGGAACGACCTGCCCGAAGACGAGCGTTACGGCGTCAAGGCGCGCACCGGCATCCTGATGCCGATGATGGAAGACATCACCGCGATGGACGCCGATACCATGACCCGGATCCCGATGGATGGCACCGCCCAGGGAGAGATCATGATCCGCGGAAACTCGGTAATGAAGGGCTATCTCAAGAACCCCGAGGCCACGGCAGAGGCCTTTCGCGGCGGCTATTTCCACTCGGGCGACATCGCGGTGCAGCATCCCGATGGCTATCTTCAGATTGCCGACCGGGCCAAGGATATCATCATCTCGGGCGGCGAAAACATCAGCTCGGTCGAGGTCGAAGGCGTGCTGATGCGTCATCCGGCGGTGCTGCTCTGTGCGGTGGTGGCCAGACCGGATGACAAATGGGGCGAAACGCCCTGCGCCTTTGTCGAACTCAAAGACGGCGCAGAAACCAGCGAGAGCGAGTTGATCGCCTTTGCCCGCGAGCGGCTGGCAGGCTTCAAGACCCCCAAGACCGTGGTCTTTCAGGACCTGCCCAAAACCTCGACCGGCAAGATCCAGAAATTCGAATTGCGCCAGATCGCCCGCGCGCTTTGATCGTCGGGCCAGAGGTCGCGTTCCGTTGTCTGTCGCGCGACCTTTGGCCCTTTCATCTTTCCAAAAACACTCAAATCCAACCCCGCCCGGCAAAAACCGCCTGCGGCTCGGCTCGCGGATGACCAAGCCCGATT
>NZ_CAJXIP010000202.1 GCF_913054395.1 uncultured Roseovarius sp.
TCGACGATTCGGCCCAGATACATCACCCCAACCTGATGGCTCACCCGTTCCACCACCGCCATGTCGTGGCTGATGAACAGGAAGGACAGACCCAGATCCGCCTGCAGTTCCATCATCAGGTTCAACACCTGCGCCTGCACCGAAACATCCAGCGCCGAAACCGCCTCATCTGCGACAATCAGTTTTGGGTTCAAGGCCAAAGCCCGGGCAATGGCGATGCGCTGGCGCTGGCCGCCGGAAAATTCATGCGGATAGCGGAAGCGCGTTACGGGCGGCAGGCCGACCTCCCGGAGGGCGGTGACGGTGCGCGCGTCGCGCTCGGCCGCGCTGAGGCCAGGCTGGTGGACGGCAAGGCCTTCGCCGATGATCTGATCGACCGAGAGGCGCGGGCTGAGCGAGCCAAACGGGTCCTGAAAGACGATCTGCATATCCGCCCTGCGGTGACGCAGTTCGCGCGTCGACCAGCCATGCACATCGCCGCCATCAAATGTGATCCTCCCTTCGGAGGCAATCAGCCGCATGATCGCAAGTGCCAGCGTCGTCTTGCCCGACCCGCTTTCCCCGACGATGCCGAGTGTCTCGCCCGCCCGCACCGTCAGATTGGCGTCGTTAACCGCCTTCACGTGGCCGACAGTGCGTTTCAGAAACCCCTTCTGAATCGGGAACCAGACGCGCAGCCCCTCGGTCTGCACCATCACCGGTGCATCTTCCGGAACAACGGCGGGCTGTCCCACCGCCCGCGCACCCAGCAATTTCCGGGTATAAGGATGCTCTGGATTGGCAAAGATTCCGGCCGTCGGCCCGGCTTCGACAATCTCGCCGTCCTTCATCACGCAAACCCGGTCGGCAATCCGCTGAACAACCCCAAGGTCGTGGGTAATGAACAAAAGGCCCATCCCCTCTTCGCGCTTCAACTCTGCCAGCAGCTCCAGGATTTGGGCCTGAATGGTCACGTCAAGCGCCGTCGTCGGCTCGTCCGCGATCAGGATATCGGGCTTGTTGGCCAGCGCCATGGCGATCATCACCCGCTGGCGCTGTCCGCCGGACAATTGATGCGGATAGGCCCCGAGGCGGCTTTCGGCATCGCGGATGCCGACCCTTTGCAACAACTCGATAATGCGCGCCCTGGCCGCATCCCCGGTCAGCCCCTGATGCAGTTCAAGGCTTTCGCGGATCTGCTTTTCCAGCGTGTGCAGCGGGTTGAGCGAGGTCATCGGCTCTTGAAAGATAAAGCTGATATCGTTGCCACGCACCTGTCGCAGCCGCCTGTCATCGGCGCCGATCATCTCCTGACCGTCATAGGTAACGCTGCCCGACACCTCGGCAGACCCGCCAAGCAGCGACACCGTGCTCAGCGCCGTCACCGATTTTCCCGACCCGCTTTCGCCGACGATGGCCACCGTCTCGCCGCGATCAAGATGAAAGGACACGCCCTTGACCGCCTCGATCAATTGCCCGTCCTGACGAAAGCTTACCCGCAGATCCCTGACCGTCAAAAGGCTCATTCGAATGTCTTTCTGGGGTCAAACGCATCCCGCACGCCTTCAAAGATGAAGACCAGCAGCGACAACATGATGGCAAAGGCAAAAAAGGCGGTAAAGGCAAGCCAGGGCGCCTGAAGGTTCTGCTTGGCCTGAAGCGTCAATTCGCCAAGACTCGGCGAAGAGGACGGCAAGCCGAAGCCAAGGAAATCGAGCCCCGCCAACAGCGAAATCGTCCCGGTGATCACGAACGGCAGCATGGTCAGCGTCGCCACCATGGCATTGGGCAGCATATGGCGGAACATGATCGTCAGGTTGCTCACCCCCAATGCCTTCGCCGCGCGTACATATTCAAGATTGCGCGCGCGCAGGAACTCGGCGCGGACCACCCCCACCAACCCCATCCAGCCAAAAAGCACGGTGATGAACACCAAAAGCCAGAAACTGCGCGGCAGGATCGCAAACAGGATGATGATCACGTAAAGCTGTGGAGTGGACGACCAGATCTCGATCACCCGCTGAAAGATAAGATCGGTGCGCCCGCCGAAAAAGCCCTGCACGGCGCCGGCGAAAATGCCAATCACCGAGGACAACGCGGTGACGATCAGCGTGAACAACACCGACAGGCGGAACCCGTAGATCACCCGCGCAAGCACATCGCGCTTGGTATCATCCGTCCCCAGAAGGTTCTGTGCATTGGGCGGCAGGGGCGCGGCACCGGGGCGATCGACGGTAGTGTTATAGCTATAGGGAATAGGCGGCCATATCGCCCAGCCCGCCGCGATCTCTTCACCCTCGACAACCCCGTCGGCGGCATCCTCGATAACCCCCTCGGGATCGTCAAAACAGATATCAAGACCACCGCTCGCGATCAGGCACTTCACCTCGGGGTCACGATAAATCGCCTCGGTTTCAAAATCGCCGCCAAAGGCCGTCTCGGGATAAAACCGAAACACAGGCGTGTAAAACTCGCCCCGGTATTGCACCAGGATCGGCTTGTCATTGGCCACGAACTCGGCAAACAGCGAAACCCCGAACACGATCGCAAACAGAACAAGCGACCAATAGGCCCGCCGATTGCGCCTGAAATTGCGCCAGCGGCGCTGATTGAGCGGTGACAGGGCCATCACCATCCCCCTCTTTCATCTTTCCAGAAGCACTCCGGGGGACAAGAAAATTCACCGAATTTTCTTGGGGGGCAGCGCCCCCACTCCACCCCTGTCCTTGCGGCGCCGGCATCATCTCTCATGCGCCTCACCCTTCCCGCTTTTCAAAATCGATCCTAGGGTCGACCAGCACATACATCAAATCCGACAGGATCCCGACAAGCAGGCCGATCAACCCGAACAGGAACAGAGTGCCAAACATCACCGGGTAATCGCGCCCGACGGCGGCCTCAAAGCCAAGCCGGCCAAGGCCATCAAGGCTGAAGATCGTCTCTATCAGGACCGAACCGCCAAAGAACACCCCGATGAACACCGCCGGAAAGCCCGCGATCACGATCAGCATCGCATTGCGGAACACATGACCATAAAGCACCTTGCCTTCGCTTAGCCCCTTGGCCCGCGCCGTCATCACGTAATGCTTCTTGATCTCGTCGAGAAAGCTGTTCTTGGTCAGCAATGTCAGTGTCGCAAAGGCCGATATGGTCGAGGCCAGCACCGGCAGCGCGATGTGCCAGAGATAATCCATCGCCTTGCCCAGCAGCGACAGTTGTTCGAAATTGTCCGAGGTCAGCCCGCGCAGCGGGAACAATTGCCAGTAACTGCCACCGGCGAAGAGCACCAAAAGCATGATTGCGAACAGGAACGCCGGGATCGCATAGGCCACGATGATCACCGCACTTGTCCATGTGTCAAAACGATTGCCATCGCCCACCGCCTTGCGGATGCCAAGCGGGATCGACACGAGGTAGGCGATCACCGTCGACCAAAGCCCCAGCGTGATACTGACCGGCATCTTTTCAAGCACCAGATCAAGCACATTGATCTTTCGGAAATAACTCTCTCCGAAATCAAGCCGCATGTAATTCCACATCATGTTGAAGAACCGCTCCACCGGCGGCTTATCAAGGCCAAACTGTTCTTCCAGCTCCTTGATCAACTCGGGCGGAAGGCCGCGCGCACCAAGGTATTGCTCATTGCCGCCGGTGCTTGCCGTCAGGTCCTGGCCTGTATCGCTGCCCGAGCCGGAAAAGCTTTCGAACACATTGCCCTGACCTTGCATATTGGCAATCATCTGCTCGACAGGGCCGCCAGGCACGAATTGCACGAGGGCAAAGTTGATGATCATGATCCCCAACAGCGTCGGGATGATCAACAGCAGACGCCGCAGGATATAGGCGCCCATCTACACGGCCCCCAATGGCATGACTGGTTGGATCACAGCGCCCCCGCGTCCTTCAACGCCTTGGCCTTATCCGCATCGAACCACCAGAAATCGAGAACCCCGGTCGCATAGCGCGGCAAGGGATCAGGATGATCATACATGTCCCAATAGGCAACCCAGTTCTGATCAAGATACCAGGTCGGGATCATGAAGAACTCGTATCGCAGCGCCCGGTCTAACGCAGTCAGGGCGACGTTCTGGGCCTCGGTGCTGTCCGATTCAAGGGCGACGTCGATGATCGCGTCAACCATCGGGCTGGCCAGGCCCGCAGGGTTGAACAGGCTGAACGCCGCCTCTTTGCTGCCATAGCGCTGATGCAGCCCGGTGCCTGCCTCAAGAAACGATGTATAGCTGTCAAAGATCAGGTCATAGTCGCGGTCGCGGCTGCGTTGGGTGTATTGTGCCGCGTCGATCTTGTCGAACCGCGCATCAATCCCCATCAGGTCAAGATTGCTGACAAAGCTTTCCACCACCGCCGACATCGTCGCCGAGCCGGAGGCAGAGATCGGGATTTCGATCTTGAGAACCTCGCCCTTGGCATTCCGGCGCTTGCCGTCATCCCCCACGGCCCAGCCCGCCTCGTCCAAAAGCTTCATGGCCCGGCGCAGGTTGCGCCGATCGTTAAGCCGCGCCCCGTTCGAGGAATGCGCCATCACCGCGGGTGTGCTCAGCATCTCCTCGGGCACGATATCGCCAAGTGATTTCAGCAGTTCAAGTTCGGCCCCCTCGGGCACGCCCGTCGCTTCCAGCGGGGTGTCCTGCACAAAGGAATGGCGCTGTTTGAACAGGCCGTATTGCAGCGATTC
>NZ_CAJXIP010000203.1 GCF_913054395.1 uncultured Roseovarius sp.
TCAATATGATGAAGGGCTAAAGCATCATGGAAACCATCCTCCTCTTTGCCCCTCTTGTTGGGTCTATCCTCTGCGGGTTCGGGTATAAATATATCGGCGAAAAGGCCGCGATGTGGACAGCAACAGGCTTGCTGTTCCTGTCGGCTCTTCTTTCGTGGATCTCATTCCTGACATTTGACGGTGTCACCCAGCACATTGAAGTGCTGCGCTGGATCGAAAGTGGTTCGCTGTCGACATCCTGGGGCATCCGCCTGGACCGTCTGACCACCATCATGCTGATCGTGATCACCTCGGTGTCCTCACTGGTTCACCTGTACTCGTTTGGCTACATGGACAACGACCCACAGTGGAAAGAAGGCGAAAGCTACAAGCCGCGCTTCTTTGCCTACCTGTCGTTCTTTACCTTCGCCATGCTGATGCTGGTCACATCCGACAACCTGGTTCAGATGTTCTTTGGTTGGGAAGGCGTGGGCGTTGCCTCGTACCTGCTGATCGGTTTCTACTACCGCAAGCCAACAGCGAATGCCGCCGCGATCAAAGCGTTTGTCGTCAACCGGGTTGGTGACTTTGGCTTTGCGCTTGGCATCATGGCGCTCTACTTCCTGACCGACAGCATCAAGTTCGACGACATCTTTGCCACCGCGCCCGCCCTGGCCGAAACCCAGCTGACATTCTTGTGGAGCGAATGGAACGCCGCCAACCTGATCGCGGTGCTACTGTTCATTGGGGCGATGGGCAAATCGGCTCAGCTTTTCCTGCACACATGGCTGCCGGATGCGATGGAAGGCCCGACGCCGGTGTCGGCCCTGATCCACGCGGCGACCATGGTCACGGCTGGCGTTTTCCTTGTCTGCCGGATGTCGCCGCTGATGGAATATGCCCCCGAGGCCAAGATGCTCATCGTCTTTCTGGGCGCCAGCACCGCGTTTTTCGCGGCGACCGTGGGCCTTGTGCAGAACGACATCAAGCGCGTCATCGCCTATTCCACCTGTAGCCAGCTTGGCTATATGTTCGTGGCCGCCGGTGTCGGCGTCTATTCGGTGGCGATGTTCCACCTGCTGACGCATGCCTTCTTCAAGGCGATGCTGTTCCTTGGCGCAGGGAGCGTTATTCACGGGATGCATCACGAACAGGACATGCGCAATTACGGCGGGCTTCGCAAAAAGCTGCCCTACACCTTCTGGGCGATGATGATCGGCACCCTGGCGATCACCGGTGTCGGCATTCCGCTGACCCATATCGGCTTTGCCGGTTTCCTTAGCAAGGACGCGGTGATCGAAAGCGCATGGGCGGGCACGCAGGGCGGCTATGCCTTCTGGATGCTGGTCATCGCGGCACTGTTCACCAGTTTCTATAGCTGGCGGCTTATCTTCCTGACCTTCTTTGGCAAGCCGCGTGGCGACAAGCACACGCACGAGCATGCACATGAGAGCCCGATGGTCATGCTGGTGCCGCTTGGCGTGCTGGCGCTTGGCGCGGTGTTCTCGGGGATGGTCTGGTACGGAAGCTTCTTTGGCAGCCATGAACAGGTCAACAAATTCTTCGGCATGCCCGTGCATGAAGTCACGGCTGATGCCGGTCATGGCGAGGCCGCGAGCGGTCATGATACAGCCGCAGCAGAGACCGGGCACGGCGAGGCGATCATGGCGGATCACGGTATGGCCCCCGAGGGTGCGATCTTCATGCATCCCGACAGCACCGTGCTCGACGATGCGCACCATGCCCCGACATGGGTAAAGGTCAGCCCGTTCATCGCGATGCTTCTCGGCTTTGTCACGGCACTCTGGTTCTATATTTGGAACCCCAGCATGCCCCGCAAACTGGCAGAGAGCCAGCGGCCGCTCTATCTGTTCCTGCTGAACAAATGGTACTTTGATGAGATCTATGACTTCCTCTTCGTGCGCCCGGCCAAGGCCCTCGGGGCCCTGCTCTGGAAGCGCGGAGATGGCGATATCATCGACGGATCCCTCAACGGTGTGGCAATGGGGCTCATTCCCCGTCTGACCCGCCTCGCGGGCCGGGCACAGTCCGGCTATATCTTCACCTATGCCTTCGCCATGGTGATCGGGATTGCGGTCCTGGTGACATGGATGACGATCTTCGGAGGGGCAAACTAATGGACAACCTTCTTTCCATTGTCACCTTCATCCCTGCGGTTGCGGCGGCCATTCTGGCCATCTTCCTGCGCGGCGAGGACGAGGCAGCGCAGAAAAATGCCAAATGGGTGGCGCTGATCGCGACCTCGCTGACCTTCGTGGTGTCGCTGTTCATCCTGTTTGACTTTGATGCCTCGAAAACCGGCTTTCAGTTCGTGGAAGAGCGCGAGTGGCTGCTTGGTCTGAAATACAAGATGGGCGTTGACGGGATCAGTGTTCTTTTCGTGATGCTGACCACCTTCATGATGCCGCTGACGATTGCCGCCTCGTGGAATGTAAGCAACCGCGTCAAGGAATACATGATCGCCTTCCTGCTTCTGGAAACGCTGATGCTTGGCGTGTTTATGGCGCTTGACCTGGTCCTGTTCTACCTGTTCTTCGAGGCTGGCCTGATCCCGATGTTCCTGATCATCGGCATCTGGGGCGGCAAGGCGCGGATCTATGCCTCGTTCAAGTTCTTCCTCTACACTTTCCTTGGCTCTGTGCTGATGCTGGTGGCGATGGTGGCGATGTTCTCGGATGCGGGCACCACGGATATCGCGGCGCTGCTCAAGCATGAATTTGCCAGCGACAGTTTCTCGATCCTTGGTGTTCACATCGTCGGCGGCATGCAGACCCTGATGTTCCTGGCCTTCTTTGCCAGCTTCGCGGTCAAGATGCCGATGTGGCCGGTGCATACCTGGCTTCCCGATGCGCACGTACAGGCCCCGACAGCCGGCTCGGTCGTGCTGGCGGCGATCCTTCTCAAGATGGGCGGCTATGGCTTCCTGCGGTTCTCCTTGCCGATGTTCCCGATCGGGGCAGAGGTTCTGACGCCGCTGGTCCTGTGGATGTCGGCGATTGCGATTGTCTATACGTCGCTTGTCGCCCTTGCGCAGGAAGACATGAAAAAGCTGATCGCCTATTCGTCGGTGGCGCATATGGGCTATGTCACCATGGGCATATTCGCGGCCAACCAGCAGGGCATTGACGGCGCGATTTTCCAGATGGTCAGCCACGGCTTTATCTCGGGCGCGCTGTTTCTCTGCGTCGGTGTGATCTATGACCGGATGCACACCCGCGAGATCGACGCCTATGGCGGTCTGGTGAACCGGATGCCGGCCTATGCGCTGATCTTCATGTTCTTCACCATGGCCAATGTCGGCCTGCCGGGCACATCGGGCTTTATCGGCGAGTTCCTGACGCTGGTCGGTATTTTCCAGGTCAACACCTGGGTGGCGGCAGTGGCAACCACCGGCGTGATCCTTTCGGCGGCTTATGCGCTCTGGCTCTATCGCCGGGTGGTGATGGGCGACCTGATCAAGGAAAGCCTGAAGACCATCACCGACATGAGCAAACGCGAGCGGGCAATCTTTGCGCCGCTGGTCGTGATGACGTTGCTGCTCGGGGTCTATCCCCGGCTTGTCACCGATATCACCGGCCCCTCTGTCGAGGCGCTGATTTCCAACTATGAGACGGCACAGGCCGTGGCGCAGAGCGCCACGCAGGTTGCCGAAACATCGCATTGAACCGGAGGCCCTGAAGATGCAGGCTGATCTGACTGTTATCCTGCCCGAGATCGTGATCTCGGTCTATGCACTGGCCGCCCTGTTGCTGGTCGCCTACACGGGCAAGGACAAGATGGCGGGCATGCTCGTCTGGCTGACCGCTGCCTTGTTTGCCGTCATGGCGCTGTGGATCGGTGCCACCGGACATGGCGCCAACACCGCCTTTGGCGGCATGTTCAATGACGACGGCTTTGCCCGGTTTGCCAAGGTGACGATCCTTTTGTCCGCAGCCGCCGTTCTGGTGCTGGGACAGGACTATATGGCGCGCCGCGATATCCTGCGGTTTGAATATCCGATCCTGATCGCCCTGTCGGCGGTTGGCATGATGGTGATGGTCAGCGCCGGTGACCTGATGGCGCTTTACATGGGGCTCGAGCTTCAGTCGCTGGCGCTTTACGTGGTCGCCTCGTTGCGCCGGGACAGCGCCAAATCGACCGAGGCGGGCCTCAAGTATTTCGTGCTGGGGGCGCTGAGTTCCGGCTTGCTGCTTTATGGTGCATCGCTGACCTATGGCTATGCGGGGACCACGCTGTTCTCCGGCATAATCGCCGCCGCCGAGGGGCAGGCGCCGATCGGTCTTCTGATCGGCCTGGTCATGGTGATCTCGGGGCTGGCGTTCAAGATTTCGGCCGTGCCGTTCCACATGTGGACGCCGGACGTCTACGAGGGCTCGCCGACGCCGATCACCGCGTTTTTTGCCACCGCCCCCAAGATGGCCGCGATGGCGCTGTTTGCGCGGGTTGTGCATGACGCCTTTGGCGGTGTGGTCGGCGACTGGCAGCAGGTGCTGGCGGCGCTGAGCCTGTTGTCGATGTTCCTTGGCGCCGTGGCGGCGATCGGGCAGACCGACATCAAGCGGCTGATGGCCTATTCCTCAATTGCCCATATGGGCTATGCGCTGATGGGACTTG
>NZ_CAJXIP010000204.1 GCF_913054395.1 uncultured Roseovarius sp.
AGCGCGGATCGGATGCCAAGCGCAACCTGCGCGAGGCCCTGAGCGATTGGGACAGCAAGGACCTCAAGCTTGAAACAAGCCGCCATTATCCGCCCTATTGGCAAGGCCTGCACGTCACCGCCCACGAGGTCTTTGCCCGGCTTCTGCGCGGGCTGCATGAGGATGATATCGCCATTGACCTCGCCATCGACGAGGATCGCGATGCCACGCGCGCCTGTTTTGCGCTTGCCGATCACCCCGGCATTTTCTCGCGCCTTGCCGGTGCCCTTGCACTTGTCGGCGCCAATGTGGTCGATGCCCGCACTTATACATCCAAGGACGGCTTTGCCACGGCGGTGTTCTGGATTCAGGATGCCGATGGCCACCCGTTTGAATCAGACCGCCTGCCGCGCCTGCGCCAGATGATCCAAAAAACGCTCAAGGGCGAGGTGGTGCCGCGCGACGCGATCAAGGCACGCGACAAGCTCAAGAAACGCGAGCGCGCCTTCAAGGTGCCGACGCATATCACCTTTGATAATGACGGATCGGAAATCTACACGATCATCGAGGTCGATACCCGCGACCGTCCCGGCCTGCTTTATGATCTGACGCGCACGCTTGCCTCGGCCAACGTCTATATCGCCAGCGCGGTGATCGCGACCTTTGGCGAACAGGTGGTCGATACCTTCTACGTCAAGGATATGTTCGGACTCAAATTCCACTCCGAAGGTAAACGCCAGACGCTGGAACGAAAACTTCGCACCGCCATCGACGAAGGGGTCGAACGCGCCAGCGCGTGATCCCGCCCCGCCAAACAGGTCGCCCTGCAAAGCCGCAGGGTGGGTGAAACCCACGCTGCCCCCTCTCACGAAAAACCCCCGGCGAAGGATCTCGCCGGGGGTTTTTCGGTTTCAATTGTCGGGTCGGCTCAGGCCGTAAGCCCTTCAGGCTCATCAAGCCCGTTGGCGCGACAGCACGCCGTCACGGTATTGGCCAGCAGACAGGCAATGGTCATCGGCCCCACCCCGCCCGGAACCGGGGTAATCGCCCCGGCCACCTTGGACGCGCTCGGGAAATCGACATCGCCCACAAGGCGGCTCTTGCCCTCGCCCTTTTCAGGCGCGTCGATCCGGTTGATGCCCACGTCAATCACTGTTGCGCCCGGCTTGATCCAGTCGCCCGGCACCATCTCGGGGCGGCCCACTGCGGCGACAACGATATCCGCGCGGCGCACCACATCGGCGATGTTCTTGGTGCGGCTATGGGCGATCGTCACGGTACAGCTGTCGCCAAGCAACAGCTGCGCCATCGGCTTGCCAACGATATTGCTGCGTCCGATCACGACCGCATCCATTCCCGACAACGAGCCATGGTAATCACGCAGCATCATCAGACAGCCAAGCGGCGTGCAGGGCACCATGGATTTCTGCCCGGTGCTCAACAATCCCACGTTGGAAATGTGAAACCCGTCCACATCCTTGGCCGGATCAATCGAGTTGATCACAAGGTCTTCGTCCAGATGCTTTGGCAAAGGCAATTGCACAAGGATGCCATGCACCGCCGGATCACCGTTAAGCCGCTCGATCAGCGCCAGAAGATCGGCCTCGGATGTGTCCGCGTCAAGCTTGTGCTCAAAGGATTGCATGCCCACTTCGACGGTCTGCTTGCCCTTGGAGCGCACGTAAACCTGGCTAGCCGGATCTTCGCCCACAAGCACGACCGCAAGGCCGGGGACAATGTCGTGATCCGCCTTGAGCCGCGCCACATGGCCCGCCACCTTGTCCCGGATCGTGGCCGCAAAGGCCTTGCCGTCGATAATCTGCGCCGTCATCATATTTCCTTCTCGCGTGGTGGGTTACACCCGCCCTACATAGATTCCGCAGGGTGGGTATAACCCACGCGCCTTTGTCTTAGAACAGACCTTCGATCTGACCGTTATCGTTAAGCTGGATATTCTCCGCCGCCGGTTTGCTCGGCAAGCCCGGCATGGTCATGATCTCACCGCAGACAGCAACGATAAACCCTGCACCGGCGCTCAGGCGCACTTCGCGCACAGGCACAGAGTGCCCGGTCGGCGCACCGCGCACGCCTGGGTCAGTGGTAAAGGAATACTGCGTCTTGGCCATACAAATCGGCAGATTGCCATAGCCCTGCTCTTCCCAGGCCTTGAGCTGATCGCGGATTTTCTTGTCCGCAATCACCTCATCCGCGCGATAGATCCGCTTGGCGATGGTTTCCATCTTCTGGAAAAGCGGCATCTCGTCGGCGTAAAGCGGGGCAAAGTTGGCATTGCCCGCCTCGGCCACTTCGACCACCTTGCGTGCCAGCGGCTCCGACCCTTCCGAGCCGAGTTCCCAGTGGCGCGACAGAACCGCCTCGGCACCATGGCTGGCAACATATGCTTTCACCGCTTCCACTTCGGCATCGGTATCGGTGACGAAATGGTTGATCGCCACGACAACCGGCACACCAAAGGATTTGATGTTTTCGATGTGGCGGCCAAGGTTCGGACAGCCCGCCTTGACAGCTTCGACATTCTCGGCGCCAAGATCGGCCTTGGCCACGCCGCCGTTCATCTTCATCGCCCGCACGGTCGCGACCAGAACCACGCAATCCGGTGCAAGCCCGGCCTTGCGGCACTTGATGTTCATGAATTTCTCAGCGCCAAGATCGGCGCCAAAGCCGGCCTCGGTGACGACATAGTCGCTGATCTTGAGGGCGGTCGTCGTCGCGATCACCGAGTTACAGCCATGCGCGATATTGGCGAACGGGCCGCCATGCACGAAGGCCGGGTTGTTTTCCAGCGTCTGCACAAGGTTGGGCTGCATCGCATCCTTCAGAAGCACGGTCATTGCGCCCTGTGCCTTGATATCGCGGCAGTATACCGGCGAGCGGTCGCGGCGATAGGCCACGATCATGTCGCCAAGACGCTTTTCCAGATCCTTCAGGTTCAGCGAAAGGCACAGGATCGCCATGACCTCAGAGGCCACGGTGATGTCAAACCCGCCCTCGCGCGGGAAACCATTGGCCACACCGCCAAGCGAAACGTTGATCTGACGCAGCGCGCGGTCGTTCATGTCGACCACACGACGCCACACAACCCGGCGCACGTCGATATCCTGTTCGTTGCCCCAATAGATGTGGTTGTCGATCATCGCCGACAGCAGCGAGTGGGCAGATGTGATCGCGTGGAAGTCACCGGTAAAGTGCAGGTTCATGTCCTCCATCGGAACAACCTGCGCATAGCCGCCACCAGCAGCGCCACCCTTCATACCAAAATTTGGACCCAGCGACGCTTCGCGGATACAAACCATGGCGTTCTTGCCGATACGGTTCAAACCATCGCCCAGACCAACAGTCGTGGTTGTCTTGCCTTCACCGGCTGGCGTTGGGTTGATCGCAGTGACCAGGATCAGCTTGCCATCGGTCCGATCCTGAACCGAGTTGATGAAGGACTGGCTGACCTTGGCTTTGTCGTGGCCATAGGGCAGCAAGTCATCACGCGGAATGCCCAGCTTCTCACCAATCAATTGGATCGAACGCTTCTGCGCTTCCCGTGCAATCTCAATATCGCTCTTGTAGCTCATGTCCCTAGTCCCTGATCTTAGATGTTGAACTTTTTGCGGCATACAATTGCCGGCATGCGTCAAGCCATAGCCCTCCCTGCGTCCTTGTATCGCATGATTTCCGACATTTTCAGGACGCGAAACGGCGTCTCCACAGCTCAGGGCTGCGGATTCAAAGATGTATGTAGTCTGGCGGTATTTTTATGGCGCCCAGGGTCTCTGATCTGGAATAAAAAGTCGCAAGGCATCGCCAACAGCCAACCCACCTGGCCGTTCAACCCAGGCAGTGATTCCCCGCCGGTTCTTTGCCGCAGGTTTGAATTTTGGCCCAAATCCGGTGTGATCTTTTTCAATTTCCTTGGCCGGGAAAATGCAGGGACGGTTCTCTGTATCAACAACCACAGTGGTGCCATCAGGCCCCTGCAAACGCGAAGACGGCGGCACAAAGGTAAAATCAGGAATGCCGCGCACGACAATCGAAACACCTAGGTGTTCTGGGTAGACCCACTCCATTCCCATATCAGCAGCAATCAGCGCCAGTTCTTCCTCGGATAGGATGGTCAGCTGCCGAACATTGCGAATTTCAGTGCCCTGCGGATAGAGGTTCTTCACCCGCACACAGGACGCACGGTTTACCCCCGCATGCCGCGCACCTGCATCGCCATCAAAGCCAAGCTCCAGCCGCGAAACAGCATTGGCCCGCAATCCCCCGTCAGCAGGCACATGCCCAAGCCAAGTAATTTCACCTGTATACTCTGTTTCAATCATGGTCGGCATTGAATGCTTCGCTCCGTCTAACGGCTATATCGTCCCCGCCCAAATCAGGGCGGTCTTCAAGAAACGCCACTCTTGCACAAACGCATGGGATTAGCCGCATTCAATTTAGTGATACATGTCATCACTACACCCCATCACATTCGCCCCATGGCAACAAACACAAACCCACAGCTTCTTTTTGCCCCAAATACTCAAATCCGCCACTCACCACATCCACCGCCC
>NZ_CAJXIP010000205.1 GCF_913054395.1 uncultured Roseovarius sp.
CAGTAGAACCTTCGCTTCCGCGGGCGCAGCTGCCGCCAGTGTCGCCACAACTGTACCGCTGCGATCCACCAAATCGCCTTGCGGCGTCACATCGTGCAGCCAATAGGTCTCGTCACTGTCCGGTGTGCCATGGCACAGGAAGACACCCTCCACCAAGGCGGTGGCAGGCATCGCCGCAAGCCATGCCTTGTGGGCGTTCGTCAACTGTGCTGCCGCCACCGCATCTGATGGGCCCAGCGTCTCCGGTGGATTCAAAAGATACCGGTCATGGTTGCCGCGTATCGAGATCATGTCATCCCGCGCCATCAGCACATCCAACGCTTCCGCTGCCGCCAACGGCCCACTGGCGTGATCGCCGAGGTTCAGGATGCGGGAACAGCCCAACCGATCAATCTCGGCCAACACCGCTTTCAACGCGTCCACGTTGCCATGGACGTCGGAAATCACCGCCCAACGGTCCCTCATGACTTACCCCCAAAGCGCCGCGCTGGGGGGGTGTACGCCGTCCTCGTCAAAGGTCAGCGGTACGTCCCGATCCTCGGCCAGCAACAACGGCCCGTCGAGATCGGTCACCATCACCCCCTGCGCCACCAGCGTCGCTGGCGCCATTGCCAGGGAACTACCCACCATACAGCCAACCATGACCCTATAGCCTTCTGCCAGTGCCGCCTCACGCAGGCGCAACGCCTCGGTCAATCCGCCGGTCTTGTCGAGCTTGATGTTCACCACATCGTATTTGCCCTTTAATCCGGCAAGGCTGGCGCGATCATGACAGGATTCATCCGCGCAAACCGGCACCGGGCGTTCCATGCCGATCAACGCGGCGTCCTTGCCTGCGGGCAGCGGCTGTTCCACCAATGCCACCCCAAGCCGCAGAAGATGTGGCGCAAGATCGGCATAAACCTCGGCGGTCCAACCCTCATTTGCGTCAATGATGATCGTCGCATCCGGCGCGCCCTGTCGGACGGCCTCGAGGCGGGGCATGTCGTCGGGCGTGCCCAGCTTGATCTTCAACAGCGGACGATGGGCATTCTGCGCGGCCTGTACCTGCATTTTCTCGGGACTGTCGAGCGACAGCGTATAGGCGCTGATCTCGGGGCCCGGCTGCGGCAAACCGGCCAGCTGCCATACCCGCTTGCCGGTCTGCTTGGCCTCCAGATCCCAGAGCGCGCAATCCACCGCGTTGCGCGCGGCCCCTGCAGGCAACAGATCGTAAAGCGCCGCGCGCGTTATCCTGTCGGGCAGGCCGCTGATTTCTTCGGTGACGCTTTCAAGGGTTTCGCCGTAGCGTGCATAGGGCACACATTCGCCCCATCCGGTCACACCGCCCTCGGTGATCCGCACGGTCAGAACCTTTGCCTCGGTGCGCGATCCCCGGCTGATGGTAAAGACCTGTGCCAGCTTGAACACGTCGCGGGTTACGTCAATCTGCATGGCTCAGCTCTTTCATCTTTCCCAAAATACTCAAATCCCCGGCCAGCACCGCGTCGCCGACGGATCAGATGTTTGCCAGCGCATCCACAAGCTTGGCCGCGCCAAACCGATAGGGGTCGGTGGCTGGTAGCCCCAGATCAGTCTCTATACTGGCCAAATAGCTGCGCGCCTCATCCTCGCTCATGTGTTGGGTGTTAACGGAAACGCCGACCACCTGACAAGCCGGGTTCGCCACGCGCGCAATCGGAAGCGCCATGTCACGCAGCGCCTCAAGCGTTGGCAGGGCGTAATCCGGCAGGCCGCGCATGTGGGCGCGCGTTGGCTCATGACACAGGATAAGCGCATCCGGCTGGCCGCCATGTATAAGGGCCATTGTCACGCCCGAAAACGAGACGTGGAACAGGCTGCCCTGGCCCTCGATCAGGTCCCAGTGATCGTCGTCACTGTCTGGCGTCAGCCATTCCACCGCCCCGGCCATGAAATCGGCCACCACCGCATCAAGCGGCACGCCATCACCGGTGATCAGAATACCGGTCTGACCCGTCGGCCGAAACGTGGCCTTCATGCCGCGGGCGATCATGTCACGCTCCATCGCCATGGCGGTATACATCTTTCCGACCGAGCAATCGGTGCCGACGGGAAGGCAGCGCTTGCCGCGACGTTTCGTGCCATCGGCAATCGGATAGCTGACGGAGGGCACGCGTACATCATGAAGGGTGCGGCCCGTCGCCTCTGCCACGGCCCGAAGGTCGGGCTCATCACGCAACAGGTTGTGCAGGCCGGCCGCCAGGTCGAACCCTTCTTCCAGCGCCGTCACCAGCACCTTCTTCCACTCCTTGCTGATCAGCCCCCCACGGTTGGCGACGCCGATCACCAGGGTTTTGGCTCCGGCAGCCTTGGCCTCGGCCAGGGTCATATCCGTCAGCCCCAGATCGGCGCCGCAACCGGGCAGGCGAAATTGCCCGACAGCGTTTTCCGGGCGCCAGTCACGGATGCCAATGGCGACCTTGGCGGCCAGCATGTCGGGCGCATCGCCCAGAAACAGAAGATAGGGTGTCTCGATCACGGCGTGTCCTTCCAAGGCATCGGGTTCCCGGCAACTTCCTACGAATTGGGCGCGATTTTCTTCCTAAATCTCTGTATAACGGAGCATTTGGATATGATCCTTCGACAAAAGAAGTAAGTTTTCGAAATTTCTTCTATCATATGTCGATGTAGCGGTTGATTTGGGCGAAGGAAAAGCGGCTTGCGAATGCCCGCGCAATTTCATAACCAATGGCGCAACATATACGCAATTTCCTTAACCACGGAGTCACATGACATGAGTTTTCGCCTGCAACCTCCTGCCCCCGCCCGGCCCAACCGCTGTCAGCTGTTCGGCCCCGGCTCCAACACCAAACTGTTTGAGAAAATGGCGGCCAGCGCGGCGGATGTCATCAATATCGATCTTGAGGATTCCGTTGCTCTCAGCGACAAGGACATCGCGCGCAAGAACACGATCGAGGCGATCAATACGGTTGACTGGGGCAAGAAATATCTCAGCGTGCGGATCAACGGGTTGGATTCTCCGTTCTGGTATCGCGACGTGGTTGATCTTTTGGAGCAGGCGGGCGACCGGCTTGATCAGATCATGATCCCCAAGGTGGGCTGTGCAGCGGATATTTATGCGGTGGATGCGCTGGTGACCTCGATCGAGGCCGCGAAGGGGCGACAAAAGCCGATCAGCTTTGAAGTGATCATCGAATCCGCCGCCGGGATTTCCCATGTCGAGGAAATCGCCGCCGCCAGCCCCCGGCTTCAGGCAATGAGCCTTGGCGCGGCGGATTTCGCGGCGTCGATGGGCATGTCGACCACGGGTATCGGCGGCACGCAGGAAAATTACTATATGCTTCATGAGGGCCAGCGGCATTGGTCCGATCCCTGGCATTGGGCACAGACGGCGATTGTTGCGGCCTGTCGCACGCACGGGCTTTTGTCGGTAGATGGCCCGTTTGGCGACTTTAGCGACGACGAAGGCTTCCGGGCGCAGGCGCGCCGGTCGGCCACCCTTGGAATGGTTGGGAAATGGGCGATTCATCCCAAGCAAATCGCGCTGTCGAACGAAATTTTCACGCCTTCCGACGAAGCGGTGACCGAGGCGCGCGAGATCCTGGAGGCGATGGAGGCTGCCAAGGCGCGCGGCGAGGGCGCGACCACCTATAAGGGGCGCCTGGTGGATATTGCCAGCATCAAGCAGGCCGAGGTGATTGTGAAACAGGCCGAGATGATCGCATCGCAATAGGGCGTTGGACCGTGCGATGTATAAGCAAGACGGCGCGCCCTGAGGGGCGCGCCGTTTTTTGAGTATTTTGGGAATGGTGAAAGACTGCTGCCTGATCCGTTATGTGGTTGAGCGCCCCCGGCGGGTATTGGCCGGGGGTGCTGTTCCGGGTCAGATCAGGGATTTCGGATCAACGGTTTTCATCCCCAGAGCGGTGCCGACGGCCTCATAGGTGAGTTGACCGGCATGCACGTTCAGACCGTTCAACAGGTGCGGATCATCGGCGCAGGCCTGTTTCCAGCCCTTTTTGGCCAGGGCCAGCATGAACGGCATGGTGGCATTGCCAAGCGCCAGCGTCGACGTGCGCGCGACCGCGCCGGGCATGTTGGCCACACAGTAGTGCATGATGCCGTCGATCTCATAGATCGGGTCTTGGTGGGTGGTTGCGCGCGAGGTTTCAAAGCAACCGCCCTGGTCAATTGCCACGTCGACAAGGACCGCGCCGGGCTTCATCATGCCGAACTGATCGCGGCGCACAAGTTTGGGGGCGGCGGCGCCGGGAATAAGCACCGCGCCGATCACCATATCGGCCAGCGGCAGCAGCTCTTCCAACAGGCCGGCCGAGGAGTAGCCGGTATTGAAGGTGCCGCCAAAGACGTCATCAAGATAGCGCAGACGCGGCAGTGAGCGGTCAAGCACGGTGACATCCGCACCCATACCGGCGGCGATCTTGGCGGCATGGGTGCCGACGACACCGCCACCGATCACGATCACGCGGGCCGGGCCCACACCGGGCACGCCACCCATAAGGACGCCGCGGCCGCCATTGGCCTTTTGCAGGGTCCAGGCG
>NZ_CAJXIP010000206.1 GCF_913054395.1 uncultured Roseovarius sp.
CCAGCCCAGCTTGGTCAGGTGATAAAGCACCGAACAGCCGAGGACACCGCCGCCGATCACGACAACACGGGTGGTGGTTTTCATGGCAGCTCTCCTTTGGACATCTTCGGTTCAATGTTCGTGGCGCACAGGCGCCAGGCTTTGCCGCATACGACAGGATATGTCGTTTCCATGCAATGGGGGACGAAAGCGCCCTGATCTTCGACGGGGCGAAATCCGGATCGAAATCCGTCGAAAACTTTTTCGGCTTTTTCATCACCGCGACAATTCATGTCGGAAACGGACGTGTAGAGCGGGGGAGGCATGCGCAGGATGTTGGGCAGATATAACCAAGGGATGTCCCATGAAGACCCATGCACAGGCAGTCGTGATCGGCGGCGGCGTAATCGGATGCTCAATCCTTTATCACCTGACCAAGCTGGGCTGGTCCGATGTGGTCCTGCTGGAACGCGATGAGCTGACGAGCGGCAGCACATGGCACGCGGCGGCCAATATTCACGGCCTGCACGACAGCGCCAACATCAGCCGCCTTCAGCATTACACGATGAACCTCTATAACAGCCTTGAGGAAGAAACCGGCCAGTCCTGCGGCGTGTTTCAACCCGGCTCTCTCTACCTGGCCCAGACCGAGAACCGCGAGCATCAGCTTCGCCTGCAAGCGGCCAAGGCCAAGCTTTACGGGATGAATTTCCACGAGGTGACCCGTGACGAGGCCGAGCGGCTTCATCCGCTGGTCAATTTCGACGGCATCCGCTGTATCATGTGGGAACCCGATGGCGGCAATGTCGATCCCTCCGGCGTGACCAATGCCTATGCAGCCGGTGCACGTCAGAGGGGGGCCGAGATCAACCGCTTTACGCCGGTGACCGGCACCGAGCAACAGCCCGATGGCACATGGATCGTGCGCACGCCCAAGGGTGACATCAAAACCCGGTGGGTGATCAACGCCGGCGGCCTCTGGGGCCGCGAGGTGGCGGCTTTGGCGGGCATTCAGGTGCCGCTGCAACCGACCGAGCACCAGTATTTCGTGACCGAAACCATTGCCGAGATAGCCGCGATGGATCGCCGGTTGCCCTCGGTGGCGGATCGCGACGGCGAATATTACCTGCGTCAGGAGGGCAAGGGCCTTTTGATCGGCGCCTACGAACAGGATATGAAGTTCTGGGCCGAAGACGGTACGCCGCTTGACTTCGCGCACGAGCTTTTTGCCGACGACCTTGACCGGATCATGGATAACGTGATGCGCGCGATGGATCGCATTCCGCTCGCTGCCGAGGCAGGCGTGAAGCGGGTGATCAACGGACCGATGATCTGGTCGCCTGACAGCAACGTGATCCTTGGGCCGGTGCCCGAGCTGAGCAATTATTTCATGTGCGGCGGCATCATTCCCGGCTTTAGCCAATCGGCGGGCATGGGATTGATGGTGGCGCAGTGGATCACCACTGGCGAAATGGAATATGACATGTTCGCCTGGGATATCGCACGCTTTGGCCTTTGGGCCAACGACAAGACGTTCGTAAAGGCCAAGGTGCAGGATCAGTATGCCCACCGCTTTGCGATCCACTACCCCAACGAGGAACGCAGCGCCGGTCGCCCGTTGCGCACACGACCGGCCTATGCGCGTCAAAAGGAAATGGGGGCGGTGTTTGGCCTCAACTACGGTTGGGAACACCCGCTATGGTTCGCACCCGAGGCGAACACGGTCGATACCAACGGCTTTACACGTCAGAACTGGTGGGCGCCGGTGGGCGAGGAATGCCGCATGCTGCGCGAACGGGCAGGGATCATCGACATCTCGAACTTTGCCAAGTATCGCGTCAAGGGACCGGGGGCCGAGGAGTGGCTGAACGCGGTCTTTGCCAACCGGATGCCGCGCGCGGTGGGGCGGTCCTGTCTGACGCCGCTGATCGGGGTGCGTGGCGGGATCGCCGGGGATGCCACCGTGACCCGACTTGCCGAGGATGAATTCTGGGTGATTTCATCGGGCATGGCCGAGCGCTATCACAAGCGGTTCTTCGATGCCGTTCCCCTGCCGGAGGGCACCACGTTTGAAAGCCTGACGGATGCGGTCTGCGGGTTCAACGTGGCCGGGCCGAAATCGCGCGAGATGTTGCAGCGCCTGACCAATGCCTCGCTGGCGACGGATGATTTTGCCTTCATGCGCTCACAGCGCATTACCCTGGGCGGGGTCGACTGTGTTGCCCTGCGCGTGAGTTTTACCGGCGATCTGGGGTGGGAATTGCATTGCGCCACCGGCGATCAGGCGCAATTGTACGACGCCCTTCTGGCGGCGGGCAAAGAGATCGGCGCGGGCCCGGTCGGAAGCCGTGCCCTGATGTCGATGCGGGTCGAAAAGGGCTATGGCTCGTGGAGCCGCGAATACAGCCCCGAATACTGGCCACAAGAGGTTGGGCTTTCGGGCCTGTGCAAGATGGACAAGGATTTCCTGAATAAACCTGCCCTGGAGGCGGTTCTTGCCAAGGCTCCGCGCGAGATGTTGGTGCTGTTGCATCTGGACGAGGCGGATGTCAGCGCCTCGAACGCCGACGCCACCGGTGGCGAGCCGATCATGAAGGATGGCAAGGGCATCGGTCGGGTCACCTCGGGCACCTATGGCTATAGCGTCGGCATGAGCCTTGCGCTCGGCTATGTCAAAGGCGCGGTGCCGGGTGACGAGGTCGAGGTGATGGTGCTTGGGCGCCCGCACAATGCACGTATCCTGCACGAACCGCCGTTTGACCCAAGCGGCGCTCGTCTGCGGGCGTAGAATGATCAAAGGCCCCGTGCCGGGTTCGGCTGGGGCCTTTGTTTTATCCGTGGGACAGGTTGCGGCTTGGCGTCGGGCGGGTGAAGCCCACAACACCGTTTGTCGCGCACTCGGGCCTATTCGCCCGAGGTCTGTTGCGCCTCTTTCGCCGCTTTGAACTTTTTCAGCTTCTCGACCAGGTGGGCGCGTGCCTTGATATTGGCGCGACGGACCCGCACGGCCGTCAGAAAGGCCTCTTCCGCCGTCTGCGACCCGGCGCCGAGCACCTTTTGAATCTCGGCGACAAGATCTTCGTCGCCGGTTGCCTCGATCGCCTTGATCACATCCCGCGCGAGTTCGTCGGCCAGATCTTCGGTGACACCCATCGTTTAGGCCCCCTGTTACCGCGAATTCTCGGTCAGGCGGCGTTTGACGTAGGATGTCACGCTGCCGATCATCGGTTCCATATGCGGCGGTTCAAAGAAATGCCCGGCGCCTTCCACCTCTTCATGGGTGATGGTAATGCCCTGTTGTTCATGCAGTTTGTTGACCAGTGCCGTGGTATCGGCAGGCGGTGCGACGCGATCGGCGCTGCCGTTGATGATCAGGCCGGAGGCCGGGCAGGGTGCGAGGAACGAGAAGTCATACATATTGGCCGGCGGGCTGACCGAGATGAAGCCGGTGATCTCGGGGCGGCGCATCAACAGCTGCATGCCGATCCAGGCCCCGAAGGAAAAGCCCGCAACCCAACAATGCTTGGAGTTGTTGTTCATTGATTGCAGGTAATCGAGTGCCGAGGCCGCATCGGACAATTCGCCCACGCCCTGATCATATTCACCCTGAGACCGCCCGACGCCGCGGAAGTTGAAGCGCAGAACAGTGAAGCCCATGTTGTAAAAGGCGTAGTGCAGGTTGTAGACAACCTTGTTGTTCATCGTGCCGCCAAACTGCGGGTGCGGGTGGAGCACGATCGCAATCGGGGCATCTTTTTCTTTTTGGGGATGGTAGCGGCCTTCGAGACGGCCTTCCGGGCCGGGAAAAATTACCTCGGGCATGTGTTCCCTTTATCCTTATTGAGAGGCGCGCGCGATATTCTTGACGAAATCGCTCAAGCACCTTAGAAGCGTTCTAAATTGCGACCGGGGCCATAATGGCTCAAAGGGAGATAAGCCTTGCGGTGCGCAAGGTCAATCTGTTCGCAGGGGAGAGAGCCAATGAAACTGAGCACAAAGGGCAGATACGCAATGGTTGCGCTGGTGGATATCGCGCTTCAGCCGGACGGCGCGGTGGTAACACTGGGCGAGGTGTCGCGGCGCCAGGATATTTCGCTGCCCTATCTGGAACAACTCTTTGTCAAGCTGCGCCGTGCGGAACTGGTCGCTTCGGTGCGCGGTCCGGGGGGCGGGTATCGCCTTGCGCGGCCCGCGTCAGAGATCAGGGTGGCCGATATCCTTGCGGCGGTAGATGAGACAGTGGATGCGTTGCACAAGGGGGCTGGTGCTTCGGGCGGAGCGTGTGGGTCGCGCGCGCAATCCATGGCCAACCGCCTTTGGGAGGGGTTGAGCGCGCAGGTCTATGTGTTCCTGCATCAGACCCGTTTGTCCGATATTGTGGAGAACGACTTGGCGCCATGCCCGGCCGTACCTACCTTGTTTTCTGTTGTGGACGAAGTGGCGGATGAAAAGGCCTGATGCGCGCCTATTTGGATCATAATGCAACAACCTTGCTGCGGGCTGAGGCGCGTGAGGCGATGGTTTCGGCGATGG
>NZ_CAJXIP010000207.1 GCF_913054395.1 uncultured Roseovarius sp.
GAGGTGTTCGGCATCAACAAATCCTTCCTCGTCCTGTTCATGATGATCATCGGCGGTCTTGGCTCGATCTTTGGAAGCTTTGCGGGCGCGGCATTCCTTGTGCTGCTGCCGGTGCTTTTGAAAAACGCGCTGGTTGGCGGCATGGGGTGGCCCACCGATCTTGCGGCGCATCTTGAATTCATCATTGTGGGGGCGCTGATCATCATCTTCTTGATCGCCGAACCGCACGGGCTTGCGCAATTGTGGCGCGTGGCCAAGGAAAAACTACGGCTTTGGCCTTTCCCGCACTAGGGGCAGGCACAGGAGTACGGCGGGCAAGATCCCGCCCTGCGACAACCATCGGACAAAAACCAAGGGAGGAATAAACCGATGAAATTCAAACTGGCAACTGCCGCGATTGCGGCTGTGATGGCTGCGGGGCCGGCGCTGGCTGATCTGACATTCAGCGCGCTGAGCTATCGCACCGGGCCCTATGCGGCCAATGGCATTCCGTTTGCGGATGGCTATATCGACTATTTCACGCTGCTGAACGAGCGCGATGGCGGTATCAACGGCGAGAAGGTCAACATCGTCGAATGCGAGACCGGCTATAACACTGAAAAAGGTGTGGAATGCTACGAGTCGACCAAAGGCTCGGGCGCGCTTGTCTATCAGCCGCTCTCGACCGGCATTACCTATCAGCTGATCCCCAAGGTGACCTCGGACAACATTCCGCTGCACTCGATGGGCTATGGCCGGACCTCGGCCAAGAACGGCGAAGTATTCCGCAATATCTTCAACTATCCCGCCAACTATTGGGATGGGGCAAGCCACGCCGTCACGCATATCCTTGACCTCAACGGCGGTGACATCAGCGGCAAGAAAATCGCGCTGGTCTATCACAACTCTGCCTATGGCAAAGAGCCGATCCGCACGCTGGAAGAGCTTGCGAAAAAGCACGGTTACGAGCTGACCTTGCTGCCTGTTGACCACCCCGGTCAGGAGCAAAAGTCGCAATGGCTTCAGATTCGCCGCGAAAAGCCGGATTACGTGCTGATGTGGGGCTGGGGCGTGATGAACCAGGTTGCCGTTCAGGAAGCCGCAAACATCCGTTTCCCGATGGAAAACTTCATCGGTATCTGGTGGTCGGGGTCGGAAAACGACGTGCTGCCTGCTGGTGCGGGCGCGAATGGCTATAAGGCGCTGACCTTCCATAACCTGGGCGATGATTACCCGGTTTATGCCGATCTGCAGAAATATGTTGTGGATGCAGGCAAGGCCGCCGGGGCCGGCGATCAGCTTGGCACCGCGCTTTATAACCGGGGCATGTATGCTGCGATGCTGGCAGCCGAAGCGGCGAAAACCGCGCAGGACCTGCATGGCACCACTGCGATCACCCCTGCGATGATGCGCGACGGCATGGAAAACCTTGAGATGACCGAAGCGAAAATGGCCGCGCTTGGCCTTCCGAAATTCGGCCCCGAGTTCAAGGTGACCTGTGAAAACCACGGCGGCAACGGCTATGGCGCCGTGGCGCAGTGGGATGCCGATGCGGGCAAATGGAGCCTGATCACCGATTACTTCCAGTCGGATCAGGAAATTCTCGCACCGCTGGTCGCAGAAGATTCGGCCGCTTATGCCGCCGAGAACGGCATCGAGCCGGGCTGCTAAGCCAGTGATATTTTCCCCGGCCGCAGCAATCGCGGCGGCCGGGGAAATTTGAGTATTTTTGGAAAGATGAAAGCAGGGCCGAGTGCCCGACCGGGACGGAGACACGGGATGTTGGATGCAGGACCGAGTGACGAGACCCTTCTTGAGGTCAACAATATCGAGGTGATCTACAATCACGTCATCCTTGTGCTGAAAGGTGTCAGCCTGAAGGTGCCGAAAGGCGGGATCACGGCCCTTTTGGGGGGCAATGGCGCGGGCAAGACGACCACGCTCAAGGCGGTGTCGAACCTGCTTAGGTCCGAGCGTGGCGAGGTCACCAAGGGCAGCATCACCTATCGCGGCGAACGCGTGCAGGATCTGATGCCCTCTGACCTTGTGAAAAAGGGCGTCATTCAGGTTATGGAGGGGCGCCATTGTTTCGAACATCTGACTGTCGAGGAAAACCTGCTGACTGGCGCCTATACGCGCGGCTCGTCGCGGGGAGAGATCGATGAGGATCTCAACAAGGTCTATGAGTATTTTCCGCGCCTGAAAGAGCGTCGCAAAAGCCAGGCGGGCTATACCTCGGGGGGCGAGCAACAGATGGTTGCCATTGGCCGTGCCCTGATGAGCCGCCCCGAGACGATCCTGCTCGATGAGCCAAGCATGGGGCTTGCACCGCAGCTTGTGGAGCAGATTTTCAACATCGTGAAGACGCTCAACGAAGAAGAAGGCTATACCTTTCTTCTGGCCGAGCAAAACACCAACGTAGCCCTGCGGTTTGCGCATTATGGCTATATCCTGGAATCGGGACGGGTCGTTATGGATGGTCCGGCCAAGGACCTGCGCGAAAACCCGGATGTGAAAGAGTTTTATCTGGGCATGTCGGACGAGGGCCGCAAATCGTTCCGCGACGTGCGCAGCTATCGCCGCCGCAAGCGTTGGCTGAGCTAAGAGATCAGCCTTGCGTCAGCTCAGCTCTCAATGCCTCGATCAGCTCGAGCGCCTCTTCGCGGGTGTTGCAGATGTTGGGGCGAAAGCCCTGGCTTTCCGCCCGAAGGCGAATGTCGGCCTCGGTTTCCGATCCGGCGGCATAGCGCACCGAGCCCAGAGAGGCGGCGATGTTAAGGCGTTTGCCGCGGTGGGCGTATTGGATCCAGGCCGCGGGCATGATCTGACAGCCGTTCATGTCCACCAGAAAGAACCATTTGCGATCTCTCTCTTTGATGCGCTCTTCGATGTAGTCGTAAAAGTCGTTGACGTCCCTGCTGTGGTGAAAGGTGAAATGCGAAAAATCGACATGCATAATCACGGTTTCGGGGTCGAACGACAGGCGGCCGAGAAAATCGGCCAGGGTGTGGTTGGGCGCGTGGATCAGCCGCTTGCGGCGTTTGCTGGGCAGCTCCCTGATACGTGCAATGGCGGCATAGCGATCCGAGAAAAGGTTCGGGTCAAAGGCCTCGGTATTGGCCGCACGCTCGATCTGGCGGCGGGTGACGTCAGAGGCGTCAAAGCGGACCGACCCCATGGAATGCGCCATGTTCAGCGCCTTGCCGCGCCGCGAATAGGCGGTCCAGGCGACCGGGTCGATCCGGGTTTCGTTGAGATTGACCAGAAAGAACCAAAGCTCTTCGCCGCTGTCGGCAATACGCCGTTCAAGGCGGTCATAAAAGCGGTTCACCACTTCGCTGCTGTCAAAATGAAAGTCGGAAAAATCGGCCTCCATGATTTGCAGCGTATCGTCAAATCTGATCCGGGAATCAATTTCGACCAGATCGGGTGCGGTAGACATCTGCGCTTTACTCATGGTCGGGTCCTCGGAACTCATGCGCCATCGCATTATTTGTATGCAGTGGTATGCGGAACTTCGCCCAAGAGGCCTTTCCAATCAATTGGTCAAGCTGTCGCAACGTAAGGCGGCGGACAAAGGATATGACTATGACCCAGTATTTCGATGATCTTGAAACGCGCAGCCCCGAGGTGAGGGCAGAAGCGATATCGCGCGCCTTGCCAGCGCAGGTTGCGGCGGCGCAGGCCTTGCCGGGCTATGGCGGGACGCTAGGTGATGTGGACGCGGCGGCGATTGCGACGGTTGCCGATCTGGCCCGGTTGCCGGTCCTGCGCAAATCCGATCTGGGCAAGGCGCAGGGAAATGCCATGCCGTTTGGCGGGCTGACGACGCGGCCCGCCCATGGGTTCGCTCATGTTTTTCAATCGCCCGGACCGATTTACGAACCCGGTGGATCCGAGCATGACTGGTGGCGGATGGGCCGGTTCCTGCATGCCTGCGGGGTCGGGCGGGGCGATATCGTGCAGAACTGCTTCGGGTATCACCTGACGCCGGCGGGTATGATCTTTGAAAATGGCGCGCGCGCGGTCGGGGCGGCCGTACTGCCCGCAGGCACCGGGCAGACCGAGCTTCAGGCGCGCGCGGCGCATGACGTCGGGGTCACGGCCTATGCCGGTACGCCGGATTACCTCAAGGTGATTCTGGATAAGGCCGACGCGCTTGGCTTGTCGCTCAAGATCACACGGGCGGCGGTTGGGGGCGGGGCGCTTTTCCCGTCGCTGCGTGCGGAATATGCCGATCGCGGCATTGCCTGTCTGCAATGCTATGCCACCGCCGATTTGGGTAATATCGCCTATGAAAGCCCCGCGCAGGAAGGGATGATCGTCGATGAAGGCGTGATCGTCGAAATCGTGACCCCCGGCACCGGTAACCCGGTCGCCCCCGGCGAGGTGGGCGAGGTCGTGGTGACCACGCTGAACCCCGATTACCCGCTGATCCGTTTTGCGACAGGCGATCTGAGCGCGGTGATGGAGGGGGCAAGCCCCT
>NZ_CAJXIP010000208.1 GCF_913054395.1 uncultured Roseovarius sp.
GGCGGGGCTAACGCTAAACCTGACGGGACCGGCGCGTTTGCCGCCCGTAGCCTGGGCCAACCTGCGCGAGGTGTGGAACCTCCTGGCACATTGGGCCGGGGCCCTGATCTTTATCCTGGCGGCGTTGTTGATCCCGCGCCTGCTGGAAGAGGTGCGGGCCAGCGATTTCATCCTGATCGTGGTGGTGACGCTGGCGGCGGTCGTGGCGCGCGCGCTGATCCTGTTCGGGCTGATGCCGCTTTTGTCGGCGCTCAGGCTGTCGCCGGTGGTCGAACGACCGTACCGCGCCGCGATCCTCTGGGGTGGTCTGCGCGGGGCGGTGACATTGGCCCTTGCGCTTGCCGTGACCGAAAGCTTTCGCGTGCCGCTTGAGGTCAAGCGGCTGGTCGGCATTCTGGCCACCGGCTTTACCCTGTTCACGCTTCTGGTGCAGGGGACGACCCTGCGGTGGGTGATCGGGCGGCTTGGGCTTGACCGGTTGTCGCCGCTCGATGCTGCGCTGAGCAATCAGGTGGTCGCCGTCGCGCTTCAGACAGTGCGCGAGGATGTGGCGCGGGTGTCGGAGAATTACGAGCTGACCAGGGAAACCGTGCGCTCGGAGGCCAAGCGCTTTGGCGAGCGCCTTGATGGCGCGGTCAAGGCGGCCGAGGACAATGCGGCGATCTCGGACCGGGATCGGATCACCCTTGGACTGATCGCGCTTGCGGGGGCAGAGCGCGACACGATCCTGGCGCGCTTTCGCGAGCGTGCGATTTCGGCGCGCCTGTCGGAACAAATCCTGACCGAGGCGGATCGCCTGATAGAGGCGGCGCGTACCGGCGGGCGCACAGGGTATCAGCGCGCGGCCCGCAAGAGCCTGCGCTATGATCGGGCGTTTCGCGTGGCTGTGGTTCTCAACAACCGGCTCGGGCTGGCGGGGCCCCTGGCACGGATGACGGCGGACCGCTTTGAGGTGCTGTTGTCGCAGCGCCTTATCCTGCGTGACCTGAGCGGATTCATCGACAAGCGCATCCGGCGCATTCACGGGCGCCGCGTGGCCGAGTTGCTGCATGAGCTTCAGACCCGGCGCATCGAGCGGGTCGAGACCGCGCTTGAGGGATTGCGTCTGCAATATCCGGGCTATGCCGAAGAGCTTGAGCGTCGTTTCATCCGGCGCACCGCGCTCCGGCTTGAGGCGCGCGAATACGAGGCGATGCGCGAAGACGGGCTTATCGGCTCCGAGCTATATACCGCGCTTGTGCAGGAGATTGACGTCCGCCGCCTTAAGGCCGAAGAGCGCCCCAAGCTTGACCTTGCGGTGCAAAAAGCAGAGCTGGTGCGCCAGTTCGAGTTGTTCAGCGGGCTTGACGAACGCAGCCTCAAGCGGCTGACGCGGGCGTTGCGCACGCGCTATGTCGATGAGGATGACGTGATTGTTCAAAGGGACAGCGCCCCCAAGAGCGTGTTCTTTGTGGCCTCGGGCGCGGTCGAGCTTGAGACAGCGAACCAGACCTGGCGGCTTGGGCGGGGCGACATGTTCGGGCAGATGGCGATCCTGATGCAAAAGCCGCGCCGCACCGAGGTGCGCGCGATTGCCCCCTCGACGCTGTTGGTTCTGGACGAGGCGCGGTTTGTCAAACTGCTCAAGCGCAGCAAGGGTCTGCAAGAGGCGGTGCGCGCCACCGCCGAGAAACGAGGGCTGAGCAATGACGCCTTCACACTTCCCGATCTGGTGGCGCCAAAGGCCTGAGCCGTGCGGCCCTGCGGCCACGCATGGGCGGACTGCACGCGCATGGGGTTGGCAATGCCGGAGCGTGGCGCTATAGGCTGCGCCCGATCAACAGGACCTCGGGGTGTACCCCGTGCGGTTCTTGCTGCGGCCAGAGCGCCGTTTCACCGAAGGTAAAACTGCACAGACATGACAGGGCCGGTTGCGGCGGGCTTGTCCAGGAACGGATTTCACATGATTTCACTTGATGCCTATCGTGGTCAATGGCTGGGAAATATCAGGGGCGACGTTCTGTCGGGACTGGTGGTGGCGCTGGCGCTTATCCCCGAGGCGATTGCCTTTTCGATCATTGCCGGGGTTGATCCCAAAGTCGGGCTTTATGCCAGTTTCTCGATTGCGGTGATCACCGCGATCACCGGCGGGCGACCGGGGATGATCTCGGCGGCGACGGCCGCGACGGCCGTTCTGATGGTCACGCTGGTGCGCGATTACGGGCTTGAATATCTTTTGGCGGCGACTGTGCTTGCCGGGCTGTTACAGATCGGCGCCGGCATTTTTCGACTTGGATTCGTGATGCGCTATGTGTCGAAATCGGTAATGACCGGCTTTGTCAATGCGCTTGCGATCCTTATTTTCATGGCCCAACTGCCAGAGCTTGATCCGCGCGCCGTGCCGTGGATCACCTATCTTCTGGTGGCGGCAGGCCTGTGCATCATCTATCTGTTCCCGCTTCTGACCAAGGCGGTTCCGTCACCTCTTGTGACGATCATCGTGCTGACGGCGGTGACGCTTTTGCTTGGGCTTGATGTGCGAACGGTCGGCGACATGGGCGCGCTGCCCGATACCTTGCCGATCTTTCTCATTCCCGACATTCCGCTTAACCTTGAGACCCTGAAGATCATCCTGCCCTATTCGATCGCGGTGGCCGTCGTGGGCCTGCTTGAAAGCCTGATGACGCAGAATATCGTCGACGATCTGACCGACACCAGATCGGACCGCAATCAGGAATGCATCGGTCAGGGGCTGGCCAATTCGGCGACCGGGTTTATCGGCGGCATGGCGGGTTGTGCAATGATCGGGCAGTCGATCATCAACGTCAAATCCGGCGGGCGCGGGCGCCTGTCGTCCTTCGTGGCCGGTGTGTGCCTGTTGATCCTCGTGGTCGGCCTTGGCGACATGGTCAGCCGCATCCCGATGGCCGCGCTTGTGGCGATCATGATCATGGTTTCGGTCGGCACGTTCAGCTGGTCTTCGGTCAAGGATTTGCGCACGCATCCGCGATCCTCTTCTATCGTGATGCTCGCGACCGTGGTGATGGTTGTCTATACCCATAACCTTGCGATTGGCGTGCTGGTCGGTGTGCTCTTGTCGGGCATCTTCTTTGCGGGCAAGATCGCGCAATTGTTCCGCGTCGCCACAGACATCACAAGCGACGGGCGGGTGCGGACGTATCGTGTGGAAGGGCAGCTGTTTTATGGCTCGGTCGAAGATTTCATGAAGGCCTTTGACTTCAAGGAGGCGCTGGAGAAGGTCGTGATCGACGTGAGCGGCGCGCATATCTGGGATATTTCATCGGTTCAGGCGCTGGACATGGCGGTCCTCAAGTTCCGCCGTGATGGCGCCGAGGTCGAGATTGTCGGAATGAACGAGGCGAGCGAAACCATCGTCGACAAGCTGGCGATCCATGATAAGCCCGGAGCCATAGACACGCTGATGGCGCATTGAGGGGGATAACCCATGACAGACAAGATCATCGCCCTTGTAGACGGCTCGATTTATTCGGCCTCGGTCTGCGAACATGCTGCCTGGTTTGCCGAGCGCACCGATGCGCCGGTCGAGCTTTTGCATGTTCTCGGGCGCCGGGAGGGGGCCGAGAATGCCGATTTGTCCGGCTCGATCAGGCTTGGCGCGCGGAGTGCGTTGCTGGAAGAACTGGCGGCGCTGGACGAGCAGCGCGCCAAGCTTGTGGCGCATCGTGGCAGGGCCATCCTTGAAGATGCCCATGGCATCGTTGAACGCGCCGGGGTGAGCGAGATCACCACCCGCCTGCGCCATGGCGATATCGTGGAAACCGTGGCCGAGATCGAAGCAGACGCGGCGATGATCGTGATCGGCAAGCGCGGCGAGGCGGCGGATTTTGCCAAAGGCCACTTGGGATCGAACCTTGAGCGGATCGTGCGGGCCAGTCACAAGCCGGTCGTCGTGGCCGCCCGCGCGTTCGAGCCGATCGAAAAGGTTCTGGTTGCCTATGATGGTGGCGTTTCTGCAATGAAGGCGGTGGATCAGATCGCACGCAGCCCGATTTTTGCAGGGTTGTCGGTGCATGTGGTCACGGTCGGAAGCCCGACGCCCGAGGTCAAGAGGGGCCTGGAAAATGCGCGCGCGCTGCTGGAGGCGGCAGGGATCGTGGCCGAGACCGGCGTGGTGTCCGGTCAGCCCGACGCGGCGCTCGGCAAGCTGGTGGAAGAGGCCGATTTCGACATGCTGGTGATGGGCGCCTATGGCCATAGCCGGATTCGCAGCCTGATCATCGGCTCGACCACCACGGCGATGATCCGATCCTGCAAGGTGCCGGTCGTCCTGATGCGTTAAGCCGCATCCGGGGCGGCGGATTGGCAATGATTTGCAGGCAGGCGCAGAAAGCCTCTTGCACTGTGCGGCGGGCTTGGCTAATACGCCCGCACTCGGGTGATTAGCTCAGTTGGTAGAGCGCTTCGTTTACACCGAAGATGTCGGGAGTTCGAGCC
>NZ_CAJXIP010000209.1 GCF_913054395.1 uncultured Roseovarius sp.
CTGTGGGAAACCACAGGCCTTTTGTCTGTATGACACCAAGGATTTTCGGCGAAAATTATTGGTCTGCCGCACGCGTGGTTCCATTCGCCGCAAGACCGGGGGGCGAAGACGATAATGCGGCACTGGACCTTTGCCGCCAAATCCGCCATATCAGGGCAAGCTTTTGTCGGAGGTTTGGATGGGCATTTTGACGACGCTGTTGCGTACGGTCACTTGGTGGAACGGGCAGACGCTCAACACTCAGCTTTACACATGGCGCAAGGGCGTCAAAGTGGGCGAGGATGCGCAGGGCAACATCTTTTATCGAACCCGTGACGACAAGCGCCGCTGGGTGATTTTCAATGGCGAGAGCGAGGCGACACGTGTCGACCCTGACTGGCATGGGTGGCTGCACCGCACCTATAACGAACCGCCGACCCAAAAGCCGCTCGCCCATAAGGCATGGGAAAAGCCGCATGAGGAAAACCTGACCGGAACGCCGTTGGCCTATGCGCCGGCCGGGTCGATCCGGCGCGTGGCCCCGGTTGAGCGGAGCGATTACGAGGCCTGGTCCCCGGAATAAGGTTGGGTACATGTCTGAGAATAAAACCGAAGTATTGGTTGGCGGTGTCGTTTTGGCCGTCGCCCTTGGATTCCTTGTCTACGCGGGCAAGACCACCGGCCTGAGCCGGGGCGGCAGCGAATATCAGCTAAGCGCGAGTTTTCGCAGTGCCGATGGCGTGAGTGTTGGCACCGATGTCCGCCTTGCCGGTGTCAAGGTCGGGCGTGTGACAAGTATTGATCTTGATCCCGCGACCTATCGGGCAAGTGCCGCCTTTACCGTGCTGGAGGGCATCAACGTTCCCGATGACAGCGCGGTCGCGATTTCGTCAGAGGGGCTGCTTGGCGGCAACTACGTTGAAATCATGCCCGGCGGCTCGCCGTTTTACTTTGAGCCGGGCGATGAGATCGAGTTCACCCAAGGGTCGGTCAGCCTTGTGTCCCTGCTGATGAAGTTCGTCTCGGGGTCCGAGGATGGGGCCGCGAAATGAGAGCCCTCTGGCTCGGGCTGATGCTGGCGCTTTGTGCCGGGGGGGCACACGCGCAAGAGATGGCCTCGGTCGGGGCGGGGGCCGTTTTGCGCGGGCTCGACAAGATCAGCGGGCAGGCCAGCGACCTGGACATGGCGAATGGCGAGAGCGCTGAATTTGGCCGCCTTACCGTAGATCTGGCGCAATGCCGCTATCCCGAGGGCAACCCGGCAGGCGATGCCTATGCCTTTCTGACGATTCGGGAGACAGCCAGCGGTCGGGAATTGTTTTCCGGCTGGATGCTGGCCTCTTCGCCGGCGCTTAACGCGCTGGAACATCCGCGTTATGACGTGTGGGTGTTGCGCTGCAAGATTTGAACCGGATCGGTTTCAAGCGGCACATCCGTGATTTTTACATTTGTTTCAAGGGCATCGTGCAATAAGGCGTGATATGTGGCGCGCGGGATTTCCCGCGCCCCCAGACGCGCCAGGTGAGGCGTGATGAACTGTGTATCAAACAGGGTAAACCCGCAGCGGGCCAAATGATCCGTCAGATGCGCGAGCGCCAGCTTGGACGCATCCCTGCGGCGCGAAAACATGCTTTCGCCAAAGAAGGCCCCGCCCAGCGTGACGCCGTAAACCCCGCCTGTCAGCTCATCATCCTGCCAGATTTCAAGCGAATGGGCATGGCCCATATGGTGCAGCGCCATATAGGCGCTATGGATGGGGGTGTTGATCCATGTGTCGGGGCGGTCGGCACAGCCACGCAGCACGGCTTCGAAATCGCGGTCAAGGGTTGCGCGATAACCGCCGCGCCGCATTGCGCGCGCAAGCGAGCGCGAGATGTGGAACCCGTCCAGCGGCAGAACGCCGCGAAGATGCGGATCGACCCAGAAGATTTCCGGGTCGTCGCGGTGCTCGGACATGGGAAAAACGCCTGCCGCGTAAGCCTTTAGCAATATCGCGGGGGACAGGGCCGGGTCGGTCATGGGCGGGGCTCCGGCAGGTTTGGGCGGGGCTTAATCATTCGGTATCTTTTGGCATGTAAAACCGGGAAAGGCGATACAAGGATGAGGCGTATCAATGACGGTCATGGAAAATACGGGGGCGTCGTTCATCGGCGACGGGCTTACGATGATGGCCAATCGCACGCAGGCCCGGCATGCACTTCTGATTGATGCATACCGGCATGCCATAGCTGATTCGACGGTGATGCTTCTTGGGGCCGAAGATGGCGTCTGGTGCTATGCCATCGCCGCCGCGGGCGGACTTCAGGTGGTTGGTATCGAAAATAACGCCGATCAGGTTGAGCGATTCATGCGGCTTCCGGATGTGGGGCTGCGCGAACGGATCGACATGCGCTGCGCCGATCCCCTTGAAGAGTTGCGATCAGAGATCAAAGCGGGGCGTCAGTATGATGTGATCATTCTTTTTGACATGCTTGACGGGGTCACCGACCTTTACGAATTCGTCGGATTGCTTGCCGACCTCGGGCCGCGGCTTGTGATTGTGGATGGTCAGTTCGGACGTTCGGAAGAACCGGTCTTTACCATTGAACGCCCGCGCGCATCCCTCGCCGGGGTCGGACGCCCCTATCTTCTGCCAAGTCGCGGCGCGGTTGCGATGGTGGCCTATGACATGGGGTTTGATCTGGATTGGATCGACTGGACTGCGCTTGACGAAGACGTGCGCCTCGGTCTGGACGATTATTATGCGCAGGGTGACAAGATACGGGCAAGCTTTACCCTGACGCCAGAGCAAATCGATTAACGCCCGACATGCAAAAGGGCAGGCGCGAGCCTGCCCTTTGTGAAGGTTCCGGATCGCCGCGCCTAGTCCTGAAGGTTGGTTTCCAGCCAGTGTTCAAGCCAGTGGATATTATAGTCCCCGGTCTGAACATCCTCTTCCTGCAAGAGCGCATGAAAGAGCGGCACGGTGGTGTCGACCCCATCCACGATCAATTCGCCCAGGGCACGGCCCAGGCGGGTCAGCGCGCTCTGGCGGTCCTTGCCGTGCACGATCAGTTTGGCGATCAGGCTGTCGTAATAGGGCGGGATCCTGTAGCCGTCATAAAGCGCCGAATCCATCCGCACGCCAAGCCCGCCGGGGGCATGAAACTGGGTAATCGTGCCGGGGCGCGGCGCGAAATCGGGAAGCTTTTCGGCGTTGATCCGAACCTCGATGGCGTGACCGTTGATTTGCAGATCGTCCTGCGTGAAGGACATCGGCATGCCTTCGGCAACGCGGATCTGTTCCTGGACCAGATCGACACCAAAGATCGCTTCGGTCACCGGGTGTTCGACCTGAAGCCGGGTGTTCATCTCGATGAAAAAGAATTCGCCCTTTTCGTAGAGAAACTCGATCGTGCCGGCCCCGCGATAATTGATCCGGGCCACCGCGTCGGCACAGGTCTTGCCGATGCGCGCGCGCTCTTCCTCGCTGATACAGGGGCCGGGCGCCTCTTCCAGAACCTTCTGGTGGCGCCGTTGCAGCGAACAGTCACGCTCGCCAAGATGCACGGCCTTACCCTTGCCATCGCCAAACACCTGAATTTCGATGTGGCGCGGCGTGGTCAGGTATTTCTCGATATAGACCTCGTCATTGCCAAAGGCCGCCTTGCCCTCGGAGCGGGCGGTCAGAAAGGCGCTTTCCATCTCGGAGGCATCGCGCGCCACCTTCATGCCGCGCCCGCCGCCGCCGGCGGTGGCCTTGATGATCACCGGATAGCCCATTTCCTCGCCAAGGGCCTGCGCCTCTTTCAGGGTCGCGACCCCGCCGTCAGAGCCGGGCACGCAAGGCACACCAAGCGCCTTCATCGTATCCTTGGCGGTGATCTTGTCGCCCATGATCCGGATATGCTCTGCCGAGGGGCCAATGAAGGTAAGGTCGTGATCCTCGACGATTTGCACGAAGTTGGCGTTCTCGGACAAAAAGCCATAGCCGGGGTGGATCGCCTGCGCGCCGGTGACTTCACAGGCGGCGATGATCGCGGGAATCGACAGGTAGCTTTCGCTGCTCGACGGCGGGCCGATACAGACCGATTCGTCGGCCATGCGCACATGCATGGCGTCGGCATCAGCGGTCGAATGTACCGCGACCGTTTTGATGCCCATTTCGCGGGCGGCCCGGATCACACGAAGGGCAATCTCGCCCCGGTTGGCCACAAGGATCTTGTCGAACATTGCCTGCGCCTTATTCGATGATCATCAGAGGCGCGCCATACTCGACCGCGGCACCATCTTCGATCAGGATACGTTTCACGGTGCCTGCGCGCGGCGCGGGAATGTGGTTCATCGTCTTCATCGCCTCGATGATCAGCAATGTATCGCCCTCGGCCACCTGAGTGCCGACGCTGACAAAGGCCGGAACGCCCGGCTCTGCCTGCATATAGACAGTGCCGACCATCGGCGAGGTCACGGCGCCGGGGTGGCTTGCCG
>NZ_CAJXIP010000210.1 GCF_913054395.1 uncultured Roseovarius sp.
ATGGAGGTAGCCTCGTTTTAGAGGATGCACCAGTGTTCGACGGTCAGCAACATCGGGGCGCCATGGCGGTGATCCGCCTGCCGCTGGTGGCGGCACTGCAAGAGACAGTAGAGGCCCAAAAGGCCGTATGAGGGACCCATGAGTGATATTCTGATAGTCGATGACGAGCGCGACATTCGCGAGCTGATTTCGGATATTTTGCAGGACGAAGGCTATGCCACGCGGCTGGCCGGCAATTCCGACGATGCAATGGCGGCGATTGCCGCCGAGCAGCCGGCCTTGCTGATCCTCGATATCTGGCTCAAGGACAGCCGGATGGACGGGATCGATATCCTCAAGACTGTGAAGCGCGAGTACCCGGATGTGCCGGTGGTCATCATCTCGGGGCATGGCAACATCGAAATTGCCGTCGCTGCGATCAAGCAGGGCGCCTATGATTTCATCGAAAAGCCGTTCAACATTGACCAGTTGATGGTGGTGATCCGGCGCGGCATGGAAACCAGCCGCCTGCGGCGTGAAAATCAGGCGCTCAAGCGGCGCGATACGACCCCGTCCGAAATGCTGGGGGATGCCCCGGCGTTCCGCACCCTTCTGGGGCAGCTGGACAAGGTGACGAAATCCAATGGCCGGGTCATGCTGAGCGGGCCTGCGGGATCGGGCAAGGAGTTGGCGGCGCGCTATATCCACGCCAACTCCAATCGCGCCGATGCTCCTTTTGTCAGCGTCGGCTGTGCCTCGATCGAAGCCGACCGGATGGAAGAGGTCCTGTTCGGGCGCGAAAGCGAGGAGGGCGGCGTGACGCCGGGCCTGCTGGAAGAAGCCAACCGCGGGGTGATCTATTTCGACGAGGTGGCCGACATGCCGCCGGGGACGCAATCAAAGATCCTGCGGGTGCTGGTGGATCAGACCTTTTTGCGGGTTGGTGGATCGGAAAAGGTGCAGGTCGATCTGCGGGTGATTTCCTCGACCAGCCGCGATCTCGAGGCCGAGATCGCCGCCGACCGGTTTCGCCGCGAGCTGTTTCACCGCCTCAACGTGGTGCCGATCGCAGTGCCCAGCCTTGAAGAGCGGCGCGAGGATATTCCGGCACTGGCCGATCATTTCATCCAGATGTTCAACAAGACCCAAGGCTTGCCCTTGCGCCGCCTGAGCGATGAGGCGGCGGCGCTGTTGCAGACCATGCGCTGGCCCGGAAATGTCCGCCAGATGCGCAATGTGATTGAACGGGTGCTGATCCTTGGCGAGGGAACCGATCCTATTCAGGTGCGTGAATTGCCGGGCGAAACCGGCGCGCCGGTCGATGAGGGGCGGGTGGTGCTGTCGGGGGCGATTGCCACCATGGCCCTGCGCGAGGCGCGAGAGGCCTTCGAGCGCGAATACCTGCTCACGCAGATCAACCGCTTTGGCGGCAATATCAGCCGGACGGCCGAATTTGTCGGCATGGAGCGCAGTGCGTTGCATCGCAAGTTGAAATCGCTTGGCGTGGTCGCCAGCGGCAAGGGTGGCGCGCGCGGCGGCGATGAGGACGCAGCGCAGGAACAGGCCGCAGGATAGGGCCGCGAAGGCCTTCGCCTGCGGCGCGCGCGGGTGAGGGGCCAGCCCCTCACACTCCCCGGGATATTTCTGGCAAGAAGAAGGGGGGCGGGTCAGGGGGTGACGATCTGCCAGTTGCCGGATTTGAGGCGGATGACACAGCTTTGCGGGGTCAGCGGCGGCAAGGTTTGCGTAGCGTGCAGCGCGGTGGCGCGTGTGGTGGCTGAATCACATTGCGGCAGGGAGACCGGGCGGTAACCGGCCTCGGCCATGCATTGATCGACAACCTTGTGGCGCAAGCGCGCGTTGAGGTCGTGGGTTTCGGTCCGCGGCGGGCTGATCAGGCGATAGCGCGTGTAGCACTGTCCGCCCGCGTTGCAGGCGGTATAGGGCGCGTAGCGCGCGGGAATGAAGCGGGTGCGCATGTCGCGCGGCACCCTGGCGAGGGCTGAGACCTGGCATTCGGTGAGATTGGCCTCGGAGCGGGCGACATCGGCGCCTTCCTTGTAATAGATATCGAGCGGCGCGCAGGCGCCGAGCAGGAGAGCCGTGAGAAGGGGCAGGCAAAGGCTGCGGGACATAGGACGCAGTATAGCGGTTTTCCGCGGTGCGGACAAAGGAATTGACCCGCCCTGACCCTTCTGTCATTCAACACGCTCAGACAGGATGAGGCAGGGCTATGAAGGTCATCATCTGCGGGGCCGGTCAGGTTGGCTGGCAGATCGCACGCCATCTTTCGGGCGAACGCAACGATGTTACGGTCGTGGACAACAATCCCGACCTGGTGCGCCGGGCCACCGATACGCTTGATGTGCAGGGCATCACCGGCTTTGCGTCTTATCCGGATATCCTGGATCGCGCGGGCGCGCGCGATGCCGACATGATCATCGCTGCGACCTATTCCGATGAGGTCAACATGGTCACCTGCCAGGTGGCGCATTCGGTCTTTGGCATCAGCCGCAAGATCGCGCGGCTGCGCAGCCAGTCCTATCTTGACGCGATCTATTCCGATCTCTACCGCCGCGATCACATGCCGATCGACGTGGTGATCAGCCCCGAACGCGAGGTTGCCGTGGCGGCCCTGCAACGGCTGGCGGCGCCGGCGGCGTTTGACACCGAGATGTTCATGGACGGCAAGGCGCAGCTCATGGGCTTGCGGCTTGAGGATGATTGCCCGGTTCTCAACACGCCCCTGCGCCAGCTGAGCGATCTGTTCTCGACGCTGCGGGTTGTGGTTCTGGCGGTGCGCCGCGAGGGGCGGCTGTTCGCGCCGGAATCCGGCGATCAGCTTTTTGCCGGGGACGAGTGCTATCTTTTCACCCCCGTCGAGGACGTCGCGCGCACATTGGATGTTTTTGGCAAGTCGCAAAAGAAACAGGAACGCGTGGTGATCATTGGCGGCGGCAATATCGGGCTCGCCGTTGCGCAGGCGCTTGAGCCCCGCAGCGGCGGGCGGATTCGCGCCAAGGTTATCGAGCGCAACCGCGCCCAGGCCGAACGTGCCGCCGATGCGCTTGAGCGCACGATCGTGCTGAATGGCGACGGTCTGAACGCGGCGCTTCTGGCCGAGGCCGGGATTGCGCGCGCCGATGCGGTCCTTGCGGTGACGGATGATGACAAGACCAACATGCTGGCTGCCGTGCGCGCCAAATCCGAGGGCTGCCCATTCGCGATCTCGTTGATCAACGATCCGACCATGATCCCGATGCTCGAGCCGCTTGGCATCGACGCCTATATCAATCCGCGTGCCACCACGGTCAGTTCGATCCTGCGCCATATCCGGCATGGCCGGGTGCGCGGCGTCTATTCTATCGGCGATGCCGAGGCTGAGGTGATCGAAGCCGAGGTGATGTCGACCTCGTCCATTGCGGGTGCCGCGATCCGCGATATCAGCTTTCCCGAGGGGGTGCTGGTCGGTGGCGTGAAACGGGATGACAAGATTTTCAAGCCGGCGGGCGGATTGCGGATCGAAGCGGGCGATGTGATCGTGCTTTTCGCATTGGCGGCAGATGTGGCGGCGGTCGAGCAGCTGTTGCAGGTCTCGATAGATTTCTTCTGATCCGATGATCGCCCGGCTGCTCACCTTTCCGCTTATCCTGATCCTGGCCGGCATGGCCGCAATGCTGATGTTCCTGCCGGCCGTTGACGCGCTGATGCGCGACGATACCAGCGTGGCGCGCGCCTTCGGGTATTCGGGAATCCTCGGGATCGCCGGCGTGATGGTCATCGGCCTCGCCATGTCCGGCCGGGTCAGGCGCGAGGCCACCGACAGCCAGAACCTTGTCTCGCTCTTGCTGGCCTATCTGGTGCTGCCGGTCTATCTTGCGGTGCCGTTCCACGAAGGCGTTGGCAATACCACCTTTCTGAATGCCTATTTCGAGATGGTTTCAAGCTTTACCACCACCGGTGCCACCTTGTTCGGCGCGCAGGGCCGGTTGGTCGACAGCCTCCATTTGTGGCGCGCCCTGGTGGGATGGAGCGGCGGGCTTTTAATCTGGGTCTCGGCCTCGGCGGTTCTGGCGCCGCTGCACCTTGGCGGGTTCGAGGTGACGGCGCGCGCCGAACCGGGCCAGGACGAGGGCCGTGCGGGGCGCTTTCAGCGCGCCAGCCCTGCCAAGCGGTTGGCACAGGTCACCGCCGGGCTGGCACCGGTCTATATCGGGCTGACCGGCGCCTTGTGGGTGATCCTGATGATGGGGGGCGAGCGTGCCTTTGTGGCGATGGTGCATGCCATGTCGACAATGGCGACAAGCGGAATTTCCTCGATCGGCGGGGTGCAAAACGGGGTCTCCGGATTTGCCGGAGAGTTTGCCATCTTTCTCTT
>NZ_CAJXIP010000211.1 GCF_913054395.1 uncultured Roseovarius sp.
TGCCCATTTCATTGGCGGCGCGCATGATGCGAATGGCGATTTCGCCACGGTTCGCAATCAGAATTTTCTTGAATTCGGCCATGGTCTGTTCCCTCGGTATGTCTTGTCTTTGTGTGGCGCGGGGCTCATGCCGCGTTGCGGCACAATGATCTTGTAGGATTTGTGAAAGGTTTGCGCAATCCGCCATGCCGAGTATTTCCCGGGTGGGGAAATTTCCTGACCGCGCGGGTAGGGCTTATTACCCGGTCGGGATCAGGCGGTCACGCACGTCAAACAGGGTCTTTGTGCCAAGCTGCCCCATGTTTGCGGCAAGATCGGCGGCCAGTATGTCGGCCAGATGCGCCGGTCCCCCGGAACCAAGCGCGCCCAATGCGAAATGCCAGCCGCGTCCCATCATCACGAAATCCGCCCCAAGGGCGATGGCGCGCAATACGTCCAGCCCGCCTTCGATTCCGCCATCCATGATCACCGGAAGGCCGGTGGCGGCGCGCACCTCTGGCAGGGCCTCGATGGTGGCGGGGGCGGCGTCAAACTGGCGCCCCGCGTGGTTCGACACCCAGAGCGCATCAACGCCCTCAGCCTCAAGCGCGCGCGCGTCTTCGCCGTTGAGCACGCCCTTGACCACGATCGGCCCCTCCCAGGCGTCACGCAGCCAGCGCAGATAGTCCCAGTCCGGCGAGGTGCGCAAAAGGTAACCGGCATGCTTGTTCGACGGCAACCCCTTGGTCCCGCCCGCGTAATCATCAATCAGCCGCATCCGGGGCATGCCCATCCGCGCCATGCCAAGCGCCCAGGCCGGGCGCCGCGCAACCTGTGCCAAAAGGCGCGGCGTCAGTCTCGGCGGCTGCGTCAAGCCAGAGCGCGTCTGACGTTCGCGCCGGCTTCCGACCGGCACATCGACGGTGAGCACCAGAACGCTGAACCCGGCGTTGCGGGCCCGGCGCAACATATCGGTGCGAATATCCGGGTCGCGCGGCGGATAAAGCTGAAACCAGCCTTGCCCGTCCAGGTGCGGGCCGACCTCTTCGGGTTTTTGGCTCGCCACCGTCGAGAGCGCATAGGGAATGCCGGCCTTTGTCGCGGCGCGTGCAAGCTTGCGTTCGGCATCCGGCCAGATCAGCCCCGACATCCCGACCGGGGCAATCCCCACCGGAAGCGCATGCACCTGCCCCAAAAGCGGCGCGGTGATATCGGGCGTGAATTCGCCATGCAGGATTGACGGCATCAGCCGCACCCGATCCAGCATCTCGCGATTGCGCGCCTTGGTGGCTTCGACCCCGGTGCCGCTATCGAGATATTCCCAGACGAAACGCGGGATACGACCCATCGCACGCGTGCGCAGGTCAGACAGGGCGGGGTATTTTGAATGCAGGTCCATATCCCGCATTTGTGCGGGTTTTCAGGGACTTGTCCAGCGCCTCATGCAGGGGTGCAAAACCATGGGAACAATCCCCGAACATCTCTTTATCTCGGGGCGAGGCCGCGCTATTGTCGCGCCCATGAGCACATATGACGAATCCGACGCCTTTGAGGGCGCCTCTCTATCGGCCCGCGCCATGGCGGCGCGTCCCTCGCCCTATCTTGAGGGGCTCAACCCCGAACAGCGCAAGGCGGTCGAAACCGTCGACGGCCCGGTCCTGATGCTGGCCGGGGCCGGCACCGGCAAGACCAAGGCGTTGACGACGCGGATCGTGCATATGCTCAATACCGGCAAGGCGCGCCCGAACGAGATACTGGCGGTGACCTTTACCAACAAGGCCGCGCGCGAGATGAAGAACCGGGTGGGGCAGCTTTTGGGGCAACCCGCCGAGGGCATGCCCTGGCTTGGCACCTTTCATTCGATCTGTGTCAAGCTGCTGCGCCGCCACGCCGAGCTTGTCGGCCTCAAGTCCAACTTTACCATTCTGGACTCTGACGATCAGCTTCGGCTTTTGAAGCAACTGGTACAGGCGGCGGGCATTGACGACAAACGCTGGCCCGCGCGCGTGCTTGCCGGGGTTATCGACAACTGGAAAAACCGCGCCTGGACGCCCGACAACCTGCCCGCCGCCGAGGCGGGCACCTATGACGGCAAGGGGCCTGCGCTTTATCGCCAGTATCAGACCCGCCTGATCGAGCTGAACGCCGTCGATTTCGGCGACCTTCTGTTGCATGTGGTCAGCATCTTTCAGACCCACGACGATATCCTCGCGCAATACCAGCGCTGGTTCCGCTTCATCATGGTGGACGAATATCAGGATACCAACGTCGCCCAATACCTGTGGCTGAGGCTTCTGGCGGCGGGGCACAAGAATATCTGCTGCGTCGGCGATGACGATCAGTCGATCTATGGCTGGCGTGGCGCCGAAGTGGGCAATATCCTGCGGTTCGAGGCGGATTTTCCCGGCGCGGCGGTGATCCGCCTGGAGCAGAACTATCGTTCGACCCCGCATATCCTTGCGGCGGCCTCCGGCGTGATTGCGGGCAACAAGGGGCGGCTTGGCAAAGAGCTCTGGACCGATGCGCAGGAGGGCGAAAAGGTCCGTCTGATCGGCCATTGGGACGGCGAGGAAGAAGCCCGCTGGATCGGGGAGGAGGTCGATGCAATGCAGGGCGGCACCCGCGGGTTGCGCGCCTTTTCGCTTGATGAAATGGCGATCCTCGTGCGTGCCTCTCACCAGATGCGCGCCTTCGAGGACCGCTTTCTGACCATCGGCATGCCCTATCGCGTCATCGGTGGCCCGCGCTTTTACGAGCGCATGGAAATCCGCGATGCCATGGCCTATTTCCGGCTGGTCACCTCGCCCGTCGACGATCTGGCGTTCGAGCGGATCGTGAACACCCCCAAGCGCGGCCTTGGCGACAAGGCCCAGCAGAAAATCCAGATGACCGCGCGCGCCAATGGCGTTCCGCTGATCGAAGGCGCGCGGATCCTGCTTGCCGAAAAGGGGCTGGGCGGCAAGGGCGCTGCCGAACTGGGCAAACTGATCGACGGTCTGGCCCGCTGGGGCCGCATGACCGGCGACAAGGACATCAGCCATATCGAGCTGGCCGAGATGATCCTTGATGAATCCGGCTATACCGGGATGTGGCAAAACGACAAGACACCCGAGGCGCCGGGGCGGCTTGAGAATCTCAAGGAACTGGTCAAGGCGCTGGAGCAATTCGAGAACCTGCAAGGCTTTCTCGAACATGTCAGCCTGATCATGGACAACGAGGCGGGCGAGGACGGCGAAAAGATTTCGATCATGACCCTGCATGCGGCCAAGGGCCTTGAATTTCCGGTCGTGTTCCTGCCCGGCTGGGAAGACGGGCTTTTCCCCTCGCAACGCTCGATGGATGAAAGCGGGCTGCGCGGCGTCGAGGAAGAACGCCGACTTGCCTATGTCGGCATCACCCGCGCCGAAGAGGTCTGCACGATTTCCTTTGCCGGTAACCGCCGGGTCTATGGCCAATGGCAAAGCCAGATGCCCTCGCGCTTTATCGACGAGTTGCCTGAGAACCACGTCGAGGTGCTGACCCCGCCGGGCCTTTATGGTGGCGGCTATGGCGCGGCTGGCATGAACAGCAGTATCGAGACCCGCGCCGCCGAGGCCAACGTTTATAACTCGCCCGGCTGGCGCCGCCTTCAGACCCGCAGCGTCGAGCGTCCGGCCAGCCAGCCTCGTGAGGCCAGCAAGACCGTAATCGACCTGCAGGCCGTCAGCGCCCATTCCATGGGCGAACGCGTCTTCCACCAGAAATTCGGCTATGGCGAAATTATCGGGATCGAGGGTGACAAGCTCGAAATCGAATTCGAAAAGGCCGGGGTTAAAAAGGTTGTGGCACGTTTCATAACCGGCACGGATGATGTGCCCTTCTGACCTCAGGCGCCTGCCGGTCTGAAGGTGAGTATTTAGGGAAAGATGAAAGCCGGTGTGCTTCTTCTTGCTCCAAATATCCCCGCCGGAGGCCCAAAACTCTTTTGGTCCAGCCCGGCAAGGGGCGCGCCCCTCGTTGCAGGGAAGGGCGCGCAGATATTAGCCGAGTTCCGCCAGACGGGAGAGGGCGGCGCGCAGTTTGCCTTCTTCTTCCTCACGCAGCGCCAGGTTTTCGCGCGCCTCGTCGACCACCTCATCGGGGGCGGAGGCGACGAATTTCGGGTTGTTGAGGCGACCACGCAGACCGCCAAGCTCTTTTTCGAGCTTGCCGAGGGTCTTTTCGAGCCGCGCCTTTTCTTCGCCCACGTCGATGATATCGGCCAGCGGCAAGCCAAAGCTGCCGCCTTCGACCGCGATGGTGACACAGCCTTTGGGGAAGGCCTCGGTATCGGTCAGGCTGTCGATGCGCGCCAGGCGCTTGATCATCGCCTCGTTACGCTCCCAGGC
>NZ_CAJXIP010000212.1 GCF_913054395.1 uncultured Roseovarius sp.
TCGCCGAGGGCCGGTAAGAGCGCCTTTGAGGCCTGGCTATGCGCCAGCGGACCGGGAAGATCGGCGGCAATCGCCTCTTCCATTGCGGCAAAGCGCATGCCGCGCGTGCCCTGTTCACGCGCGGCGCGGCTTATCACCACCTCGACCACGCGCGCGGCGCGGGTGCCAATGGCATTAACCATCGAGCGGCTTACAAAGGCCGGATCATTGGCAATATCGGCCGGGCCATCCCCGCGGCCGGGTCTGTGGCCCGCGAACCACAAAAGAACGACGGGCCGCTCAATCCGTTCCAGCAAAAGTTGCATGCGCTCGACACAGGTTTCCTGAAGGCCCTCGCGCAACACCGAGAAACGTTCCGGTGCAATCTGAATAAGCCGTGCCATCATGTGGCGGGTAAAGTGGAATTCGGTGAAATCCACCTCGGGATAAAGACGGCGCATGCGTGGCGTCGTTTGAAGAAACCGGTCGTTGCGGCGCGGATGCACCTGATAGAACGGATTTGACAGATTCATCGCACAGGGCATCTGCACCACCACTGCCCGCGCTTCGCGGGCCAGCGAGACAAGCCCGTCATCCTTCAGGAAGGCATCGACCCCGGCATTGGGCCAGCCGAAATTCACACAGGTCACGCCCAATTGCCGCTCAAGCAGGTCGGGATAGGGCCGATCAATGAATTTGCCGTAGGTTTCCGTGCCTCCCAGACAGGCCACATACGCATTTGTCAGATCCCGTTGCGGTCCACGAAACAGCAGTTTTGATGTCCCATAGCGCACAGGTTTATAATCGAGAGGCTGGCGCCCCATCCGTTCAAAGGCCATGATGCCCACCTTGTTTAACTCACCCGAAGACAGGATTCGCCGAATTCCGTTGAGAAAAGGCTAAAGCTAAAATTTAGCCCTGTTTTTAGCGGTTTCCGGCACTTGCGGCCCGCCCCGCACGGGGCCTATGTTAGGGGTGAACAACGGCAGGGGCAGGCACATGGAAATTGCGAAAATCGGCGTGGTTGGTGCGGGACAGATGGGCAACGGCATTGCCCATGTGATGGCGCTTGCGGGCTATGACGTTCTGCTCAACGATATCAGCGGCGAGGCGCTGCAAGGCGCGGTCGCGCTGATCCGCAAGAACCTCGACCGCCAGGTCAGCCGCGAAAAGATCAGCCGGGATGACATGGAAGCGGCCATGGCCCGGATCACCACCACCCAGACCCTGACCGATCTTGGCGCAACCGATCTCGTGATCGAGGCCGCGACCGAACGCGAGCCGGTCAAACAGGCGATTTTCGATGAATTGTTGCCCCACCTTCAGCCGCATACCATCCTGACCTCGAATACCTCGTCGATCTCGATCACCCGGCTGGCAAGCCGCACGGACCGCCCCGAGAAATTCATGGGCTTCCACTTCATGAACCCGGTCCCGGTGATGCAACTGGTCGAGCTCATTCGCGGCATCGCGACCGACCGCGAAACCTATGACACGTGCCTGGCCGTGGTTGACAAGCTTGGCAAAACCGCTGCCTCCGCCGAAGATTTTCCCGCTTTTATCGTCAATCGCATCCTGATGCCGATGATCAACGAGGCGGTTTATACGCTTTATGAAGGCGTCGGGAACGTCAAATCCATCGACGAGTCGCTCAAGCTGGGTGCCAATCACCCGATGGGCCCGCTGGAACTGGCCGATTTCATCGGTCTGGACACCTGCCTTGCGATCATGAACGTGCTGCACGACGGGCTGGCCGATACCAAATACCGGCCCTGTCCCCTGCTCACCAAATATGTCGAGGCCGGCTGGCTGGGGCGCAAGACCGGGCGCGGCTTTTATGACTATCGCGGCGAGACACCGGTGCCCACACGGTAGTGCGGGCGCTGACTTTCATCTTTCCATAAATACTCCCCGCGCGGAGCGCTCTAGACCGGTTCGGCCTCAAGCCAGACACCGCCTTCGGGGCGCAGCGTCAGGATCATCACCGGCTCCGGGTCGCGCCCGGCCACCGGGATGAACCGAAAGCGTGACAAGAGCGTCGCCAGAATGATCACCGCCTCCTGCAACGCAAAGCTTGCCCCGATGCAAATTCGCGGCCCGTCGCCAAACGGCAGATAGGCATAGCGCTGGATCGCTTTGCGATCAGCGAAACGCTCGGGGCGAAAGCGGTCCGGATCATCCCACAAGAGGTGATTGCGGTGCAGTGCATAGATCGGGATGATCACCGTGTCGCCGGGGCGCACCTCGCGCCCACAGAGGGTATCGGCGACCTGCGCGGTGCGCGAAATCATCCCCGCCGGCGGATACAGGCGCAGGGCCTCGTCGATGATCTGTCGGATAAAGGGCATCTTGGGCACGTCCTCGCCGGTGGCGGCGCGGCCCTTAAGCACGCCTTGCGCCTCGGCGCGGGCGCGGTCCTGAACGCCCTGATCATAGGCACAAAGATAAAGCGACCAGGCGAGGGTCAGCGCGGTCGTTTCGTGGCCCGCAACGATAAAGGTCAACAGGTTGTCGCGAAGCTCGGCGGTGTCCATCTTGCGGTGGGTTTCGGGGTCTTCGCCCTCGATCAGCAAATCGAGCAGGTCGGGCACGCCCTGTGGCCCGCGGGCGCGGCGCGCCTCGACGGCCTCATCGGCGACGCGCTTCATTGCCAAAACGCTGCCCCCCGACATGATACGCCCCGGGCGCGGCACCCAATCGGGCAGGCCGAGAATATCGAACAACGAGATTTTGCCGGCGTCGGCGATATAGGCGTCGATGCCGCGATGCACGGCATCGGCGTCAAAGGTGCCGTCGTCGGAAAAGGTGACGTCGGCGATGATGTCGAATGTTGTGCGCACCATATCGGCGGCCATGTCGACCGCGCGCGGCCCGGCCCCGGCGATCCGTGCACAGGATCGCTCGGCGGCGGCCGTCATTGTGGGGGCAAGCGCCATCACGTTGCGATGCGAAAATACCGGTGCCGCCGTGCGCCTTTGCCAGCGCCAATGCGCCCCCTCGGCGATGAAAAGAGAGTCGCCGATGGCTGGGCGCAGCAGATTCTTGGTGACCAGAGACTTTGGGTAATTCTCTAGATTTTCCAACAACATGCTGCGGATCGCATCCGGGTCCATCACCATATGCCACCGCTTGCCGGTCCGCCCCGAGACCATCGGCTGGCGGGTGGCGATGGCCGGGATGATCGACAAGATATTGGCGCGCGCCGCCTTGAGGCTGGCGAGGATGTTCATCGGTTCGGTCACAAGCGGCACTTTGACGGGAGGCGCGTGAACCGGGCTTTTGGGCGGCGTTGCGGGCTGCATCGGGCACCTTTCTGCTTATGCCCTTGATATAGGGGCGCGCGTGCGCCGGGGCAAATGATTGCGAAGGGCGGGCCGCTGCTGTATCCACCGGCAAAACCATTTCCAAGGGATTGCCCGATGACCCGTCTTTTTGCCCTGCTCGGGCTGGTTCTGATCACTGCCTGCACGAATGCCAACGATCTTGACGAGGCACCGACCTATCTCGGCAACTTTCATTTCGGACATAACGTGGTGGTGGCGCCGAACCTGACCAAGGGGCCTGCATCGCGCGAGGCCAGCAAAGAGGAATGGATCGAGGCGATGACCACAGCGATGTCGGATCGCTTCGGGCGTTATGATGGCAGCAAGCTCTATCATCTGGGCGTCAGCGTCGAGGGCTATGTTCTGGCCATTCCGGGCGTACCGATTCTGGCCTCGCCGAAATCGGCACTGATCCTGAATGTCACGGCCTGGGATGATGCGGCGGGCAAAAAGCTCAACGAAAAACCCCATACGGTGACCGTGGTCGAAAGCATTTCCGGCAGCACCTTCCTTGGTTCGGGCCTGACCCAGAGCAAGGAAAAGCAGATGCTGAATCTGAGCCGCAACGCCGCAAAGCAGATCCAGAACTGGCTTGAGAATCAGAATAACGACAAGGGCTGGTTCGAGGATGACGGCATGCCCGCCAAGGGCAAGACCGGCCCCGCGCCAGAGGCCCCGACCGAAACCGACGCGGCTGCGGCGGACGAGGCGCCCGCGCCAGAGGTGGCCGATGCCACGGATCAGGTGGTCACCGCTGCGAAAGCCACGCAAGAGCCTGAAGCGGCCGCGCCTGTGGCCGAGTAGTTACAGCAGGGTCCAGGGTGGCGGGGCCGGTGGTCAAGTGGGGCTTGATTTTACCGGCGCAACCCAATAAACGGCGCGCGGAGTAGATAACCGGGCCGGAGGGCCCCCCAACTGACAAGGCGCCCTGAAATATGGCTAAGGCAAAGTTTGACCGCTCAAAACCGCACGTAAACATCGGCACCATTG
>NZ_CAJXIP010000213.1 GCF_913054395.1 uncultured Roseovarius sp.
TCCGAATTCCGGTGCATATGATCGAGACGATCAACAAACTGGTGCGCACAGGCCGCCAGATGCTGCATGAAATCGGCCGCGAGCCCACGCCCGAGGAACTCGCTGAAAAGCTTCAGATGCCGCTTGAAAAGGTCCGCAAGGTGATGAAAATCGCCAAGGAACCGATCTCGCTTGAAACCCCGATCGGTGACGAAGAAGACAGTCAGCTTGGCGATTTCATCGAGGACAAGAACGTGATCCTGCCGCTTGATTCGGCGATTCAGGACAACCTCAAGGAAACCACGACGCGGGTTCTGTCGTCGCTTACGCCGCGCGAAGAGCGGGTGTTGCGGATGCGCTTTGGCATCGGCATGAACACCGATCACACCCTTGAAGAGGTCGGCCAGCAGTTCTCTGTGACCCGCGAACGTATTCGCCAGATCGAGGCCAAGGCGCTGCGCAAACTCAAGCACCCGAGCCGGTCGCGCAAGTTGCGGTCGTTCCTCGATCAGTAGGCGCGGCATGTCGCTTTGGTCCAAACTGTTCGGCGGTGGCGCTGGTGGCAGCGACGCCAAGCCTGAAGCCAAGTCGGAAATCTACAAGGGTTTCCGCATCATGGCAGAGCCGCAATCGGGCGAGGGCGGATACCGGGTGGGCGCGCGCATCGAAAAAGAGATCGGGGGCGAGGTGAAGGTGCATCACCTGCTGCGCGCCGATGCGGTTCTCAATCGTGATGAGGCCGCGGCGTTTTCGATACGCAAGGCGAAACAGGCCATCGACGACCTAGGCGACAGGATCTTCCGCTAAGCTGGTAACTCCGCTGGGCGGGTGACAGCCCATGCGCCTCAGGCAAGCACGCACAACGCGGCGTCCAATCGGGCGGCGCGTTTTTTCTGGTGCCGCGCGGTGACAGGGGCAAAGAGGCTTGAGCCCGACGGTAAACTGGCGCAGCCTGTGGGGATGCGCACCACCTTTGACATCACGACCCATGGCCAGGGCCTTTACGAATTCACCGATCAGGTGGCGGGATGGGTGCGCGGCGAAGGTTTGCTGACGCTTTTCATTCGCCACACGTCGGCCAGTCTGCTGATGCAGGAAAATGCCGACCCCGAGGTGCAGGACGATTTGCGCGCCTTTTTCGCGCGTCTGGTGCCGCCGACAAGTGACCCCGGCATGGCCTATCTGACGCATACCTATGAAGGCCCCGATGACATGCCCGCCCATATCAAGGCTGCGATGATGCCCGTCAGCCTGTCGATTCCGGTGGTAAATGGCCGCATGCAACTTGGCACATGGCAGGGCATTTATGTTTTCGAGCACAGAAATGCGCCCCATACGCGACATGTGGCGGCCTATCTAGCGGCGTAAAATCCCCTCTACCCAAAACTTTGCGGCTGTCCTATAGTGGCTGTGGATAACTTGGGCAACAGACCCATGATCAAAGAGGCAAGGACAAAAAAGGGGGACGGCCGATGCGCTGCCCGTTTTGCGGAAATATTGACACTCAGGTAAAAGATTCACGCCCCGCCGAAGATCACGTCTCGATCCGGCGCCGGCGGTTTTGCCCGGCCTGTGGCGGACGTTTTACGACCTATGAGCGCGTGCAGCTGCGCGATCTTGTGGTGGTGAAAAGCAATGGCCGCCGCGAAGATTTTGACCGGGACAAGCTTGAACGCTCGATCCGTATCGCGCTTCAGAAACGCCCGATCGAGCCTGAGCGGATCGAACAGATGATCAGCGGCATCGTGCGGCGTCTGGAAAGCATGGGCGAAACGGATATTCCCTCGAAAACCGTGGGCGAGATCGTAATGGAAAGTCTGGCGCGGATCGATACCGTGGCCTATGTACGCTTTGCCAGCGTCTATAAGAACTTTCAGGCGGCGGATGATTTTGACAAATTTGTCAGTGAGTTGCGCCCCGAAGATGCGGTCATCAAACCCAAACCGGACGCGTGACCGGGCCTGACGCCCGCTTTATGGCCTTGGCCCTGTCGCTTGGTCGGCGGGGGCAGGGGCAGTGTTTTCCAAATCCTGCCGTAGGCTGTGTGATCGTGCGCGAAGGTCGGATCGTCGGGCGTGGCTGGACCGCGCCGGGCGGGCGCCCCCATGCCGAAACGCGCGCGCTTGAGCAGGCGGGCGAGGCGGCGCGCGGCGCCACCGCCTATGTCACGCTTGAACCCTGTGCCCATCACGGCGAGACGCCGCCCTGCGCCGAGGCGCTGATCGAGGCGCGCGTCGCGCGCGTCGTGGCGCCGTTTGACGACAATGACGCGCGGGTCTCGGGGCGGGGTTTTGCGATGCTGCGTGCGGCGGGGATCGAGGTCACCACCGGGGTGATGGCCGATGACGCGGGGCGCGATCTGGCCGGGTTCATCATGCGCAACGAATTGGGGCGGCCCTGGCTGACGCTCAAGCTGGCGGCGTCATTTGACGGGCGCATTGCCACCGCCACGGGCCACAGCCAGTGGATCACCGGTGCGCAGGCACGACGTGCGGTGCATGGCCTGCGCGCGCGTCATGATGCGGTCATGGTGGGGGCGGGCACGGCGCGCGCCGATGATCCGACGCTGAATGTGCGCGACATGGGCGAGCGCCGCCAGCCGGTGCGCGTGGTGGTGTCGCGCCGCCTTGATGTGCCGCTGATGTCCAACCTGGCGCGCACGGCACGGGATGTGCCGCTCTGGCTTTGCCATGGCCCCGAGACCGACAGCGCCCTGACAGAGGCCTGGACAGGCATCGGCGCGCGGCTTGTGCCCTGTGCGGTTCGGGCAGGGCAGATGGATATGGCCTCGGTGCTGAGCGAACTTGGCGCGCAGGGCCTGACGCGGGTGTTTTGCGAAGGCGGCGGATCGCTGGCCGCCTCCCTGCTGTCGGCCGGGCTTGTGGATGAACTGGTCGGGTTCACCGCGGGTCTTGCCATCGGGGCCGAGGGCCTGCCGGGGGTGGGGGCCCTGGGGCTGGCGCGGCTGGAAGAGGCCGCCCGCTTTACCCTGATCGAGACCCGCGACGTGGGGGGCGACGTGATGCACCGCTGGCGACGCGCCCTGGTCTAGACGCTCACGATCCTGCGACAGGTCTTGCGTTCCACGACCGAGATATCACAGCTATTGTGTTGAATTTGCGTGCTTTCCTTTGTAACCAGCCGGGCAAGTTCCCGGCCGGCCAACTTGCCGATGTCGCGCGCCGGCAGGCGCACGGTGGTCAGGCCCGGTTCCATCTCGCGGGAGCCTTTGAAATCGCCGATTCCGATGATCGAGATGTCGTCAGGCACCGCAAGGCCCGATCGCATCGCCGCATAGATTGCCCCGACCGCCAGCACATCATTGCCACACAACAGCGCCGTCGGCAGGGGGCCATGGTCCAGCATGCGCATCACCGCCTCCTTGGCCTCGGCGATGCTGTAGGGGGCCTCGACAATCCAGTCGTCTGGAATTGGACGGGACAGGGTCTTTAGCACCGACATCGCACCCTTTTGGCGGTCGCGGGCGCGGTCGTTGTCCGCGGTCGGGGGAAAGACCATGCCGATGTCGCGATGCCCGAGATCGACTAGGTGGCGTGCTGCCAGCTCTCCGGCGTGCCGGTTGTCGGCGCCGATCGAAGGCAGGGCCGAGGTGGCGCTGTAGTTCCAGATCGAGATCGCAGGAATGTTCTGACGTTCGATCAGGGTATAGCTTTCGGCCGAATGATCGAGCCCGATCAGCGCAACCCCATCGACGCGATGTTCAAGGAATTTCCGCAACACGCCGTATTCGCGCTCAAGGTCATATCCGTGCGAGGCGACGAGAATGGTAAAGCCATGGTCCTCGACCGCATCCGAAAAGGCCTGGATCACCTCGGCAAAGATTGCGTGGTCAATTGTCGGCACCACCAATCCGATGGTGCCGCTGCGAATCCCGTGGATCGTCTGGGCCGCGCGGTTGCGGATATAGCCGAGGCGGCGCACGGCGGCGTCGATCTTTTTGCGAGTCGCCGGGTTCACCAATTCGGGGTGGTTATAGGCGCGCGACACTGTCGAGATCGACACCTTCGCGGCCTTTGCTACATCAACGATGTCTGCATTTTTACTTTGTTTGTCAGACATTTATGACGTCCTTTTCACGATTTTATGAAAACGTTTGCAAAACTATTTTCATCGCCTAGCCTTGGAAGTCAATAAAAGTCCGACGGGTTGGGAGGCCTTGATGGAATTCCTCTATTATTTTGGTGACGTGTTCACGCCCATCAATTTTGGGCTGCTGTTGCTTGGCACGATCGGGGGCCTCATTCTTGGGGCTACCCCCGGTCTTTCGCCGACCATGGCTGTTGCGC
>NZ_CAJXIP010000214.1 GCF_913054395.1 uncultured Roseovarius sp.
CTGGTGTTTTCCGACAAGGCGGCGGCGCAAGTGGCGCTGGACCGGATCAATGACGGCGTGCTGTTTGAAATGGTGGTTTCCGAGCGCGGGCTCGAAATGGCGGATGTCGATCTTGGCGATGTCTCTGCCACCGATCTCGGGCCTGCGGCCGATGTGGTTTTCGGCGCCGAGGCAGGCACCATTGTCGGCCCCGCCGAAACCGATCTCGGCCCCGCCCTTTTCCGGGTAAACGCCATTCTTACGGCCCAGACCACCAGCTTTGAAGATGCCAGGCCAGAGCTTCGCGAGGCGCTTGCCGCCGACCGGGCGCGACGCGTGATTGACGAACAGATCGACGGGGTCGATGACCTTTTGGCGGGCGGCGCCACGCTTGAGGAAATCGCCAGCGAGACCGACCTTGTCCTTGGCCAGATCGACTGGCATCCCGGTATGACCGACGGCATTGCCGCCTATGACGCCTTCCGCGAGTCAGCCGCCGCCGTAACGGATGGCGATTACCCCGAGGTGGGCAAGCTTGAGGATGACGGCATCTTTGCCCTGCGCCTCGACGGGATCGAAGAGCCGCGCATCCAGCCGCTGGAAGACGTGCGCGACGCGGTCGTGCAGGGCTGGCGCGGGCAGGCAACGATCGAGGCGCTGCGTGCCCAGGTCGAAAGCCAGGCCGAACAGCTGCGCGAGGGCATCAGCTTTGACGAACTCGGGCTCGAGACCACGGTTGTCGATGACCTGACCCGCCGCAGCTATCAGCCCGAAGCCCCGGCCGAATTCATCGAGATCGTCTTTGGCATGGAAAAAGGCGAGGTCCGCCTGATCGAGGGCGCGGGCCGTCTGTTTTTGCTGCGTCTCGAAGACATCCTGCCGCCTGCCGACGAGGATGAAGACCTGCAACGCCTGCGCGACGCGCTGCGCGATCAGGTCGCCGCAGACCTTAGCCAGGACCTGTTTCAGGTGCTGGCCAACGATATCCGCACGCGCGCCGGTGTGACCCTTGATCAGGCCGCCATGAATGCCGTGCATTCCAATTTCAACTAAGGATCTGTACCTTGGATCTGACCCCTTCGTTCAACGACTTCGCCCGCGCCTATGAGGCCGGTGAAAATCAGGTCGTGCACGCCCGCCTTGCCGCCGATCTCGACACGCCGGTCAGTTTGATGCTCAAGCTGACGGGGGCGGCACGCGATGCCTTCATGCTTGAATCCGTCACCGGCGGCGAAGTGCGCGGGCGCTATTCGATCATCGGGATGAAACCCGACCTGATCTGGCAATGTCACGGCACCAGCAGCCGGATCAACCGCCAGGCCCGCTTTGACGTGGATGGCTTTGAGGATCAGGACGGCGATCCGCTGGATAATCTGCGCGCGCTGATTGCCGAAAGCAGGATTGATCTGCCCGAGGATCTTCCGGCCTCGAGTGCCGGGCTGTTTGGCTATCTCGGCTATGACATGATCCGCCTTGTCGAACATCTGCCGGACGTGAACCCCGATCCGCTTGGGCTTCCGGATGCGGTCATGCTGCGCCCCTCAGTGGTGGCGGTGCTTGACGGCGTCAAGGGCGAGGTGACAGTCGTGGCCCCCGCCTGGGTCAGTTCCGGGCAGTCGGCCAAGGCCGCCTATGCACAGGCCGCCGAACGGGTAATGGACGCCATGCGCGATCTGGACCGCGCCCTGCCACAAGCCAGCCGCAATCTTGGCGAGGCCCATGAAGATGCGCCGCCAGTGTCGAATTTCACCCGCGAGGGGTACAAGGCCGCTGTGGAGAAGGCCAAGGACTACATCCGCGCCGGCGATATCTTTCAGGTGGTGCCAAGTCAGCGCTGGACCCAGGATTTCCGCCAGCCGCCGTTTTCGCTCTATCGCAGTTTGCGGCGCACCAACCCCTCGCCCTTCATGTTCTATTTCAATTTCGGCGGCTTTCAGGTGGTCGGCGCCAGCCCCGAAATTCTTGTGCGGGTGTTTGGCAACGAAGTCACCGTGCGCCCGATTGCGGGCACCCGCCCGCGTGGCGCCACCCCGGCCGAAGATCGCGCACTTGAGGCCGACCTTCTGGCCGACAAGAAAGAACTGGCCGAGCACCTGATGCTGCTTGATCTGGGGCGCAACGATGCAGGCCGCGTCAGCAAGATCGGTACCGTGCGCCCGACCGAGAAATTCATCATCGAGCGCTATAGCCACGTGATGCATATTGTCTCGAACGTCGTGGGCGAACTGGCCGAGGATCAGGATGCGCTTTCGGCGCTTCTGGCGGGGCTGCCTGCGGGCACGGTATCTGGCGCCCCCAAGGTGCGCGCCATGGAGATCATCGACGAGCTGGAACCGGAGAAACGCGGCGTCTATGGCGGCGGTGTCGGCTATTTCAGCTCGGGCGGCGACATGGATGTCTGTATTGCGCTGCGGACCGCCGTGGTGAAAGACGAAAAGCTATATATTCAGGCCGGTGGTGGTGTGGTTTATGACAGCGACCCCGAGGCGGAATATATGGAAACGGTGCATAAATCCAACGCGATCCGGCGCGCGGCGGCGGATGCGGCGCGTTTTATCGGTGATGGCAACGCCTGACGGGGATTTGATCAAGGTCAATGCGGCGCGTCCTTGACAGGCGTAATTCTGGAAGATCACATTCACGCACAGGAATGTAACCGAAAGGACGCCACCATGATCCCGTTTCATCGCCTTGCCCTTCCCGCCCTCGTGGCCCTGACCCTGGCCATGGGCCCGCAACTCGCCAGTGCCGAAAGCGCGTTTGCCGTCGAACATCCGGTTGTTGCGGCCGATCTGAGCAAAAGCAAGCAGACGGCGCCCGGTCTTTACATCACTGCCGCCGATGCCGGTCGCGTGCTGGCAGATCATCCCAATGTTGCACTCATCGACGTGCGCACCCCGTCCGAGACCATGCTGATCGGCCATCCAACGCTTGCGGCGGCCAATATCCCGTCTAAATTCGTCGATCCGGAACTGGCTTTTGATCCGAAAAAGGGCGTTTACAAGATGGTCGACAACCCCAATTTCGTGACCGAAGCAAAGGCCTGGCTTGCCAGCGACGCCGCATCGAATGTCGATACCCTGTTGATCATGTGCCGCTCCGGGTCGCGCAGCGCGGCGGCGATCGACAAGCTGGTCAAGGCCGGGGTCGATGTCACGCTTTACAACGTCGTCGACGGTTTTGAGGGCGACAAGAACGAGGCTGGCGTGCGTGCGGTCAATGGCTGGCGCAATGCGGGCCTGCCCTGGACCTACAAGGTGCGCGACGGGTTCTGGCCCGGTCAGAAGTAACCAGGACTTGCGGCGCGGCCCCTGCTCGGGCATCAGGGGCGCATGACCCGGCTGATCCTGTTCAACAAACCCTTCGGCGTGCTGTCGCAGTTCACCGACCGCGGCACTGCCGATAGCGCGCGTGCAACGCTGTCGGATTTCATCGACATCCCCAGGGTCTATCCCGCCGGGCGACTTGATCGCGACAGCGAGGGGCTGCTGTTGCTGACCGATAGCGGAAAGCTTCAGGCGCGGATTGCAAACCCCCGGTTCAAAACGGAAAAAACCTATCTTGTTCAGGTCGAGGGCCTGCCGGATGATGCCGCCCTTGCGGCGCTGCGCCAGGGCGTTCCCCTCAAGGACGGGCTAACGCGCCCCGCCAAGGTGGCCCGTATCGAGGTGCCCGATATCTGGGCGCGCACGCCACCGGTACGCTATCGCAAATCGGTGCCCGATTGCTGGCTGTCGATCACAGTATCCGAAGGGCGCAACCGCCAGGTCCGCCGCATGACCGCCGCTGTTGGCCACCCCACCTTGCGGCTTATTCGGGCACAGATCGGAGACTGGCGTCTGGATGGGCTGGAAACTGGCACTTGGCGCGATGCCTAGCGCATCAATCGCTTTTCCTGTGGATAATCACAACATATAGTAGACAGCAACAAACCCGCGCCGTAAGAGCCGCGGCACTGAAACATGAGCAGGGACAACGGGCATGGCACATATCATTGTGGTCGGAAACGAGAAAGGCGGCGCAGGCAAATCTACCGTCTCGATCCATGTGGCCACAACGCTGGCTCGACTGGGCCATAAGGTCGCTGCTCTGGACCTTGATCTGCGGCAACGCTCTTTGGGGCGCTATATTGAGAACCGCAAAGAGTTCATGGCAAAGGCCGCGCTCGATCTTCCCTTGGTCGAACTGCATGAACTGCCCGAAATCGATGCGGATAGCCTGCAACCTGGCGAAAACATCTATGATCACCGTCTCCCTGCTGCTGTCTCCAGCCTGGAGCCGGATAATGATTTCATCCTGAT
>NZ_CAJXIP010000215.1 GCF_913054395.1 uncultured Roseovarius sp.
CAAATCACTTGAGCCGCGGGGGGAAATTGATACCGTGCCCCTCCCGGCGCTAATCCGGCACCTGATAGGGAGCAATGGTATGAAACTCAGCATCGAACGCGGCGCACTGCTTAAGGCAGTGTCTCAGGCTCAATCCGTGGTCGAGCGGCGCAATACCATTCCGATCCTCGCCAATGTCCTTATCGAGGCCGAAGGCGATGCTGTTCATTTTCGCGCCACCGACCTTGATATCGAAGTTGTCGACAAGGCCCCGGCCATGGTCGAGCGCGCAGGTGCCACCACCGTATCGGCGGTGATGCTGCATGAAATCGTGCGCAAACTGCCCGATGGGGCGCTGGTCACTCTGGCCGATGACGGAACCGCCGGGCGTCTTACCGTTCAGGCGGGGCGATCGAACTTTAACCTTGCCACCCTGCCGAAAGAAGATTTCCCGGTCATGGCAAGCTCGGAATACGCCAGCAATTTCAGCGCCCCGGCACCGGTTCTGCGGCGGTTGTTCGATAAGTCGAAATTCGCCATTTCGACCGAGGAAACCCGGTATTACCTGAACGGCGTCTATATGCATGTGTCTGACGCCGATGGCGGCAAGGTGCTGCGGTGCGTGGCCACCGATGGCCACCGGCTGGCGCGCATTGACGCCGATCTTCCGGAAGGCGCCGCAGAGATGCCCGGCGTGATCGTACCGCGCAAGACCGTGGGCGAATTGCGTAAGCTTCTGGAAGACGACGACATGAAGATCGCCGTGTCGGTGTCGGAAACAAAGATCCGCTTTGCCACCCCCGATATCACCCTCACCTCGAAGGTGATCGACGGAACATTCCCCGATTACACCCGCGTTATCCCGCAGGGCAACACCCGCCGGATGGAAGTGGACGCCGCCGAATTTGCGCAGGCAGTGGATCGTGTTGCCACCGTCAGCTCCGAGCGCTCGCGCGCGGTCAAGCTGTCGCTGGACGAGGATCGCCTCATTCTGTCGGTCAACGCGCCCGATAGCGGCGCCGCCGAGGAAGAACTTGCCGTGGCTTACGGCGATGAGCGGCTTGAAATTGGCTTTAACGCCAAATACCTGCTGGAAATCGCAAGCCAGGTTGACCGGGAAAACGCAGTCTTCCTGTTCAATTCCTCGGGCGATCCGACCCTGATGCGCGAAGGCAACGATACCACCGCAGTCTATGTCGTCATGCCGATGCGCGTTTAACACCTGTCGGAGCCTCCGGCGGGAGTATTTTTGCCAAGAAGAAGGGCAATGAATGCCCGGCCTCTATCTGTCAGACCTGTCGTTATCGCATTTCCGCTCGCATAAGTCGGCGCGGCTGACGCTTGATGCGCGCCCGGTGGCGATTCACGGGCCCAACGGGGCCGGGAAAACCAATATCCTTGAGGCGGTATCGCTTTTCTCGCCGGGGCGCGGGCTGCGCCGGGCGGCGGCGCAGGATATGGCGCGCAGGCCAGAAGCCCTCGGCTGGAAGCTGAGCGGGGTTTTGCAGTCGTTGCATCGGCTGCACGAGATCGAGATTACCGCACAGGACGGGGCCGCGCGACAAGTGCGCATCGACGAGAAGGCCGCCACCCAAATGGCGCTTGGCCGGGTGGCGCGTGTGCTTTGGCTGGTGCCGTCGATGGACCGGCTCTGGATCGAGGGGGCCGAGGGGCGGCGGCGATTTCTGGATCGCATGACGATGAGTTTCACGCCCGGTCATGGCGAGGCCTCGCTTGCCTATGACAAGGCGATGCGCGAACGCAATCGTCTGCTTAAGGATCAGGTGCGCGATGCCCATTGGTATCTGGCGCTGGAGCGGCAGATGGCCGAAACGGGCGCCGCAATCCACGCCAACCGCAAGGCGGCGCTGGTTCTGGTCGCAGAATCACAGGCCGAGGCGCAAACCGCCTTTCCCGTGGCCGAGCTTGATCTGATCCAGACCGAGGGCGAGATGCCGGAAAATGCCGAAGACCTGCGCGAAGCCCTCGCCGAAAGCCGGTTTCGCGATCTGGTGGCCGGGCGCAGCCTTGTCGGGCCGCATCGCGCCGATCTTCACGGGGTCTATGCGGCCAAGGGCGTGCGCGCAGCCGATTGTTCGACCGGCGAACAAAAGGCGCTTTTGGTCTCGCTCATTCTCGCCAATGCCCGCGCGTTGGCGCGCGATTTCGGTGCGCCGCCGCTTTTGTTGCTTGATGAGGTCGCAGCCCATCTTGACGCCACACGTCGCGCGGCCCTTTATGACGAAATCTGTGCGTTGGGCGCACAGGCCTGGATGACCGGCACAGGGCCGGAATTGTTTGCCGAACTGGGCGACCGCGCCCAGCATGTCGAGGTCACTGATACCGATGGCACCAGCCACATCACCGGGAAGGAAACCGAATGACCCCTCAGCGCGTCACCCTGATCACCCTTGGCGTTGGCGATATTGAGCGATCAAAAGCGTTTTACGGCGCCCTTGGCTGGTCCCCGGCGCAAGAACAGGAGAGGGTCGCCTTTTATCAGATGAACGGGCTTGTTCTGGGCCTGTTCGGCAAGGCCGACCTGGCAAAGGATCAGGGCCGCTCCGAGGCAGAATTGGGCACCGGGGCAAGCACCCTGGCACAGAATTTCGCCACTGAATCAGAGGTTGATGCTGCCTATCAGACGGCCATTGCCGCCGGGGCGAGCCCGCTGAAAGCGCCGAAAAAGGTGTTTTGGGGCGGGTATTCTGGCTATTTTGCCGATCCTGATGGCCATGTCTGGGAAGTGGCGATGAACCCGTTCTGGCCGCTGTCCCCCGATGGCAGCCTCACATTGCCCGACGCCCGATGACCATCGAGCTTTTCGATCTCATGCTCTATGCGGCAGCCATGGCCGGGCTTTGGGCCGTGCCGGGTCCGGTCTGGGTCGCGCTGACCGCGCGTGCCCTCTCGGGTGGCATGCGCGGGGCATGGCCGCTGGCGGTGGGTGTGGCACTGGGCGATCTGATCTGGCCCCTCTGTGCGATCCTTGGCCTGGCATGGGTGCTGTCGCTCTATGGTGACGCGCTCAGCCTCCTGCGCTGGATCGCGGCGGGGGTGTTCATCGTGATGGGCCTGCTTTTGATCCGGACCCCGGCGCGCGTACCCGGCGCCGACAGCCGCATGACCCGTCCCGGCATCTGGGCCGGGTTTTCAGTGGGTATCGCGGCGGTGATCGGCAACCCAAAGGCGATCCTGTTCTACATGGGCTTTCTGCCGGGCTTTTTCGATCTCTCCACGGTCACGGTACCCGATATCGCCGCGATCCTTGCGGTTTCGGCCGTCGTGCCGATGTTGGGCAACCTGGCGCTGGCGTTCTTTCTCGACCGCGCGCGCCGTCTTTTGCAGAACCCCAAGGCGATCTCGCGGCTTAATTTCGGGTCTGGTTTGTTGCTGGTTCTGGTGGGGCTTGTCATTCCCTTTACCTAGGCGTGACTCAGCGCAAAATATGGGGGAATGACGTGACATTCCCCCCCAGACTTCGTATAAAATGGCAAAACTTCCGAAGGAAAACCCGCATGTCCGAACCCGCCATCGCACCCGAAGAATACGGGGCAGATTCCATCAAGGTTCTCAAAGGGTTAGAAGCGGTCCGCAAACGCCCTGGCATGTATATCGGCGATACCGATGACGGCTCTGGCCTGCATCACATGGTCTATGAGGTCGTGGATAACGGCATTGACGAGGCACTGGCCGGTCATGCCGATTCCGTCAATGTCACGATCCATGCGGATTCATCGGTTTCCGTAAGCGATAATGGCCGCGGCATTCCCGTCGATATGCACGAAGGCGAAGGCGTTTCGGCGGCCGAAGTGATCATGACCCAGCTACATGCCGGCGGCAAATTTGACAGCAACTCCTACAAGGTATCCGGTGGTCTGCATGGGGTCGGTGTTTCGGTGGTGAATGCGCTGTCCGACTGGCTGGAGCTGCGGATCTGGCGCGAAGGCAAGGAACACGTCGCCCGCTTTGAGCGTGGCGATACCGCTGAGCATCTGAAAGTGGTGCAGGAATGTGGCGAGCAAACCGGAACCGAGGTGCGGTTCATGGCTTCAACCGATACGTTTTCGAACCTGGAATACTCCTTTGAGACATTGGAAAAGCGCCTGCGTGAGCTGGCCTTTCTGAACTCTGGCGTGCGCAACATCCTGATCGACGAACGCCCC
>NZ_CAJXIP010000216.1 GCF_913054395.1 uncultured Roseovarius sp.
GATTGATATCGACCCGGCCACCGGGCTTGGCCGCGCCCTGTCGCGCGGCGGCACCGAGGAACGCTTTGAATCCTTCGGTGAGGGATTGCAGCAAAAGATGCGCGCCGGTTTTCTGGCGCTGGCCAGGGAATTTTCCGACCGGATCGTCACCATTGACGGCAATCGCGCGATCGAGGCCGTGGCGGTCGATGTGGCCGCCATGGTCGGGACGCATCTGTCATGAGCGACGACGGCCTGCCCGAACCCGACCGCGTCGAGGGGGCGCCGCATCCGCGCGAAACCTTGCGGGTGATCGGGCAGGGTGCCGCCGAGGCCGAATTCCTTGATGCCTTCAATACCGGGCGCTTGCATCACGGCTGGCTGATCAGCGGGCCGCGCGGCGTTGGCAAGGCGACCCTTGCCTGGTCGATCGCGCGGTTTTTGCTGGCGACGCCTCTGGCACAGGATGACGGGCTTTTCGGGGCGCCGCCACCGCCCACGACGCTTGATGTCGCGCCCGACCATCCGGTGGCACGCCGCGTGCTGGCGCTTTCCGATCCGGGGCTGTTCCTTTTGCGGCGTGGCCCGAACGAAAAGGGCGACCGGCTGGCAAGCGAGATCCTCGTCAAGGAGGTGCGCAAGCTTGGCAACTTCTTTGCCCTGTCTGCGGCGGATGGCGGGCGGCGGGTTGTGATTGTCGATGCCGCCGACGACCTAAATACACAGGCCGCCAACGCGATCCTGAAGATGCTCGAAGAGCCGCCCGCGCGCACCACGATCCTCTTGATCAGCCATCAGCCCTCGGGACTTTTGCCAACGATCCGCTCGCGCTGTCGGATGTTGCGGTTGCACCCTTTGGCGGCCCCCGAGATGACGCAGGCGCTGGATCAGGCCGGGATCATCCCCGAGGGCAATGCCGCCGCCCTGGCCGAACTCTCTGGCGGGTCGGTTGGCGAGGCCGTGCGCCTGATCAATCTTGGTGGCCTCAAGATGTACGGCGAACTTGTCGGCCTGCTTGGCAGCTTGCCGCGCCTGGATCGCGCGCGCGCGCTGAAACTGGCCGAGGCCGCCGCGACCCGTGGCGCCGAAGAGCGGCTTGACCTGTTGCTGGGGCTGACCGATCTGATGCTGGCCCGTCTGGCGCGCAGCGGGGCGGTGGGGCATCCCCCCGTGACCGAGGTCGCCACAGGCGAGGCAGAGTTGATGGCGCGGCTTGCACCCACGCCGCAAATGGCGCGCGCATGGGCCGATTGCGCCCAGGAGATCGGCGCACGCGCCCGGCACGGGCGGGCGGTCAACCTTGACCCTGCCGCGCTGGTGCTTGATACGGTGTTCAAGATCCAGAAAACCGCCGCAGGCTAAGGTTCGCGCAAGGACAAGCATGACCCAAGAGATCAAGATCACCGACAGCCATTGCCACCTCGATTTCCCTGATTTCGCCGCAGAGCGCGATCAGGTGATCGAACGTGCGCTTGATGCGGGCGTGCATCGCATGGTCACAATCTGCACCAAGCTGCGCCAGGAACCTCAGGTGCGCGCCATTGCCGAAAAATACGCGCCGGTTTTCTATGCCGCAGGCACCCACCCGATGAGTGCCGCCGCAGAGCCGATGGTCAGTGTCGATGACCTGATCCGCCTTGCCGCGCATCCCAAGTTGGTCGGCATCGGCGAAACCGGGCTTGATTACCACTACACTGCCGAGAGCGCCGAGGTGCAAAAGCAAAGCCTGCGCATCCATATCGAGGCCTCCCGGCGGACCGGTCTGCCGCTGATCATCCATGCGCGCGGCGCCGATGAGGACATGGCGCAGATATTGACCGAGGAATATCGCAACGGCGCTTATACCTGCGTTATGCATTGCTTTTCCTCGGGGCCCGAACTGGCCCGTGCGGCGCTTGAGCTTGGGTTCTATTTGTCGATGTCGGGCATTGCCACTTTTCCCAAAAGCCAGGAGGTGCGCGATATCTTTGCCAGCGCCCCGGTGGACCGAATTCTGGTGGAAACCGACGCGCCCTACCTTGCGCCGCCGCCCTATCGCGGCAAACGAAACGAGCCCGCCTATACCTTTCACACCGCCCAAAAGGGCGCCGAGGTCTTCGGCATGGACTGGCCCGAATTTGCCGCCCGGACCGAGGCCAATTTCGAGCGGCTGTTCGCCAAGGCGGTGCTGTAATGGCCGAAATGCGTTTTACCATTCTCGGCTGTGGCTCGTCGGGCGGTGTGCCGCGCCTTGGCGGGCTTTGGGGCGATTGTGATCCGCAAAACCCCAAGAACACCCGCCGTCGCTGTTCGATGTTGATCGAGCGCGAAGACGAGGGCGGCGTGACCCGTGTCCTGATCGACAGCTCGCCCGACCTGCGCGCCCAGCTTCTGGAGGCGGGGGTCGGCGCACTTGACGCGGTGGTCTATACCCATAGCCACGCCGATCATGTGCATGGCATCGACGATCTGCGCATGATCGTGTTCAACATGCGCCAACGCCTGCCGGTCTGGGCCGATGGCGACACACAAAACGCGCTTTATGCCCGCTTTGGCTATGCCTTTACCCAGCCCGACGACAGCCCCTATCCGCCGATCCTTGACATGTACACCATTGATGGCACGTTCGAGATTGCCGGCGCCGGTGGCGCGGTCACCCTACAACCGTTCCGGGTCAATCACGGCTCGATCGACGCGCTTGGCTTTCGGGTGGGCGATTTTGCCTATCTGCCCGATGTGGCGGCGATCCCCGAGGATGTCTGGCCGGTGCTTGAGGGGCTGGATTGTTGGGTGCTCGATGCGCTGCGCCGCACGCCGCACCCGACCCACGCCCATCTTGCGCAATCGCTTGACTGGATCGAGCGCGCCGCGCCGCGCCGGGGGATCCTGACCAATATGCATATCGACATGGATTACGAGACCCTGACAGGCGAACTGCCCGATCATATCACGCCTGCCTATGATGGGATGACCATCAGCTATACGGTCTGAGATAATGCAGGCGCTGATCGAAGTCATCCTGCCGGTCTTTCTTGTGATCGGCTTTGGCTATGTCGCGGTCTGGCGCCGCTGGTTCAGCCAGGCCGGCGTTGACGGCTTGATGGCCTTCACCCAGAAATTTGCCATTCCCTGCCTGTTGTTCACAGCGATTTCGCGCCTCGATCTTGGACAGAGCTTTGACTGGCGCTTGCTCTCCAGCTTTTATATCGGGGCGCTGTCGGGGTTTCTGTTGGGATTTTTCGGCGCGCGCTACCTGTTCGGGCGCACATGGGAAGACGCAGTCGCCATCGGGTTTTGCTGTTTGTTCTCGAATTCGGTGCTGCTTGGCCTGCCGATCATGGAGCGGGCCTATGGCGCCGCCTCGATGACCGCGAATTTCGCCATCATCTCGATGCATTCGCCTTTTTGCTACGGCATCGGCATCACCACGATGGAGGTTGTCAAGGCGCGCGGTGCTGCGGGGCCTGCGGTGGTGGTCAAGGTACTCAAGGCGATGTTTTCCAACACGCTTATCATGGGCGTGGCGCTTGGCTTTGCGGTGAACCTCTCGGGGGTTGCCCTGCCGGGGCCGGTCAATGATGCGCTTGATCTGATGGTGCGTGCAGCGCTGCCTGCGGCTTTGTTCGGGCTTGGCGGGGTGCTGGTGCAATACCGCCCCGAGGGCGACTTGCGGGTGATCTTTTACGTCTGCGCGGTGGCGCTTGTGGCGCATCCGCTGATCACCTTCGGGCTTGGTCGGGCGTTTGATCTTTCGGAGGCGTCAATGCGCTCGGCGGTGGTGACCGGGGCGATGGCGCCGGGGGTGAATGCCTATATCTTTGCCAATATCTATGGGCACGCCAAACGCGTTGCCGCGTCAAGCGTGTTGTTGTCCACGGCGCTGACCATCGTCACCGCCTGGATCTGGTTGCAGGTTCTGCCCTGAGCGCGGGTTAGTCGATCTTGACCGGCGCACCACCGGCGAAGGCATTGCCATCGACATAATCGCAGGGTGCTTCTTGCATTTCGAGATGCAGCCCGGCGCCGCCATAGGGATGCGCGCGCGCCAGATCCTCGTCCACCTCGATGCCAAGGCCGGGGCTTTCGGGCGGCAGGATAAAGCCGTCCT
>NZ_CAJXIP010000217.1 GCF_913054395.1 uncultured Roseovarius sp.
GCGTTCGGGTTCAAACGTCTCAAGCGCGTCGAGCTTTTCGCCGAGGCCGACAAAGCGGATCGGCTTGCCGGTGACGGCGCGCATTGAAAGGGCCGCGCCGCCGCGCCCGTCGCCATCCATCCGGGTCAGGATCACGCCGGTCACGCCGATATTGTCGTCAAACTCGGTCGCCACATTGACCGCGTCCTGGCCGGTGAGACCATCGACCACCAGCAGGGTTTCGCGCGGCTTGGCCACGTCGCGCACGGCGGCGGCCTGGGCGATCAGGTCGGTGTCGATATGCAGACGCCCGGCGGTGTCGAGGATATAGACATCATAGCCGCCCATCGCGGCCTGGGTCTTGGCGCGCTTGGCAATCGCCACCGGGTCTTCGCCCTTGACGATCGGCAGGGTATCAACCCCGATCTGGGTGCCGAGGATTTGCAGTTGTTCCATCGCCGCCGGGCGGTTTACGTCAAGCGACGCCATCAGCACGCGCTTGCCCTCGCGCTCTTTCAGGCGCTTGGCAAGCTTGGCGGTGGTGGTCGTCTTGCCCGAGCCCTGAAGACCGACCATCAGGATCGGGGCCGGCGGGTTGTCGATCCGCAGCGCGCCGGGGTCATCCGATCCGCGCAGCGTGTCGATCAGGGCGTCATGCACGATCTTGACGACCTGCTGGCCGGGGGTAATGGATTTGGTGACGGCTTGGCCGGTGGCCTTTTCCTGGATCGCCTTGACGAAATCGCGCGCGACGGGAAGCGAAACATCGGCCTCAAGCAGGGCGACACGCACCTCGCGCAGGGCGGTTTTGACATCGTCCTCGGACAAGGCACCTTGTTTCGTCAGCCGATCAAAGACACCGGAGAGGCGTTCGGACAGATTTTCAAACATCTCAGGCGCTCCTTTGAGCAGTTGATGAATAGCCCCAAAATAGGCAGGGACGGTGCAAATGCCAATCTCCCCCGTGGGCGCAACGCGCTGACGGGGGGCGATCCCTGCACAATGGCAATGGGACCGGAAGCGTTGAACTTCCGGATGTTGAGGGGCGTTTACGCGCGCCCGCAGACTGAGTCAAGCCTTGGCTGATCGCGCGGCGCCCTAGCGGGGCGGCAGAAGAAACCCCTCGAGGATGGTGTATATCTCGGCGGCCTCGGCCGGGGTAAGCCTGGCATGACCCGGCAGAAACCCGGCGACGTCGCGATCCGTATAGCGCCCGAAAAGCTTGCCGTCGCGCAGCACAAGCTTGCGGTGGGCAAAGTCGTGGGCGCGGTCATGGCAGAACAGGCAGCGCTTTGCAGGGTTCGCGAAAAGCGCGCCCGAGGAGAGTTGCATGCGAAACATTGCCACGAACTGTTCGATCACCAGGTCCGGCAGGCCGCCGCGGTGATGAACAAGAAACTCCGCCACAGTCTCGCCGCCCGAGGTCAGGGGCGTGGTGCCGTCAAGGCGAAGGTATCGACGCGCAAAACCCCCTGCGTGACCATGGCAGGACAGGCATTCCGCCTCGAACGTATCGTGCGGATCAAGCGCCTGCGCGTGGCTTGTCCCCGACACGAGCATCAGGATCAAAACGACATGCATCAGGCGGGAAAGGGGGCTTGGCATGTAAAGGTTTCCGGTCAATGATCCCGTCAGTCTAGCAAAGGGCGCGCGGGGGCGTATTGCGCGAAGTCAACCGGCGCAAAACGGATTTTGCGTTGCGGTCGCAGAGGCTGCGCCTTACGACAGATACGAACGCCCGGCCACAGGTTCCGGGTTTGATGTGAGATAATGCACAGAGAGAGCCATGGAACATTGGGATGAAGTGCGCACCGCCTATAATGTTGCGAGAATTGGCACCGTTAGCGGCGCCGCAGAAGTGCTTGGCGTGCATCACGCCACGGTGATCCGGCATATTGATGCGCTTGAGGAACGGCTTGGCGTGAAGCTCTTCCAGCGTCACGCGCGCGGCTATACGCCAACCGAAGCGGGCAACGATCTGTTGCGTGTGGCGCAGGCCACCGATGATCAGTTCAGCCAGCTGGCCGGGCGTATCAAGGGCCGCGGGAACGAGGTATCGGGCGAATTGGTCGTGACCTCTGTCGGCGGGCTGAGCCATTTGCTGGTGCCGGTCCTGGCGGCGTTTCAGGAAGAGTATGCGGGGCTGACGGTGCGCTATCTGACCGGTGACCGCCTGTTCCGGCTTGAATATGGCGAGGCGCATGTGGCCGTGCGCGCCGGCGCGGTGCCCGATCAGCCCGACAATGTCGTGCAGCCGTTTTTCCGTCAGGAAATCACACCTTACGCCAGTGAGGCCTATGTGGCGCGCCACGGCTTGCCAGAGTCCTGCAAGGATTTTGGCAAGCATCGCTTTATCGGGGCGGATGATCCCAAAAGCCGGGCGCCCTTTGCCCGCTGGATGCAGGAAAACGTGCCCGCCGAGAATATCATTTTTCGCAGTGGTGACGTGCATGCACAGCGCCGTGCAATCCTGAGCGGGGTGGGCATCGGCTTTACCTCGGTTCTTCAGGCCGCCGAGGTCGAGGGTCTGGTGCAGGTGGTGCCGCCCAAACCCGAATGGGCCGCACCGCTCTGGCTGGTGACGCATATGGACCTGCACCGCACCACCAAGGTTCAGGCCTTTCTGGCGTTCCTGAAAGATCATTCCAAAGCCTGGCAACCCGAATGACCGGTGCCGCGCGTGGGCATCTTGCGATGCTGGCATTTTCGGCCCTGGTGGCCGGCTCTTTTGCGCTTGGCTCGATGGCGGCGGGGCATATCGCGCCGGCGGCCCTGAATGCGCCGCGCTTTGTGCTGGCGGCGAAGATCGTGGGGGCGGGGGCGGTTCTGACGACCGGCATCCCGCGCGGCACATGGCGCGCACCCTGGCGATATCTGCTGCTTGGCGGGGCGATGGGGCTTTATTTCGTGCTGATGTTCGAGGGGCTGAAAACCGCCGCCCCGGTGTCTGCGGCGGCGGTGTTTACCCTGACGCCCCTGATGGCGGGGTCGGCGGGCTATGTCATGTTGCGCCAGATCACCACGCCGCGCATGGCGCTTGCGCTGGCAATCGGGGCGATGGGCGCGCTCTGGGTGATCTTTCGCGCCGATCTTGGCGCCTTGCTGGCGTTTGAGGTCGGCCGTGGCGAGGCCATTTATTTCTGGGGCTGTGCTGCGCATGCGATCTATACGCCACTGGTGCGCCTGCTCAATCGCGGCGAACGCCCGGTGGTGTTTTCCTTTGGCACGATGCTGGCGGCGGCGGGGTTGATTACGCTGGCGGGCTGGTCCGATATTGCGGGTACCGATTGGGGCGCCTTGCCGGGGATCGTCTGGCTCACCCTGATCTATACGGCGGTCTTTGCCACCGCGCTGACCTTTGTGTTGCTGCAATACGCAAGCCTGCACCTGCCAAGCGCCAAGGTGATGGCCTATACCTATCTCACGCCAAGCTGGGTGATCTGCTGGCAGGTGGCGCTTGGCCATCCGGTGCCGGGGGGGCTTGTGCTCGCCGGGGTCGGGTTGACGGTGGTGGCGCTTGTCCTGCTGCTCAAGGATGAAAGCGTGGTTCTCAGATAAACCCGGCCTGTTTCAGATCGCCCCGCAACTGGCGCAGTTCTGGCGGCAGCGCGCTTTCACGTTCGTCGGGCTGGGGGGCGGTGCGCAATTGCGCCAGTGCGGCTGTGGTCCAGAGGTCTGCCTCGGCAAAGCTGGTGATCTGGCGCGCGATCGCGTCAAAGACCGGCTGGCGGGTGCGGCGCTGAATAAGGCCGACGCGGGCGCCACGCGGCATCACGAAAGGCGCGAGATGAAAGGCCGAGCCATCCGGGCCGACAATCTGGCGCGCAGCCATGTAACGCTGGCATTGCACGGCAATAGCGTGGCGTTCGGGGTGAAAGATTTCAAATCCCGCCGCCGACATCCAGCGTTCGATCTTCTGTTCATGGGGCACCTGCTTGGCCGGGCTTTTCAGCCGACGGCGCGACACATAAAGCTTGTCCGGCCCTTCGGGCGTCAGAGCGGCGCAGAGGTGCCGGCGGACAT
>NZ_CAJXIP010000218.1 GCF_913054395.1 uncultured Roseovarius sp.
GATGAAACCGAGGCCGATCATGATCGGGATCGAGAACAGGATCGCAATCGGCACCGCCCAGTCGATGATCGACGCGCCAAGCTCGGGGCCGAACCAGGTTTCGACGTAGGTCGTCTTGACCTTCATCGGGTTGCCCAGAAAGTCGGTCCGTGTCGGGTCGATCGTCTCGAAGCTGATGTTCAGGATGCGCTGAAGCGTGACCGCACAGAAGGCGCCGATCATGAAAAGCGCGCCATGGGCGAAGTTCACAACGCCGAGCGTGCCGAAAATCAGCGTCAGGCCAAGCGCGATAAGCGCATAGGCCGAGCCCTTGTCGAGCCCGTTTAGAATTTGGAGAATGATTGCGTCCATTGTTCCCACCCATGGGTTAGAGGCGATGGTGGTCTGTCCGAGTCTTTGCGGTCAGAACCGGCCGCGCGCAGGGGGCGCGCGACCGGATTGATCTGACAGATCAGGCGCCGGGGTTACAGTTGCCCAGAGCGCCGCCTGCGAACATCGGGTGATCGGCAGGGTAGGTAACCTGTGCCGCCGGTGTCACTTCGACCACTTCGAGAAGGTCGAATTCGCTGGTCGGATTTTCTTTCCCGCGCACAACCAGAACATCTTTGAAGCACTGGTGATCGTCTGCGCGATAAAGGGTCTTGCCATTGCCCAGGCCGTCGAACTCAAAGCCTTCGAGGGCTTCGACGACGGCACAGGGGTTGAAGCTGCCTGCGCGCATCACGGCATCTGCATAAAGCAGGGTCTGGCAATAGACGGTATGCGCGGCCTGGCTCGGCGGGAAGCCGTATTTTTCACCGAAGGATTTGACGAATGCCTTGGAGGCATCATCCTGCAGCGACCAGTGCCAGTTGGTCGAACCGTGAATGCCTTTCACGTTTTCGCCGGCACCACGGGCCATCAGGCGCGAATAGAGCGGAACAACGATTTCGAAGTTCTTGCCGTTGACCTGCTTTTCGCGCAGACCGAACTGAACCGCGTTGGTCAGCGAGTTCACCATGTTTCCGCCGTAGTGATTCAGAACCAGAACGTCGGCGCCCGAGTTCAGAACCGGCGCGATATAGGACGAGAAGTCGGTTGCGGCGAGCGGTGTGCGCACCTTCTCGACGGTTTCCCAGCCCATGGCCTCGGTTGCGGCCGCGATGGATTCTTCCCGCGTCCAGCCCCAGGTATAGTCGGCTGTGAGGTGATAGGCCTTGCGGTCCGAACCATAAAGCTTCTGAAGCACCGGCGCCAGGGCGGCGGCGGACATGTAGGCGTTGAAGAAGTGACGGAAACCGTTCGCCTTCTTGTCTTTGCCGGTGGTGTCGTTCGAGTGGGTCAGACCCGCCATGAAGATCACGCCAGCCTCTTGGCAGAGACCCTGAACCGCAACCGCCACGCCCGAGCTTGAACCGCCGGTGATCATGATCGCGCCGTCTTTTTCGATCATCGACTTGGCCGATGCGCGGGCTGCGTCCGATTTGGTTTGCGTGTCGCCAGTGACGAATTCGACCTTCTTGCCCAGGATGCCGCCGCCTTGCAGGGCTTTGGAGCTGAAAGTATTCATCATGCCGCCATCACCGCCACCGTTCAGGTGTTCGACAGCCAGTTCATAGGCGCGCAGTTCGTCCGCGCCCTCGTCGGCGTAGGGGCCGGACTGGGGAACGTTGAAGCCAAGGGTCACAGTGCCGCCGGTCGGCTCATTTGTGAAAGCCGAGGCGCTGGACGCGGTGAAGATCGTCGGCAAAGCAAGACCGGCGCCAGCGATGGCACTGGTCTTCATCAGGCCCCGACGAGTCAGGTTCGAGTTGGACATAGATTCCTCCCATTTGTAAAATTTGGGAAGGGCCTCCTCTTGCGCCTTCCCAATCGGCACTGTCGTGCTGCTTTAGTATGAGGGGCGGTAAGAAAATTAGGCAACAACTGCTTTTGACGGAACAATTATTTTGTAAATTAATAGACAATGCCTCGAATAATACTGTAAAAAAAATTTCAGAAGCGGTGTGAAGCCGTTCGGAATGCAGGGAAATTTCAATGCCGGAAAGGATGATGATCGGGACACGTATCCGTGAGCGGCGTGTGCTCAGTGGTATACGGCAATCCGATCTGGCGCGACAGGCAGGAATCTCGCCCTCCTACCTCAATCTGATCGAACATAACCGGCGCAGAATCGGCGGCAAAACCCTGTTGAAACTCGCCGAGGTTCTGGATGTGGAGCCGACTCTTTTGTCCGAAGGCGCCGAGGCCACGCTTATTTCCGATCTGCGCGAGGCGGCGGGCGAACAGGATGACATCGGCGCCGAACTCAGCAGGACCGAGGAATTCGCCGGACGGTTTCCGGGCTGGGCCAGGTTGCTGGCCGATCTCTATCGCCGCAACGAGGGGCTTGAACGCACGATTGAAACCCTGACCGACCGGCTGGCGCATGATCCCTATCTTGCCGATTCGCTGCACGAGGTGATCTCATCGGTAACGGCGATTCGCTCGACGGCGTCGATTCTTGTCGAGACCGAAGCGCTTGAGCCGGAATGGCAGAACCGCTTTCACCGCAATATAAACGAAGACAGCGCCCGCTTGACCGAGGGTGCGCAATCGCTGGTGCGCTATCTTGAAGGGGCCCCCAATACCGACGCCGAGATCAAATCGCCCCAGGACGAAATGCATGCCTTCCTGGCGGCGCACGGGTTTCATTTTCCGGAACTTGAACGGGACATGGCCGGGCCGCGCGATGTGACGCGCCTTGTCGAGGGGGCGGGGGCGGATCTTTCCATGCCGGCGCAAAGCCTCGCGCGGGATGTGCTGTTGCGCTATCTGGCTGATGCCCGAACCCTGCCGCTTGATCCGTTCCTGGGCTGGATCGAAAGCGTCGGCCCGAGGCCCGATCGGCTTGCCGACCTGTCCGGCGTCGATCTGGCAACGTTGTTTCGTCGTCTTGCGGCCATGCCGCAGGACAAGGTCGGCCCGGTGGGGCTGGTGATCTGTGACGCCTCGGGCTCGCTGGTGTTTCGCAAGCCGCTTGACGGGTTCGCCATGCCGCGGATCGCCGGAGCCTGTACGTTATGGCCGCTGTTTCAGGTTCTCGCACAGCCGCAGATACCGCTTCGGATGCGCCTGAAGCAGGTCGGGCGTGGCGCCGAAACGGTCGAGGCGCTTGCCGTTTCGGCCCCGGTGAGCGCGCCGGGTTTCGACCGTCCGGCCCTGATGCAGGCGCATATGTTGTTGATGCCCGACAGCCCGGACGCCGAGAGCGCACCGCTGCGCGAGGTCGGGGTGAACTGCCGGATATGTTCGCTTGCCGATTGCATCGCGAGGCGCGAACCCTCAATCATTTCAGAGGGCTTTTGACAGGCTGTGGTCGAATGGGGATAGTTGCGTGACGGTTCAGCCGTTATGACATCGGAGGGGAGGCCGGTTGCATGGGAAAAAAGGTTCTGCTGATCGAGGATGAGCCGAATATAATCGAGGCGGTCAGCTTTATCCTGTCGCGGGACGGCTGGGAGGTGAAAACCCATGCCAACGGCCATGACGCGATGGAGGCGGTGCGCCTGCGCGCGCCAGACCTGATCATTCTGGATGCGATGCTTCCGGGCAAGAGCGGGTTTGACATCCTTACGGAAATTCGCGGCGACGCGGCGCTTGGCGACACCCCGGTCCTGATGTTGACGGCGCGCGGCCAGACCAAGGACCGCGAGATGGCCGAACGCGCCGGGGTGAGCCAATATATGACCAAGCCGTTTTCCAATGCCGATGTACTGGCCGCCGTGCGCGCGCTCGTGAACCAATGAGCGCCGAGCGCGGCCCGGTCTTTCTGGCGCGCCGCACCTATCGGCGTCGCCGCCTGGCCGATGGTGCGCGGCTTTTGCCAGTCATCGGCACGGTTCTGTTTTTTATCCCGCTGTTGTGAGATCGGAAGAGCACACGTCTGAACTCCAGTCACGTGGCCTTATCT
>NZ_CAJXIP010000219.1 GCF_913054395.1 uncultured Roseovarius sp.
TTTTCGTGCGTTGCTAAATTTACAGTTGAACTCGGTTTTTCCCAAAAACAATGCTGCGCATTTCATACGTTCCACTTTAACTCAAATATTGCCAGCATGTTGGCAGGCCTGTGGCGGGGAAAAATACGTTGCAAATAAGTCACTTAATGGAAGTGCGAGATTTCAGATTTCTCCGTCCCAAACAGGTTCGCTGCACTGGCTCGCAGGCTTAATTTTCCCCAATCCTGAGCAGTTTGTTCCGCTGGACACTATAAAATGGTTGGATAGCCGGGCCTTATCACGCAGGATTACAACAAAATTTATGAACTGCCTTTAGGAGGTTCCATTGACCGTATTTACCTGTGCTACACCACCCAAAACAATCGAGGAAACTGGGTTAAGCTCTAGCTATCTGATCGGGTTGACCTGCAAGATCATGCATGAAAGCGGCACGGTCACGCCTGCCCAGATCGCCGAGCAGATCAGGCTGCCAAAACTGGTCTGCCGTCAGCTTATCAAGGAAATGACTGCGCTGACACTGGTCGAAGCCCAGGGCTTGGAAACGGCAGACATCAAATCTGATATCCGGTATTCACTGACGGATCTTGGCAAGAAATGGGCGCTCGAGGCGATGTTAATCTCGCAATATGTGGGCCCTGCGCCGGTCACCTTGCCGATGTTTGAAAAACAGATCAGGCTGCAATCCATCAACAACGAACAGATCCACCGCAACGAGATCGAAAAAGCGATGTCGCATCTGGTCCTGCCCAAGGGGCTGATGTCTCAACTTGGGCCTGCGGCGAATTCCGGGCGTTCGGTGTTGCTGTATGGTGAGCCGGGAAACGGCAAAACCTCTCTGGCCGAAGCCCTGGGCAATTCGTTTCATGACACGGTATTTTTTCCTCATGCGCTGCTGGTCGGAAATCAGATCATCCGGTTCTATGATGAAACCCTGCACGAGGTCGTTGACCTGCCCGAAGACACCGGTCCTATTGATGCCCGCTGGGTGGCCTGCAAACGACCCGTGGTGATTGCTGGCGGCGAATTGAGCCTTGATATGCTGGATCTGTCATTTGATCCTACCTCTCGGTTTTACGAGGCCCCGATGCACCTTAAGGCATTGGGTGGCGTGTTTGTTCTTGATGACTTCGGCCGACAATCATCAACGCCGCAGGAATTTCTCAACAGATGGATCGTTCCTCTGGAAAAAGGCTTTGATATCATGTCGCTACATACCGGCAAGAAGTTCACAGTGCCGTTCGACCAACTGGTTGTCTTTTCGTCCAACATGATGCCAGAGGAACTGGGCGATGGCGCGTCTTTGCGCCGGATTTATTTCAAGATCCATGTCCCCAGTCCAACCCGTGAAGATTATATCCAGATCTTTGAGGACGCCTGCGCTGAACATGATCTGGAATGGAAACGCGCGGTGGTCGAGGAATTTTTTCAGGCCGAGTACGAAGCCAAGAGCCATATCACCTCGGGTGCCCATCCGGGCTTTCTGATCCGTCATATCATCGCCGCCTGCCGTTATCTGGATCGCCCCGTAGAACTGAACATGGAGCTGCTGGAACTGGCAAGTCGGAACGTCTCGGCGGCCAAACGCGGAGGTGAGAAAACCAAGCCGTTCTGGAAAAGTTGACAACTGCCAACTTATGCCAGTTTTCGGTCTAAGGTCAGCGCAGGTATCGTCACATCAGAATGCCGGACGTTGTTGGCTTGTTGATGACGGCGCAAATGCTTCCGGCGTAACGCTCAGAGCATCAGCCGGTTTGAAAATTTAAGCAGAGGCATACGCGTTGTGATTCAGCATTTTGGCATGGAAAGCATAAGTATCGAAAAAGTAATGTTTTGATTTCCGATACTTACTGTGCGCCGCGAAAAATGCGCGTTTCCCTACAGTTGCCCTAGAAGTCCAGGTTCTCGACATTGAGAGCGTTGGCCTGAATGAATTCACGGCGCGGCTCGACGACGTCGCCCATCAGCTTGGTAAAGAGGTCGTCGGCCTCGGCCACGTCATCCACCTTGACCTGCAACAGGGTGCGCGCCTCGGGGTCAAGAGTGGTTTCCCAGAGCTGACCGGGGTTCATTTCACCCAGACCCTTATAGCGTTGCAGGGTCAGGCCCTTTTCGCCCTCTTTCAGGATTGCATCCAACAGGTCAAGCGGCCCATGGATCGGCTGCGCGCGCTCCTTGCGTACAAGCGTTGCAGGCTCGCGGTACACCTCGCGCAGGGTTTCGGTCATCTTGCCCAGCTTGCGCGCCTCACCGCCGCGCAGGATCGGCCCGTCAAGGGTCCGCAGTTCTTCGACGCCGCGCACCGTGCGGGTCAGGCGGATGCCCTGATCCTGTGTCGGGCGGCCTTGCCAGCCGCGTTCGTATTCGTTGGAAATAAGATCAAGCCGCGCGGCCACCGTATCGGCAACGCCTTGCAGGTCGGCATCGGCGCGCCCGGCCAAAAAGGCCTCGGCAATTGCTGCCTGTTCAAGGATGTGACGGGGGTAATGGGTCGCGAAGGCTTCCAAGATCCGCTTGGCCTGCCGCGCCTCTTCGACCACCCGCACCAGATCTGTGCCGATGATCTCTTCGCCCGAGCCAAGCCGCAAGACCGCATCCGCGGTGCCCTGCGAAATCAGGTAGTCCTCAAGCGAGGCCTGATCCTTGAGATAGACCTCGGATTTGCCACGCATGACCTTATAAAGCGGCGGTTGCGCAATATAGAGATAGCCACCTTCGATCAGCGCGGGCATCTGGCGATAGAAGAACGTCAGCAACAGAGTGCGGATATGCGCGCCGTCGACATCGGCGTCGGTCATGATCACGATCTTGTGGTAGCGCAGCTTCGAGATATCGAACTCGTCGCGCCCGATGCCGGTGCCAAGTGCCATCACAAGGTTTCCGATTTCCTGGCTGCCCAGCATGCGGTCAAAGCGCGCGCGTTCGACGTTGAGGATTTTGCCGCGCAGGGGCAAAACCGCCTGTGTGCCGCGATCACGACCGGTCTGCGCCGATCCACCGGCGCTATCACCCTCGACGAGGAACAGTTCGGTTTTCGACGGATCCTTTGACGAGCAATCCTTGAGTTTGCCGGCCAGAAAGTTCACATCCATCGGGTTCTTGCGCCGGGTCAGGTCGCGCGCTTTGCGGGCGGCCTCGCGGGCGTGGGCGGCTTCGATGATCTTGCCGACCACGACCTTGGCCACGGCCGGGTTTTCCTCGAACCATTCGGCGAGCTTTTCGTTCACCAGACCCTCGACCGCCGGGCGCACCTCGGAGCTGACCAGCTTATCCTTGGTCTGGCTGGAAAACTTGGGGTCGGGCACTTTCACCGACAGCACACAGGTAAGCCCCTCACGGGCATCGTCGCCGGTAAAGCTGATCTTTTCCTTGCGCGCGATCCCGGTGCTTTGGGCATAGTTGTTGATGGTGCGGGTCAGTGCGCCGCGAAAGCCCGCCATATGCGTGCCGCCGTCGCGCTGCGGGATGTTGTTGGTAAACGGCAGGACCGTCTCGTGATAGCTGTCGTTCCACCACATCGCCACCTCGACGCCGATATCGTCACGCTCGCCGGTGATAAAGATCGGTTCCGGCATGGCAGGGGTTTTGTGGCGGTCGAGATATTTCACGAACTCCTTGACGCCACCCTCGTAAAACAGGGTGGTTTCAAGCGCTTCGGCGGGGCGTTCATCACGCAGGATGATCCGCACCCCGGAATTCAGAAAGGCCAGCTCTCGCAAGCGCTTTTCAAGTGTCTCAAAGCTATAGTCCAGGTTCGAGAACGTCTCGGTCGAGGCCAGAAAGCGCACCTCGGTGCCCTTGCGGCCCCCCGCATCGCCCACAACGCGAAGCGGTTCTGTGGTAAAGCCGCCGGCGAATTTGGCATAGTGTTCCTTGCCATTGCGCCAGACCCGAAGTT
>NZ_CAJXIP010000220.1 GCF_913054395.1 uncultured Roseovarius sp.
CCGGCCCCACCTCGCCGGCACGCCTGCCGGTGTATCCGAGAGCGGAACGGGGGGACTATGGGCGCAGGTTTGCGGGAGGTGAATCTGGATGGGGGTAAGTGGTTGATATTTGGTGGGTGGGGTGCGGTCTTTGGGAAGACGGCTGCCGCAGGAGGCGCTCATCCTGAGGTGGACGGGCAAAGCCCGGCCCTCGAAGGACCCGGCTTTCTCCACCTCCCGCCCTCGCCCTTGGAGGGCGCGGCGCTCCCGCTGCAGTCCCCGGGCTTAACCCGAGGAGAGGGCTAACGTTGTGCCTGAAGCAAGCCCGACCTACTCGTCGCTCATCTTCAGCGCCGCAATGAACGCTTCCTGCGGGATTTCGACCTTGCCGAACTGGCGCATGCGCTTCTTGCCGGCCTTCTGCTTGTCGAGCAGCTTGCGCTTGCGGGTCGCGTCGCCGCCATAGCATTTGGCGGTCACGTCCTTGCGCATGGCTGACAATGTCTCGCGGGCGATGACCTTGCCGCCGATGGCCGCCTGGATCGGGATCTTGAACATGTGGCGCGGGATCAGCTCCTTTAGCTTTTCCACCATCGCACGGCCGCGCGTCTCGGCGCGGTCGCGGTGCACCATCATCGACAGGGCATCGACCGGCTCGTCATTGACCAGAATGGACATCTTGACGAGGTTGTCCTGGCGATACCCCTCCATCTGGTAATCAAACGAGGCATAGCCCTTGGTCACCGATTTCAGCCGGTCGTAGAAATCGAACACAACCTCGTTGAGCGGCAGGTCATAGACCACCATCGCCCGCCCGCCCACATAGGTCAGGTCAAGCTGAATGCCGCGGCGATCCTGGCACAGTTTCAGAACGTCACCGAGATATTCATCGGGCACCAGGATGGTCGCCTTGATGCGCGGCTCTTCGATGTGGTCGACATAGGTCAGGTCGGGCATGTCGGCGGGGTTGTGCAGCGGCTCCATCGTGCCGTCTTTCATGAAGACGTGATAGATCACCGAGGGGGCCGTGGTGATCAGCTCGATATCATATTCGCGCTCGACCCGGTCGCGGATCACCTCGAGGTGCAGCAACCCGAGAAAGCCGCAGCGAAACCCAAAGCCAAGCGCGGCCGAGGTTTCCATCTCATAGCTGAAGCTCGCGTCGTTCAGCGCCAGCTTTTCGATCGCGTCGCGCAGGTCTTCGAATTCTGAGCTGTCGACCGGGAAAAGGCCACAGAACACCACCGGCACCGAGGGTTTGAATCCGGGCAGGGGTGTCGCACAAGGCGCCTTGTCGTGGGTGATTGTGTCGCCGACCTTGGTGTCGCGCACCTGTTTGATCGAGGCGGTGATAAAGCCGATTTCGCCGGGGCCGAGGCTTTCGACCTTCTCCATCTTGGGGCGGAAGACGCCGATCCGCTCGACCCCATGCACAGAGCCGTTCTGCATCATGCGAATCCGGTCGCCGCGCTTGAGAACACCATCCATGATCCGCACCAGAACGACAACGCCAAGGTATGAATCATACCAGCTATCGACCAGCATCGCCTTGAGCGGCGCGTTGGCATCCCCGGTGGGCGCGGGCAGGTGGGCGACAATCGCCTCAAGCGTTTCGGCAATGCCGACGCCGGTCTTGGCCGAGACCCGGATCGCGCCGCTGGCGTCGATGCCGATGACGTCCTCGATCTGTTCGGCCACGCGGTCACACTCAGAGGCGGGCAGGTCGATCTTGTTGAGCACCGGGATAAGCTCGTGGCCCGCATCAATCGCCTGGTAGACGTTGGCAAGGGTCTGCGCCTCGACGCCCTGGGTGCTGTCGACGACCAGAAGGCTGCCCTCGACGGCGCGCATGCTTCGCGAGACCTCATAGGCAAAGTCGACGTGGCCCGGCGTGTCGATCAGGTTGAGAACATAAATCTCGCCGTTCTGCGCCTTATAGTCGATGCGCACGGTATTGGCCTTGATGGTAATGCCGCGCTCGCGCTCGATATCCATAGCGTCGAGCATCTGCTCTTTCATATCGCGGTCCTGTACCGTGCCGGTCGATTGGATCAACCGGTCGGCCAGCGTGGATTTCCCGTGGTCGATATGCGCCACGATCGAAAAATTGCGGATATGTGCAAGGTCTGTCATGGATTGGGATATGTATGGGAATTGGGGGTTGGTCAAGGTGGGATGGCGTGTGCCGGGCACCGATTTCACCGTAAAAGAAGCAACCACGGCGCCGGAAGCCAATTGTCATCGTGCAAGCGGCCTCTGGACGCGGGCAAGGCCGGTGTCCTCAGGGATATCCGCAGGATTGCGGTCGTGGGCGCGTGGGTTTCAGCCACCCTGCGATATCATCCCGTACCATGCGCCGTGGAACCCTGGGCAAATCCCTTTCCGGCTTGCCCCCTCGCGCGGGCTGTCCTAAAACGCGGGCGTTGACAAACCCGGAGCGACATGATGCTGGACCTGACCTTTGAAGCGCCGAAACCCAAGGTGATCGCCGGGGCGAAACATGATTGGGAATTGGTGATCGGCATGGAAATCCACGCCCAGGTTGCCTCGAAGGCCAAGCTGTTTTCCGGCGCCTCGACCAAATTCGGCGCCGAGCCCAATTCGAACGTGTCGTTCGTCGATGCGGCGATGCCGGGCATGTTGCCGGTCATCAACGAGTTCTGCGTCGAACAGGCGGTGCGCACCGGCCTTGGCCTCAAGGCCAAGATCAACCTCTGGTCGGCGTTCGACCGCAAGAATTACTTCTACCCGGACCTGCCGCAGGGCTATCAGATCTCGCAGCTGTATCACCCCATCGTGGGCGAAGGCGAAGTGCTGGTTGAACTGGGCAACGGCACTGCACGCAACGTGCGCATCGAACGTATCCACATGGAGCAGGACGCCGGCAAGTCGATCCACGATATGGATCCGAACATGTCGTTCGTTGACCTGAACCGTGTTGGGGTCTGCCTTATGGAGATCGTGTCGCGCCCTGACATCCGTGGCCCCGAAGAGGCTGCTGCGTTCGTTGGCAAACTGCGCCAGATCATGCGGTATTTGGGCACCTGTGACGGCAACATGCAGAACGGCAACATGCGCGCCGATGTGAACGTGTCGATCTGTCGTCCGGGCCAGTACGAGAAGTATCAGGAAACCCAGGACTTCTCGCATCTGGGCACCCGTTGCGAAATCAAAAACATGAACTCGATGCGCTTCATCCAGCAGGCAATCGAGGTCGAAGCCCGTCGCCAGATTGCAATCGTCGAGGCCGGTGGCACCGTTGATCAGGAAACCCGCCTGTATGACGTCGAAAAAGGCGAAACCCGGTCGATGCGGTCGAAAGAAGAAGCACACGACTATCGCTACTTCCCCGACCCCGATCTGCTGCCGCTGGAAATTGAACAGGAGTGGGTAGACCAGATTGCTGCCACCCTGCCCGAGCTGCCAGACGCCAAGAAACTGCGCTTTATCAGCGACTTTGGCCTGTCCGACTATGATGCCTCGGTGCTGACGGCTGATGTTGAATCGGCTGCCTATTTCGAAGCAGTCGCCGAAGGCCGCAACGGCAAGCTGGCCGCCAACTGGGTAATCAACGAACTGTTTGGCCGTCTGAAGGCTGACGACAAGGACATTTCTAACTGTCCCGTCACCCCGGCACAGCTGGGTGGCGTAATCGAGTTGATCTCGGCTGATACCATTTCTGGCAAGATCGCCAAGGATCTGTTTGAAATCGTCTATACCGAAGGCGGCGACCCGGCGCAGATCGTCGAAGAACGCGGCATGAAACAGGTGACAGACACTGGCGCCATTGAGGCCGCCCTGGACCAGATCATCGCCGATAACCCAGCGCAGGTGGAAAAAGCCAAGGTGAACCCAAAACTGGCGGGCTGGTTTGTGGGTCA
>NZ_CAJXIP010000221.1 GCF_913054395.1 uncultured Roseovarius sp.
TTTACAGATCCATCAACAAGCGACGTGGATCTTCCAGTGCTTCTTTGACTCGCACCAGGAAGGTCACGGCGCCTTTGCCGTCGACAACGCGGTGGTCATAGGACAGCGCCAAATACATCATCGGACGGATCACAACCTGACCGTTGATCGCCATCGGGCGGTCCTGGATCTTGTGCATGCCAAGGATACCTGACTGTGGCGGGTTCAGGATCGGCGAGGACATCAGCGAGCCGTAGACACCACCGTTGGAGATGGTGAAGGTGCCGCCCTGCATTTCCGCCATGCTGAGCTTGCCTTCGCGGGCGCGGGCGCCTTTCTCGGCGATGGCCTTTTCGATGTCGGCAAAGCTCATCTGGTCGGCGTCGCGGATCACCGGCACCACAAGGCCGGTCGGCGTGCCTGCGGCGATGCCCATGTGGACGAAGTTCTTGTAGACCACATCGGTGCCGTCGATTTCGGCGTTCACCTCGGGGACCTCGCGCAGGGCGTGACAGCAGGCCTTGGTGAAGAACGACATGAAGCCGAGTTTGACGCCGTGTTTCTTGAAAAACTCGTCCTTGTATTCGTTGCGCAGGGTCATCACCCCGGTCATGTCCACCTCGTTATAGGTGGTAAGCATGGCGGCGGTGTTCTGGCTTTCCTTGAGGCGGCGCGCGATGGTCTGGCGCAGGCGGGTCATTTTCACGCGCTCCTCGCGTGAGGCGTCTTCGGCCGGGGAGGGCGCGCGCGGAGCGGCGGCCGCAGGGGCCGGGGCAGAGGGTGCCGCGCTTGCGGCGCGGGCGACATCGTCTTTCATCACGCGGCCGTCGCGGCCGGTGCCGGTGACCTGATCGCGGCTGATGCCTGCTTCGGCCATGGCTTTCTTGGCCGAAGGCGCATCTTCGATGTCCTTGCCACCCTGAGATTGCGCTGCGGGCGCCGGGGCGTCCTGTGCTTTGGCGGGGGCCGAAGCGGCGCCGGCCTCGCCGAGAATGGCGAGCTTGCCGCCGGCCTGAACGGTGTCACCCTCATTGGCGAGGATCTCGCTCAGGACACCAGCGGCGGGAGCGGGCACTTCGACCGAGACCTTGTCGGTTTCCAGTTCGCAAAGCATTTCATCGGCCTCGACGCTATCGCCAACCTTCTTGAACCAGGTCGAGACGGTCGCCTCGGAGACGGATTCGCCAAGGGTGGGCACCATGACATCGACGCTTTTGCCGCCCGGCGCGGGGGTGCTTGCGGCGGCTTTTTCGGGTTTTGCGGGGGCGCTTTTGGCCTCGCCTTCGGTGATGGTCGCAAGAAGAGCGTCGACGCCGACGGTCTCGCCCTCTTTCGCGACGATATCGCCCATGGTCCCGGCGGCGGGCGCGGGCACTTCGACGGTGACCTTGTCGGTTTCCAACTCGCAGAGCATTTCATCGGCTGCGACAGGATCACCGGGTTTCTTGAACCATGTGGCCACGGTGGCCTCGGTCACGGATTCGCCAAGCGTGGGGACGCGGACTTCGGTTGTCATGGGTTATTTCCCTTCGATGGTCAGCGCGGCATCGACCAGCGCTTCTTGTTGTTCTTTATGCATTTTTGCGAGGCCCGTGGCAGGCGACGCCGAAGCAGGTCGCCCGGCATAGACGGGGCGGGAATGTTTGGCGTTGATCCGCGTCAGCACCCATTCGATATTGGGCTCGATAAAGGACCAGGCGCCCTGGTTCTTGGGCTCTTCCTGACACCAGACCATCTCGGCACCTTTGAATCGTTCGAGTTCCTTGACCAGCGACATCGCCGGGAAGGGATAGAACTGTTCGATGCGCATGAGGTAGATATCGTCGATCCCGCGGCTGTCGCGTTCTTCCAGCAGGTCGTAATAGACCTTGCCCGAACACATGACGACGCGCTTGATCTTTTTATCCGCCACAAGCTTGGTGTCGGACAGCCCGTATTGCGCATCATCCCAAAGCACCCGGTGAAAGCTTGACCCGGTGGTGAATTCCTCGGTCTTGCTCACGGCCATCTTGTGCCGCAAAAGCGATTTCGGCGTCATCATGATGAGCGGTTTGCGGAAGGTCCGGTGCATCTGGCGGCGCAGGATGTGGAAATAGTTCGCCGGCGTGGTGCAATTGGCCACGATCCAGTTGTCGCCACCGCACATCGTCAGGAAGCGTTCAAGACGAGCCGAAGAGTGTTCGGGGCCCTGCCCCTCATAGCCGTGGGGTAACAGGCAGACGAGGCCGGACATGCGCAGCCATTTGCTTTCGCCCGACGAGATGAACTGATCGAACATGATCTGAGCGCCGTTGGCAAAATCGCCAAATTGCGCTTCCCATAGGGTCAGGGCGTTCGGCTCGGCAAGGCTATAGCCGTATTCAAAACCAAGAACGGCGTATTCGCTGAGCATCGAATCGATGACTTCGTATTGCGCCTGGCCTTCGCGGATGTGATTGAGGGGATAATAGCGCTCTTCGTTATCCTGATTGATCAGCCCGGAATGGCGCTGGCTGAAGGTGCCGCGGGTACAATCCTGACCCGACAGGCGCACGGGATACCCCTCGGTCATCAGCGACCCGAAGGCGAGCGCCTCGGCTGTGGCCCAGTCAAATCCGGTTCCGGTTTCAAACATCCTGGCCTTGGCTTCAAGCAGGCGTTCCACGGTCTTGTGAAGCGGGAAATCCTCGGGCGTCGCGGTAAGCGCGCGACCGACCTCTGCCATGGTCTCGGGCGAAATGGCGGTTTCGCCACGCTCGTATTTGCCGCGATGGGCGTTGAGATCGGACCATTTCCCGTCAAGCCAGTCGGCCTTGTTGGGACGGTAATCCTTGCCCGCCTCGAATTCATCCGCGAGATGCGATTGAAAGGCGGCTTTCATATCCTCGATCTCGCCCTCGGGGATCAGCCCGTCTTTGACAAGCCGCTCGGTGTAAAGCGACAGGGTGGTCTTTTGTTTCTTGATCTTCTTGTACATCACCGGGTTGGTGAACATGGGCTCGTCGCCCTCGTTGTGACCAAAGCGGCGGTAGCAGAAGATGTCGATGACGACGTCTTTGCCAAATTTCTGGCGGAATTCAGTGGCCACTTTCGCCGCGTGTACAACCGCTTCAGGGTCGTCGCCGTTCACGTGGAAAATTGGCGCTTCCACAACCAGCGCGTTGTCGGTCGGATAAGGCGAAGAGCGCGAGAAATGCGGCGCGGTGGTAAAGCCGATCTGGTTGTTGACGACCACATGCATGGTGCCGCCGGTCTTGTGCCCCTTCAGGCCCGACAGGCCAAAGCCCTCGGCGATGACGCCTTGCCCGGCAAAGGCCGCATCGCCGTGCAGCAGGATCGGAAGAACGCTTGTGCGGTCGGTGTCGTTCAGCTGATCCTGCTTGGCGCGGACCTTGCCAAGAACGACGGGGTTCACCGCCTCAAGGTGGCTTGGGTTCGCGGTCAGCGACAGGTGAACCTTGTTGCCGTCAAATTCGCGGTCGCTCGAGGCGCCGAGGTGGTATTTCACATCGCCTGATCCATCGACTTCTTCGGGCTTAAAGCTGCCACCCTGGAATTCGTTGAATATCGCGCGGTAGGGTTTGCCCATCACATTGGCCAGGACCGACAGGCGGCCCCGGTGGGGCATGCCGATCACGATATCGCGCACGCCAAGCTGGCCACCGCGCTTGATGATCTGCTCCATCGCGGGAATAAGGGATTCGCCGCCATCCAGTCCAAAACGCTTGGTGCCCATGTATTTGACATGCAGGTATTTTTCAAAGCCTTCGGCCTCGACCAGCTTGTTGAGGATCGCCTTGCGGCCCTCGCGGGTAAAGCTGATTTCCTTGTCATAGCCCTCGATCCGCTCTTTCAGCCAGGCGGATTGTTCCGGATCCGAAAT
>NZ_CAJXIP010000222.1 GCF_913054395.1 uncultured Roseovarius sp.
CGGGGGCGAGGGGCTTTGCCCCTCGCGATTGAGTATTTGGGCCAAGAAGAAGGGGGCAGGTCAGACAATCGTGTGGCCCGCCTCTTTGATGCGCCGTGCCAGTTCGGCGATGTGATCGGGACCGACCTCGCAGCAGCCCCCGAGGATCGTGGCGCCCTGGTCGATCCAGCCCATGGCGATGTTGGCATAGGCGGCGGGGGTCATGTCGGGGCGTTGTTCGAGCGCATCGACGGTCGGGGCGTCCTGCAGGAAGCCCTCGGAGATGCGGGTGAAGCCGTTGGCATAGGCGCCGAAGGGTTTGCCAAATCCCGCGATGATATCAAGGCCCGCCGCGACCGCCTCGGGGCGGGTGCAATTGATCAGAACGGCATCCGGTGCATGGCGGGCCACCACCGGGGCCAGATCGCCAAGCGGTTCGCCCGAGCGCAGGCGCGTACCGTCGTCGTCCATCACGGTCACCGCGAGCCAGACCGGGACACCCTGATCGCAGGCCGCGCGCAGGGCGCCTTCGGCCTGGTCGACCGAGGCCATGGTTTCCAGCAGCAACAGATCGACCCGCCCCGCCATGAGGCGGACAGGCTCTGCGTAGAGTTCGGCGGCCTTGGCGGCAGGCGGGCAGATGTCAGGGCGGTAGGAGGCGATCAGCGGCCCGATGGCGCCCGCAACGCGACCGCTTCCATGGGCATCGCGGGCGGCGCGGGCGGCGGTGATCGCCGCATCGGTCAGCGCGCGCATCTTGTCCTGAAGGTCGACCCGCGCCAGCCGGTCGCGCAGCACCGCATAGGTATTGGTGGTGGCCACGCTGGCGCCGGCGGCAAAATAGGCGTCATGCACCTGGCGCACCAGATCGGGATGCTCGATCATCACCTGCGTCGACCAGAGCGGCGTGGGCCGATCCCCCGAGCGCTTGACCAGTTCCTGGCCGATAGACCCATCGAGAAGTGTGATTGCGGTCACGGGTAAATCTCCGAAAATTTCTGTTTATAGAGGGCGATCATCTCGGCCTCGCTTACCCCGTCGTCATAGGGTGGCGTGGTGATCGGCTTTACGGTTTCGGCATGAACCAGCACCAGCGCATTGATCCGCCCGGCCAGATCCCCCCAAACCGCCCGCCATTTGCCGATCAGCGCATCGTACTCTGCCCCCGGCAGGATCACGCGGGTCGCGCCGCGCACCCGGATGCCCTTGCGCGTCCACTGGTCGACGAAGTTCACTTCGGCCTGTGCCAGATGTGCCAGGTTGCGCATCGTCCCCGGAGAGCGGATTTCGCCAAAGCCGATGGTGTCATCGTCAAGCACCAGAAAGGTGCCCTTGGGCGAGACCGCAGGCCAGCCCTCGGGCGTGACCGTGGCCACGAAGCCAAGCGGAAAGCGGGCGATCAGCGATTTGGCGGCGTCATTCAAGACCATGACGGTGCTCCTCTGGAGGCAGCAAAACCAACTTACCGGCAAAGCGCTTGCTCTGGAAATCGGCCTGCGCCGCGCCAATTTCGGTCATCGGATAGGTCTTTGACACCAAGGGGCGAAGCTGACCGGCATTGACGCGGGCAATCAGGTCGGCAAAGACCTCAGGCGGCTGAAAGGTGCAGCCATGGATAGTGATGTCGCGCAGGTAGATGCGACGCAGGTCAGCTTCGACCATCGGGCCGCCAATTGCCCCCGCCACCGCATAATGCCCGCCCGGTTTGAGGGCCTCTATCAGGGCGGGCCAGATGTCGCCCGCGACCACGTCGATCACGCAATCGAACCGGTTTTCGGGCAGGGCCGCGCCACGCTCGATCACCGTTGCGGCACCCTGATCGCGCACTGTTGCGGCCTTGCTGGCCGAGGCGATGCCAGTCACCTCTGCGCCCATTTTCGCGGCCAGTTGCACAGCCGCCAATCCAACCCCGCCCGAGGCACCAGTGATCAGAACCTTCACGCCAGAGGCCACCCCCGCGCGATGCAATAGCCCCGCCGCCGTGCCAAAGGCGCAAGGGATCGCGGCGATTTCAACATCGCTCAGGGGCGCATGCGTCACGTCATAAAGATCACGCGCGAAGACCAGACAATATTCGGCAAAGGCCCCGTCATACTCAGACCCCAAAGCGATGAAGCCAAAGGGGTTTTCCGCCGTGGGGCGGGGCTGATTGATCGGGCAGGTCACCCGCTGGCCGGGCGCGAACTGCGTCACATCCGGCCCCACGGCCACAACGCGACCGCACAGATCACCACCCTGAACAAGCGGAAAGTCGAGCGCGCCGGACCAGCCGCCGGCCTCGACCTCATCGCCGGTTTCCTCGGTGGCGCCGGTCACTTCGGGCGCATACCAGCCGATGCGCGTGTTGATATCGGTGTTGTTGACCCCTGCGGCCAGCACCTTGACCAAAACCTCGCCCGGCCCCGGCACCGGCACAGGCAGGTCGTCACGCCATTGCAACGCTTCCGGCCCACCGTGGCGGGTCAGGGTGACGCCGGACATGGTAGCGGGCAGGGTCATGCCCTAAGCCGCGCGTTTTCGGGATCCCAGAGCGGCGCGTCGGGTTGCACCACGGCGCGACAGCGTTCTCCGTAGATCTCAACCTCGATCTCGGTGCCCGGCACCGCAAGATCGGCGCGGATCATGGCAAGCGCGACACTGGCGTTCACCCGGTAGCCCCAGGCGCCGCTGGTGGTTTCGCCGACAATCTCGCCGTCATGCCAGAGCGTCGACATATAGGGCGCGTCGGTCTCTTTGGCGTCAACGATCAGCGTTACGAAGGCCTTTTTGCGGCCTGTCTGTTTTTCGGCCAGAAGGGCCGCCTTGCCGGTGAACTCCTGTGGCTTGTCGAATTTCACAAAACGCTCAAGCCCGGCCTCAAGCATCGAATAATCAGTGCTCAGGTCGCCTTTCCACGCGCGATAGCCCTTTTCGATCCGCAGGGAATTGAGCGCGTACATGCCAAAGGGCCTGGCGCCGGCCCCGAGCAGGGCGTCATAAATCGCCGGGATCGCGGCGTTTTCGGCATGCACCTCCCAACCAAGCTCGCCAGTGAAACTGACGCGCACAAGAAAGGCCTTTTGCCCGGCGACGGTACAATGCTGATGGCTCAGCCAGCCTTGCGAAAGATCGGCATCGGTCAGGCCCGAAAGCACCTCGCGCGAGGTCGGCCCGGCCACCAGAAGCGCGTCACGCTCGGTGGTGGTTTCACGCAGGGTGACGCCCTCGGGCAGCGCGTTGCGCACCAATTCGCCGTCATGCCATTGCGCCGTCGCGGCGGTGATCAGAACGAAACTGTCCTCGGCCAGGCGGATGCAGGAAAATTCGGTCAGCACCCGGCCACGCGTATCGGCCACATAGACAAGGTTCATGCGCCCGACCCGCGGCAAGCCACCGGTCACAAAACCGCGCAGCCAGTCGTCGGCGCCCGGCCCCTCGATCCACAACCGGGTAAAGCCCGGCAGATCAAGCACGCCGCAGGCATCGCGCACGGCCTCGCATTCTTCCTTGATACGCGCCGACCAAGGCCCGCTCCGGTTCCAGGTATGGGTGCTTTCCTCGGACGTATCATCACCGGGGCGGGCAAACCAATTCGCCCGCTCCCAGCCGTTATAGGCGCCCATAACGCCGCCCAGCTCCTTGACGCGGTCATGCACCGGCGACAGCTTTTTGTCGCGCCCGGCGGGCCATTCGTGCCAGGGGAAATGCATGGCGTATTCATGGCCATAGACCTCCATCCCCTTCTGGATGCAGTAATCACTGTCAGTGTAATCGGTATAGCGGCGCGGATCACAGCTCCACATGTCCCATTCGGTCTGACCTTCGGTGATCCACTCGGCAAGCACCTTTCCGGCCCCGCCGCCCTGGGCGATACCGA
>NZ_CAJXIP010000223.1 GCF_913054395.1 uncultured Roseovarius sp.
CCCAGCCGAGATCCTTGTGACCATTGGCCTCTCCGGTGGGAACCGAGAGCGCGGCGTTGAGCAAAAGCACCCCCTGGCGGGCCCAGAAACGCAGATCCCCGGTTGCAGGATGCGCGCCAAGATCGCTGTCCATCTCTTTGAAAATATTGGAGAGAGAACGCGGCAGCGGGGTCACGTCGGGCTCGACCGAGAAGGCCAGCCCATGGGCGTGACCGGGGGTCGGATAGGGATCCTGGCCAAGAATCACCACCCGTGTCTGCTCTGGCGGGGTCAGTTCCAGGGCCGCAAAGCGCTGCCACTGGGGTGGCAGGATCTGGCGTTGCTCTGCGGCGATTTGCGCCCGGATGCCGGGCCAGTGCTGAACAAAGAAGTCCAGAGTGGCCCAGGCCCCAAGCGTGCTCAAATCGTCAGATGTCACCATCAAGCGGCGGCCGTGGTGATCTTGGCCAGGGCTTCCAGTTTGGATTTTGCAGCGCCGGAATCGATGCTTTCACGTGCCATTTCAACACCTTCCGGCAGGCTGCTTGTCTTGCCTGCAACTACCAATGCCGAAGCGGAATTAAGAAGAACCGCGTCTCGGTAGGCAGATTGTTCACCATTCAACAATGCCCGGAACGCATTGGCGTTGTCTTCCGGTGTGCCACCGATGATGGCTTCGAACGGGTGTACCGGCAGGTTTGCCTCTTCCGGGTGCAACTCAAAATCCCTGATGCTGCCGTCTTCCTCTAGTGCGGAAACCCAGCTGACACCGGTAATGGTCAGCTCATCCGTGCCATCAGACCCGTGCACAAGCCATGCCTTTTCGGACCCCAACTGGCCCAGTGTTTCCGCCATGGGATGGATCAGATCACGCGAAAAGGCACCTGTCAGCTGGCGTTTAACACCAGCTGGGTTGGTCAAGGGCCCAAGAATATTGAATATTGTGCGGGTGCCCAGCTCTTGGCGGGTTGGCATCACATGGGCCACAGCTGGGTGGTGCATCGGGGCCATCATGAAGGCGATGCCACATTCGGCTAGCGCTCTTTCAACCACATCCGGAGTCACCATAACGTTGATTCCCATCTGGGTTTGAACGTCAGCAGTTCCTGATTTTGACGACAGATTGCGGTTGCCATGCTTGGCCACAACTACACCCGCACCTGCGGTGACAAATGCGGTGGCAGTTGAAATGTTCAGTGTGTGTTTGCCATCGCCGCCGGTGCCCACGATATCCATCGCGCCTTCGGCTGCCTTCACAGGGTTGCACTTGGCCCGCATGACAGCCGCCGCCGCGGCATATTCGTCCACTGTTTCACCGCGGGTACGCAATGCCATCAGTAAACCGCCAATTTGGCTAGGTGTGGCTTCGCCCTCAAACAGCAGGGTAAAGGCCAGCTCAGCCTCGTCGCGTGTCAGCGCGCGTTCAGCGGATGCACCGATCAGTGGCTTTAGTCGATCACTCATGCGGGCACCTTCATTTCGTTCAGGAAGTTCTGCAGCAGCGCATGGCCGTGTTCAGACGCAATAGATTCGGGGTGAAATTGAACGCCGTGGATCGGCAATTCTTTGTGTTGCAACCCCATGATGGTGCCATCGTCCAGCTCGGCCGTAATATCCAGACAATCCGGAAATGTGTCCCGGTCCACCACCAGCGAGTGATAGCGCGTCGCCTCGAACGGCGAGGGCAGCCCGGCAAAGACGCCTTTGCCGGTGTGGTGGATAAGGCCCATCTTGCCATGCACGATCTCGCTGTGGCGCACCACCTTGCCGCCAAAGGCCTGGCCGATGGTCTGATGACCAAGGCAAACGCCCAAAAGCGGGATGCCCGCCTCGGCGGCGGCTAGCGTCAGGGCAAGGCAAATCCCCGCCTGATCGGGATCGCAGGGGCCTGGCGAAAGCAGGATACCCGCCGGGTGCATCGCCATCGCCTCTTGCACATCGAGGGCATCGTTGCGTTTCACAACGGTTTGCACCCCCAATTCGCCCACGTAATGAACAAGATTATAGGTGAAACTGTCATAGTTATCGATCAATAGCAGCATTGTGCCGTTCCTCGTGCAAAGGGGGCTGGAGGCCGGGGCCTCGGTCGCGGTATACTTGTTCAGGCTTGCGCGGCACCGTCAAGGGGCGGTAGGCCGTGAAAGAGGCAAATACGGGGGCAATCTGAGTGGCACGCGGAATTTTGGCAGGTATGATCGCAGGAACTGTGGTTTCGACCCTGGTACTGGGCACGGCATCGGTCTTGACCGAAGTGCCGGGGGCAAGTGCGCCTGAGGCCACAAGCGTGGATGTGCCCCCCGGATCAGAGTTCGATCAGAGCCGGGACGACGAAAAGGCCGATCTGCCGGGGCTTGATGCGAGCCCCGATGCGGCTGTCGCCCCGCAAGTGCCCGCGCCCGTGCCCGATACGCTGGACTCGCTCAGCGGGGTGGACATGACCCCCGCAAGCCAGCCGGAAACCGGCGGTGCGGAAGGGTTGGCGCAGGTGCCAAGTGCAGGCGACAACGGTGCCGGCGTAAGTGTCGAGACAGACAGCCCGGTCTTGTCCGCGCCGCAGGCAATGGCGCCGGAAGCGCCGTCTGGCGAGGAAAACCTGTCGATTTCGACCGACCCGGCACAGCCTGTATTGCCTGATCCGGGCGACGCAAGCGCCGGTGTGATTGCCCCCGCCACAGAACCAGAGGCCGAGGCCCCCACCGAGGCACCGATGCCCGGCGGCGCGGCGCAGGAGCCAGCGCCTGCACCAGAGCCAACCGCTGAAATCGCGCCGGAAAACACTGTGGAAACCGCCGAAGAGGTCAGCGAAGAGCCCGCCAAGACCCTGCAACCTTTGGGGACGATCGAGAACCGTGCCGAAGGGGTAACGACGAACCGCTTGCCTGCCATTACCGACGCCCCGGAGACCGAAGCAGCCGCACCCGAGGTCGAGCCCGAAAGCCCCGTTGCCCCCGAGGCCGAGACGCAAACCGACGCCCCCGGCGCGCTTGTGCGCAATGCCGAGGCATTTGAGAACCCCGAGGGCAAACCGCTGATGGCGATTGTGCTTTTGGATGACGGCAGCAGCCCGATTGGCCTTGAGGCGCTGCAAAGCTTTCCCTATCCGCTGAGTTTTGCGGTCGATGCAAGCTGGCCCGGCGCCAAAGACGCCTCCGAGCGGTATCGCGCGGCCGGATTCGAAGTTCTTGCGCTTGCCGATCTGCCTGCGGGCGCGAATGCGCGCGATACCGAAGTGGCGATGCAGACCTATCTGGATGCCGTGCCGCAGGCCGTCGCCATCATGGAGGGCACCGGCACGGGCGTTCAGTCAGACCGGGCCGCAACCGAACAGCTGGCACCGATCCTGCTTGAAAGCGGCCATGGGCTTGTGATGCACGCCAAGGGGCTGAATACCGCGCAAAAGCTGATGGCGCGCGAGGGCGTACCGTCGGCCAGCGTGTTCCGCGATTTCGATGCCAAGGGGCAGGATGCCAATGCCATTCGCCGCTTTCTCGATCAGGCGGCCTTCAAGGCGGGGCAACAGGACGAGGGCGTGATCATGCTCGGCCGCCTGCGCGCCGACACGGTGAGCGCGCTGTTGCTCTGGGGTTTGCAGGACCGCGCGGCGAGTGTCGCGCTTGCGCCGGTCTCGGCGATCCTGACGGCCCAATAGCGCGCGCTCAGGCGTCGCGCCAGGTGCCGGGCGCCAGCCCGTCCAGCGCCCAGGTGCCAATGCGCCAGCGCACAAGCCGGAGCGTCGGGTGTCCTATGTGGGCGGTCATT
>NZ_CAJXIP010000224.1 GCF_913054395.1 uncultured Roseovarius sp.
GGCATCCACCACATGAAAGAGGGCTTCGATGCCTTCAGCGATCAATTCGATCTGACCCGCTTTGCGATGACCGGGATTGCGGGTCTGGTGGTCTATACCCTGACCGGGGCGGTGGCGACGGTGGTGATGCAATCAAGCCATGCCACGATGGTCCTGATCATCACGGCGCTCGCCGCCGGGCAGATCAGCTATGAGAACGCCCTGGCCCTTGCGATCGGGGCCAATATCGGCACCACGGTCACGGCTGTCATCGGCGGGCTCACGGCGAATTTTCAGGGTCGGCGGCTGGCCCTGTCGCATGTAATGTTCAATCTGCTGACGGCGGGGGTGGCCTTGGTCTTTCTCGGCCAGATACGCGACATGGTCGATGTGACCAGCGCCGCGCTTGGCATTGCGACCAGCGATATCGCCCTCAAGCTGGCGGTGTTTCACACCATCTTCAACCTGCTGGGCGTGCTGCTTATAGTGCCGTTCATCCACCGGCTGGTCGGGTTTCTGGAGCGCGTGATCGTCCAGCCCGCCGAGGACCTGAGCCAGCCCAAATACCTGTCCGAGGCGGTGGATGAATTTCCCCAGACCATTCAGGTCGCCCTGCGCCGCGAGGTGCATCACCTTTATGAAAACGCGGTCGAGCTTATCGTGCACGGGCTTAACCTGCACCGAACAGAGCTGTTTGAAACCAAGGACATAGCCGCGACTGTCAAGGCAAGCCGCGCGCCAGTGGATTTCGATCTTGATGCGCGTTATGAACACCGGGTCAAGACGCTCCATTCCGCGATCATAGAATTTGCCACCCGCGTCGGAAGCAAGGACCTTCCGGCCAAGGCCATGGCCGATGTCTATCTGATGCGCGATGTGTCCGGACAGATCGTACGCGCGGTCAAGTCGATCAAGCACATGCGCCGCAACGCCACCCTTTACACGCAAAGACCGCAGGGCGTGATTACCGATCTTTACAACGGATTGCGCACCGAGATTGCGCGCATCCTCGTCGAGATCCGCGCGCTTGATCAGGCCGATCCCGAAGACCGCTCAAGCCTCTGGCTCGATCAGGAGCGCATCCAGGTCGAAAGCGATGCCCGCAATACCAACCAGACCATTGACCGCCTGATCCGCGAGCGCCACCTGAGCGCCAGCATGGCCACCTCTTTTCTCAACGATTCCAATTACGCCTATAGCGCGATGCGTGATCTTCTGGATGCGGCGCGCGCCTATTACATCGACACCGAAGACGCCATGGCAGAGGTCGAACGCATCCTGACACTGGATGAAGACGACTTGCAGGACATGGCGCTGGACCGCCCGAACGGCAAAGAGGGGCTTTGATGAAACTCGCAAACAGCATCGAGAAACTCGGGTCGTATTTTGAGCGGCTCGAAAACGGCCAGGCCGAAAAGATCGACCCCGGTCACGTTGAAAAAATGATCCGCAAGCTCGTCAAAAAGCGCGAGGATCTGTGCGCAGACCTCGCCGACACAGCCAAACCCTCGAAACGGGCGCGACTGGAGCAGAAATGCGCCACCCTCGACGCCCAGATCGAACGCGCCAGATGGCTTTTCGACCAGATCCGATAGGGCGCGCAATCCGCGCCACTGCTGCTTGACAGCGCTTTGGCCGGGCGATACGCACCGGCCCTTGTTTTCAGGCGAGGTTGAAATCAGACATGGCACAGCGCGGTCCCGTTTTGGGTCTGGATTTCGGAACCTCAAACTCGGCGGCGGGCTATCTCTGTAATGGTGCGCCACGCCTGATCGGGATGGGGCCGGGGCAGACCACCTTGCCCACCACGTTTTTCTTCGATTTCGACACCCGCAAGACCCTGATCGGCGAGGCCGCCAATCAGGCGCTGCTTGACGGGATCGAGGGGCGCTTCATGCGCGCGCTCAAGCGGGTGCTTGGCACGCCGTTGATGCATGAAGAACGTCAGATTCTGAACGAGCGCGTGACCTTCGTCGACATCATCGCCCGCTTCCTGAACCACATCAAGACCCACGCCGAGGCCCAGGCCGGGACGCGCTTTGATCGCGTACTGTCGGGGCGTCCGGTGGTGTTTCACGGGCTGAACGATCCGCGCGAGGCCGGGGCCGAGGCCGACTTGCGCGCCTGTTACCGCGCGGCGGGGTTTGACGAGGTGGATTTCATGCCTGAACCCGAGGCGGCGGCCATTGCCAGCGGCGCATTGGAGCAAACCGGCGAGGTCGGGCTGATCGTCGATATCGGCGGCGGCACTTCGGATTTTTCGGTGTTCCGCTCCACCCCCGACGGCGTATCGGTGCTTGCCAACCATGGCGTGCGGATCGGCGGTACGGATTTTGATCGCGCGATCAGTATCGAGCGGGTGATGCCCTTGCTTGGCAAGGGGTCAGAGCTTCGCAAGGTGATGGGGCCGGGCGCCTCGCCGGTGCCCAATGCGATCTTCAACGACCTTGCCACATGGGAGAAAATTCCGTTTCTCTACACGCCCCAGACCCGCAGGATGGTTGCCGAATTGGTGCAGATGGCGTTCGAGCCTGAAAAACTGGGCCGCCTCGCCAATTTGTTGGAAAATGAGCTTGGCCATGAGGTGGCCTTTGCGGTCGAGCGCGGCAAGATCGCGGCCAATGCCGGGCATGGCACTTCTGTGATTGCGCTTGATCAGATTGAGCGTGGCCTGTGCGCCGCCTTGCCGCCCGAGGCTTTAAGCGCATGCCTTGCTGCGCATGCACGAATGCTGGGCACAGGCCTGCGCGAAACGCTCGGGTTTGCAGGGATCGGGGCGGCGGACATCGACCGCGTGATTTACGTGGGCGGCTCAAGCCTGATGTCGGTGGTCTCTGACGTGGTCAAGGCCGAATGCCCGGACGCCCGCCATTCCTTTAGCGAGGTGTTCACCGCCGTGACGGATGGCCTTGCGATTGCGGCGGCGCGTGGCTGAGGCCAACGAAAAACCCCCGAATGCGGCTGCATCCGGGGGCTGAATTTTCAAGGTTGCCGGTCGCTCAGAGCAGGGATTTGACCTTGGCGGTCACATCCTCGGCGGTGATGCCGAATTCCTTGTAGAGCGTCGGGGCAGGGGCCGAGGCGCCGAACCCCTGCATGCCCACAAAGCCGCCCTTTTCACGACGGCCACGCTCGCCGTAAAGCCAGCGATCCCAACCAAAGGCGCTGGCCGCTTCGACCGCGACCCGCACCGGGCCACCGGGCAGAACGCGCTTGCGATAGGCCTCGTCCTGGTCCTCGAACAGCTCCCAGCAGGGCATCGACACAACCCGCGTGCCAATACCCTCCGCCTGAAGAATATCGCGCGCCGCCATGGCGATTTCCACCTCGGAACCGGTCGCCATCAGGATCGCTTCGCGTTTGCCGATCGCATCGGCCAGCACATAGGCGCCCTGCGCGGTGAGGTTCTTGGTCTTATGCTCGCGGCGCACCGTCGGCAGGCCCTGACGGGTCAGCGACATCACCGAAGGCGTTTCCTTCGAGCTAAGCGCAAGTTCCCAGGCCTCGGCGGTCTCGACGGTGTCACAGGGGCGGAACACCCAGGTGTTGGGTGTCGCGCGGCTGATCGCCAGATGCTCGACCGGCTGGTGGGTGGGGCCATCCTCGCCAAGGCCGATGCTGTCATGGGTCATCACGAAGACGGTCGGCACTTTCATCAGCGCGGCAAGCCGCATCGCGGGCCGCGCGTAATCGGTAAAGCACATGAAGGTGCCGCCATAGGGGCGGATGCCGCCATGCAGGACCATGCCGTT
>NZ_CAJXIP010000225.1 GCF_913054395.1 uncultured Roseovarius sp.
CCCGGTGACCGAAACCCATCAGGCGGAACGGATCGTTCTTGTCCTTCGCGCGTGCGATGAATTCCGGGATGCGATCCGGCGTGCCGATTTCCTGAAGCATCTCAAGGCAGGCCTGGTTTGCCCCACCATGCGCCGGGCCCCATAGACAGGCAATGCCCGCCGCGATACAGGCAAACGGGTTCGCCCCGGAGCTTGACGCAAGACGCACCGTCGAGGTCGAGGCGTTCTGTTCGTGATCGGCATGCAGCGTAAAAATCCGGTCCATGGCGCGAGCCAGGATCGGGTTCACTTCGTAATTCTCGGCAGGCACGGCAAAGCACATGCGCAGGAAGTTCGAGGCATAATCCAGATCGTTGCGCGGATATTCAAACGGCTGGCCGATGGTATACTTATAGGCCATCGCCGCAATCGTCGGCATCTTTGCGATCATCCGGATCGAGGCGACTTCGCGCTGCCAGGGATCGTTGATATCGGTGCTGTCATGATAGAAGGCCGACATCGCACCGACAACGCCAACCATGATCGCCATCGGATGAGCATCGCGGCGGAAGCCACGGAAAAGATACATCATTTGCTCGTGGATCATGGTGTGGCCGGTCACCCGGCCTTCAAAGTCCTCAAGCTGCGCGGGGCTCGGCAGTTCGCCGTAAAGCAGCAGGTAGCACACTTCGAGGTAATGCGATTTCTCGGCCAGCTGATCAATCGGATAACCGCGGTGCAAAAGCTCGCCCTTGTCGCCGTCGATAAAGGTGATCGTGCTGTCGCAGGATGCGGTCGAGGTGAACCCCGGATCATAGGTGAACACACCCGCCTGTGCGTAAAGCTTGCGGATGTCGATCACATCGGGGCCCGCCGTTGGCGAGAAAATAGGAAGTTCGTAGGTCTTTCCCTCAACCTCAAGCTTCGCGGATCTTGTGCCTTCTGCCATCAGGGGTCTCCCTCTCAACGTCCGCGTAGCCTGCGGCCCGGGGACTGGATAAACGTAAGTGCCTTGCCAGAGGGTTAAGACCCGCCAGAGGCTGCATCGGTCAGCCGGGCGATACTTTCGTCACGCCCGAGAATCAGCATCATGTCGAACACGCTCGGTGTCGCAGTGCGCCCCGCAAGCGCCGCCCTGAGCGGGCCGGCCAGCTTGCCGAACTTCATTCCATGGTCCTCGGCGAATTGGTTTGCCAGAGCTTCCAGATCGCCACGCGTCCACCTAGCATTTTGCAACTGCGGCGTCAATTCTCTCAGTATACCACGGGATACAGGTTCAAGCATCGCTGCCGCCTTCTCATCCGGCTGAACCGGACGGTCAACAAGGATAAAGGACGCCTTATCAAGCAGTTCATGGAAGGTCTTCGCGCGCTCTTTAAGGCAGTACATGCCGTCGGAAAATAATGCCAATTTTGCCGGTTCAAGGGGTGGTTGCCCCGTCACGGCAAGAAATTCGGTCAATTCATGCAGCAGTGCAGCATCCGGCGTCGCGGCGATATGCTGGCCACAGAGATTCTCAAGTTTCTTGAAGTCCAGCCGCGCCGGGGCCTTGCCGATTCCCTCAAGCTCGAACCAGGCCTTGGCCTGTTCATCGGAAAAGAATTCGTCATCGCCATGCCCCCAGCCGAGCCGCGCGAGGTAATTGCGGATGCCCGCCGCCGGATAGCCCATTTTCTGGTATTCCTCGACGCCAAGCGCGCCGTGGCGCTTGCTGAGCTTTTTGCCGTCGGGCCCGTGGATCAGCGGGATATGGGCATAGACCGGGAGCGGCCAGCCCATCGCCTCGTAGATCATCATCTGGCGCGCGGCATTGTTGAGGTGATCGTCGCCGCGGATCACATGGGTCACGCCCATGTCGTGGTCATCCACCGCAACGGCAAGCATATAGACCGGATTGCCGTCACCGCGCAAAAGCACCATGTCATCAAGCTGATCATTGCGAATGGTCACGTCGCCCTGAACCCGGTCGCGGATCACCGTGCTGCCGTCGCGCGGGGCCTTTATGCGGATCACATGGGGCGTGCCCTCGGGGTGCATGTCGGGCGTCGCGTCGCGCCAGGGGCTTTGAAACAGGGTGGATTTACCCTCGGCGCGGGCCGTGTCGCGAAAGGTCTGGATTTCGTCCTGGGACGAGAAACACTTATAGGCCTTGCCCGCCGCCAGCATCTCAAGCGCGACCTCGCGGTGGCGCTCGGCGCGCTCGAACTGGCTTATGACTTCGCCGTCATGATCGAGTCCAAGCCAGGTCAGACCGTCAAGGATTGCCTGCGTCGCCTCGGCGGTCGAACGGGCGCGATCGGTATCCTCGATCCGCAACAGGAACTTGCCGCCATGACCGCGCGCGAACAGCCAGTTGAAAAGCGCCGTGCGCGCCCCGCCGATATGCAGGAAACCGGTGGGTGATGGGGCAAAGCGGGTCACGACCTGTTGGGACATGGGAGAGATTAACCTTTCGGTAACGAGGAGGGGGCTAGCTTTGGGCTCTGTCTATCGGCCCGCCAAGGGGGTGACAAGTGTCCGGCGTCCGGGATCTGATCGTGCGTACCTGGCTTAACCAACGCGGCGCCTTGTTTGGCTGGGTGCCGGTGGCGCTTGCCTGTGGCATCGGCGGGTTTTTCTCGCTTCAGTCAGAACCGTCGGAGCCGCTTTTGTGGCTGCTGGCGGGGGCGGCACTCGGGCTTGCGGCGCTTGGGTGGCGGGGGGGCGAATGGATCGGACCGCTGGCGCTTGGCGCGGCCCTTGTGCTGGCGGGGTTCTGTATTGCCGGTCTGCGCACGCATCTCGTGGCGGGGCCGGTCCTTGGCTGGCGCTATTATGGCCCGGTCGAGGGGCGGATCGTGGCGATTGACCGCTCGGCTTCGGACGCCCTGCGCCTGACGCTTGACCGGGTTGTTTTGTCCCGCACCGCGCCTGCACGCGTCCCGACCCGCGTGCGCGTGTCGCTGCATGGCGACCAGGGCCATTTCTCCGCAATACCTGGACGTCGCGTGATGATGACCGCGCATCTGTCCCCCCCTGGCGGCCCGGTCGAGCCGGGCGGTTTCGATTTTCAGCGCCACGCCTGGTTTCTTGAACTGGGCGCGGTGGGCTATACCCGTACCCCGGTTCTGGCGATTGCCCCGGCGCAGGGCGCGCAACGGCTGTTTCGGGCGCGCATGGCGCTTTCGGCCCATGTGCAGGCCCGCCTCGCCGGGCAGGAAGGCGCCTTTGCCGCCGCGATCATGACCGGCGATCGCTCGGGCCTGGATCAGGACACGCTTGCGGCAATGCGGGTCTCTAACCTCGCGCATCTTCTGGCGATTTCGGGGCTGCACATGGGGCTGTTGGCGGGGTTCGTTTTTGCCGCCTTCCGGCTTGGGTTTGCGGCGATTCCGGGCCTCGGCCTGCGGCTGCCGGGCAAGAAGATATCGGCGGTACTGGCACTGGCGGCGGCGGCGGCGTACCTCGGGCTTTCGGGGGGCAACGTGGCCACCGAACGCGCCTTTGTCATGGTCGCCGTCATGCTGGTTGCGGTCATGCTGGATCGACGCGCGCTCAGCCTGCGGGCGGTGGCGGTTGCCGCCATCATCGTGCTTTGCCTGCGCCCCGAGGCCTTGATGGGGCCGGGGTTCCAGATGTCCTTTGCCGCCACGGTCGCGCTTGTCGCGGTATTTGGCTGGCTGCGGGACGCGCAGGTTGCACTCGGCCCGCGCTGGTTGCGGCCGGTTCTGACGGTGTTGATCTCCTCGGCGGTGGCGGGGGGGGGGG
>NZ_CAJXIP010000226.1 GCF_913054395.1 uncultured Roseovarius sp.
TTTGACTCAGGCAGGGGGCGGGGCGGTCACGAATTCCACTATTCAACCATTCTGGATGAACCCGACGCCCCACTGGCGCAGGTGTCTGACGCCGACGGCAATCCGGTGCCCGAAACCGGGTCGATCAAGGGCCATGTCACCGGCACCTTCTTCCACCTGATCACCGGAGAGACCGCATGACAGGCTTTGTCAGCTTTGTCTCCTCGGGCCCCGGCGACCCTGAACTGTTGACCGTCAAGGCCGTAAAACGTCTGGAAACCGCAGATGCAGTGCTGTTTGACGACCTGTCATCCGGCCCGATCCTTGGCCATGCCCGTGACGACGCTGATCTGGTCGGTGTCGGCAAACGCGCTGGTCGGCCCTCGCCCCAGCAGGATCACGTCAGCCGACTGTTGGTGGATTACGCCAGCAGCGGTGCCCAAGTGGTGCGGCTAAAGTCCGGCGATTCCGGCATCTTTGGCCGACTTGAGGAAGAGATAACAGCCCTGCGCGAGGCAGGCATCAAGTACGAGGTCATCCCCGGCGTCACTGCAGCATCCGCAGCAGCAGCTGCGGCAGGTATCCCGCTGACCCGTCGCCTAACCGCGCGCCGACTGCAATACATCACCGGCCATGACGTAACCGGAGAGCTACCCGAAGACCTGAACCTGACCGCACTGGCCGACGCCAATGCCACAACCGTGGTCTATATGGGTAAACGCACCTTTGCCGCGCTGGCGGAACTGCTGGTAACCCATGGGTTACCCAGCTGATGCAGGTTCCTTTTCTGCATCGGTATGGATCATCAGCGGCTCAACTTTTGAGTTCACCGCCTCTTCGTTCACCACAACCTCTTCGACATTCTCCATGCTGGGCAATTCGAACATCGTATCCAGCAGAATGTCTTCCAGGATCGAACGAAGACCGCGGGCGCCGGTCTTGCGCAGGATGGCGCGCTTGGCGATGGCACTCAGCGCGTCATCGGTAAAGGTCAGCTTGGCATCTTCCAGCTCGAACAGGCGCTGGTATTGTTTGACGAGGGCGTTCTTGGGCTGGGTCAGAATGGTGACAAGCGCGTCCTCATCCAGATCTTCAAGCGTCGCAATCACCGGCAAACGCCCGACAAATTCCGGAATCAGGCCGAACTTCAAAAGATCTTCCGGCTCGAGATCGGTGAAAATCTCGCCCACGCCACGTTGGTCATTGTCACGCACATCGGCGCCAAACCCCATCGCAGACCCCTTGCCACGCTGCGCGATGATCTTTTCGAGACCGGCGAAGGCACCACCACAAATGAACAGGATATTGGTCGTATCCACCTGCAGGAACTCCTGCTGCGGATGCTTGCGCCCGCCTTGCGGCGGCACCGCGGCAACGGTCCCTTCCATCAGTTTCAACAAGGCCTGCTGAACCCCTTCGCCCGATACGTCGCGGGTGATGGACGGATTTTCCGACTTGCGGGTGATCTTGTCGACTTCGTCGATATAGACGATGCCGCGTTGCGCGCGCTCGACATTGTATTCGCTGGCTTGCAGCAGCTTGAGAATGATGTTTTCCACATCCTCGCCGACATAGCCCGCTTCGGTCAGTGTCGTGGCATCCGCCATGGTAAACGGCACATCCAGAATACGCGCAAGCGTTTGTGCCAAAAGGGTTTTACCGCATCCGGTCGGCCCAATCAGAAGGATGTTGGATTTCGAAAGCTCGATATCGCTTTTGCCGGAATTGTTCAGACGCTTGTAGTGGTTATGCACCGCAACCGACAGCACCCGTTTTGCGGTGGCCTGTCCGATCACGTAATCATCAAGCACCTTGCAGATATCGCGCGGCGCGGGCACGCCTTCGCTTGATTTCAAGCCTGCGCTCTTGGTTTCCTCGCGGATGATATCCATGCACAACTCGACACATTCATCACAGATGAAAACGGTCGGTCCGGCAATCAGCTTGCGAACCTCATGCTGGCTCTTGCCGCAAAAGCTGCAATAGAGGGTGTTCTTGCTGTCGCCGCCTGAATTATTCGCCATAACGTACCTTTCGGGCCCTGCGCCGCCGTCTGTCTTCTGGTCATTTCTGACCGGGTGTTCGCGTATCTTATCCGCCAGCTTAAGTCAGGCAGAAAAGCACCACAATCGCAAAAACACCCGACCCCGCGAGGGGCCGGGTTTGTCGTTTATTTCGCTTCTTCATCGCCCTTGGAACGATTCTCGACGATCTCGTCGATCAATCCCCAGGCCTTGGCATCCTCAGGCGACATGAAATTGTCGCGTTCAAGCGCCTCTTCGACCTTTTTGAGGGTCTTGCCAGTGTGTTTCACATAGATTTCGTTCAGCCGTTTCTTGAGCTTCAACGTCTCTTCGGCATGGATCATGATATCCGTGGCCTGCCCCTGATACCCGCCCGAGGGCTGGTGCACCATGATCCGGCTGTTGGGCAGCGAGAACCGCATGCCCGGCTCGCCGGCCGTCAGCAGAAGACTGCCCATGCTGGCGGCCTGACCGACCACAAGCGTGCTGATCTTGGGGCGGATGTATTGCATCGTGTCATAGATCGACAGACCGCTGGTGACGACACCACCGGGGCTGTTGATATACATGCTGATCTCTTTGCTGGGGTTTTCCGCTTCAAGATGCAGAAGCTGCGCCACAATCAGGCTCGACATGCCGTCATGCACCGGGCCGGACAGAAAGATGATCCGTTCCTTGAGAAGCCGTGAAAAAATATCATAGGCCCGCTCGCCCCGACTGGTCTGTTCGACGACCATCGGCACGAGGGTGTTCATGTAGGTATCCATTGGGTCTTTCATCGTCGCCCGCCTGCTCTGTTGTCCGATCGACCATGATCAGACCTTGTCAATTTACCCGATCCATATCGGCCAGTTCCTAAAGGAGTCTTAGTGTTGCGCCCAAGGGGCCGCAAGGGTATCGCACGAAATTGTCGCAACCCATCCAGCCGCCTGACGGTTAAAGCGCCACAGTTGGTCACATTTCCGTAGAATCGCCTCCCCAGGTTTTGCACAAGCCTCCAAAACGGTCTAAACAGTTCAGCATTGGACACCCGGGAACCCTCAAATGCCACTCCCCGCCCTCGATGACACTCTCGACCCCACCGAAATGGATCGCATGGTCGAGAATGCGACCACTGCGGCCAATTTCCTCAAGGCTATAAGCCACGAAGGACGGCTGCTGATTCTGTGCCACCTGGTATCAGGGGAAAAATCGGTAACAGAGTTGGAAACCCTGCTGTCCGCGCGTCAGGCGGCCGTGTCACAGCAATTGTCACGGCTTCGCCTTGAGGGGCTGGTCACGACCCGCCGGGACGGCAAGGCCATTTTCTACAGCCTCGCAGACGACCGACCCCGCAAGGTTCTCGAAGTGGTCTATGATCTGTTCTGCGCCCCCGCCAAGGGGGACGCAGGGACTTAACGGTTCTGTCTGGCCTAGGCCGGTTCCACCTCATTGCCCACGGCAAACGGGGCAAACACCTCATCAAGATCGGTGTGATTAACGTGATTGGCATAGTTCGAGATCGTCTTGACCGCGAGGGCCAGAATGATCTCAAGCACATGCACATCGCCATAGCCTGCGGCTTTGAAGGCTTCGGCCTTGGCCTTGCCCGGCAAGCCGCGTGTCTCCCACATATGATGGGTGAACGCGCGCAGGGCCTCAAGCTTGGCATCGGCCAGCGGCGCGCCATCACGCAGGGCCT
>NZ_CAJXIP010000227.1 GCF_913054395.1 uncultured Roseovarius sp.
GATATGGCGGACGGCAAACCGATTAAAGACCTCAAAGGGCAACACCTTGTCGTTGAGGAAAAGCTCGACGGGGCGAACTCCGCTGTGTCCTTTGACACGGACGGAACTCTGTTGTTGCAAAGCCGTGGTCATTATTTGACCGGTGGTGGGCGTGAGCGCCACTTTGCTTTGCTCAAAACTTGGGCTGCGGCACATACCCATGTCCTGCAACCGGTGCTGGGCCATCGCTTCGTCATGTACGGTGAATGGATGTATGCCAAGCACACAGTTTTCTACGACTGTCTGCCCCACTACTTTATGGAGTTCGACGTGTTGGACCGCGATACCGGTGAATTCCTCAGTACCATCGCCCGCCGGTCATTGCTGACGGGCTTGCCGATCATGCCGGTGCCTGTGGTGCATGAAGGTGAGGTTACATCCGTTGATCACATGAACGGCATGGTGCGGCCTTCACCGTACAAGTCTGATGCTTGGAGAGATGTTCTGGGGTTTGTAGCGGAGCGGTCGGGGAGTCGTCCGGATATGGTTGATCAGCAAACTGAAGATAGCGATTTGGCTGAGGGGCTGTACCTGAAACAGGAAGATGCGGATCACGTGCAGGATCGGTTCAAGTTTGTGCGGGCCGACTTTTTGCAAGCCATCCAAGCCGCCGATGGTCATTGGCATGATCGTCCGATCTTGCCGAATGCCTTGGCGGATGGTGTTGATATCTTCGCCCCGGTGCTGGGTATTGAGGGTGCGTACGATGCGTAAAACAATGAAGTCGCGCGTCACCCATGATCAACTTTTGTCGCTTGTACCAACCGGCCCGCTTTGGCGGGTCGATTGGGCTGCGATCTGGTCGTTATGGCCTGAATTGACGAAGTTGGACACATGCCCCCAGGACCCAATCCACCATGGAGAAGGCGACGTGGGCACACATACGCGCATGGTAGTTGAGGCACTGGTGGATGATCATGAATGGCAAACATTGCCTCAAGACGATCAAGATTATCTGTTTTGGGCGGCGGTGCTGCATGATGTTGGCAAACCTGCTGTCACCAAACATGAAGATGATGGCCGCATCTCTTCTCGTGGTCATTCGAGAGTTGGGGCCTCAATCGCACGTCAGCTGCTGTGGCATGCCGGGTCGCCCTTGGCATGGCGCGAAGCCTTGTGTGGGATCATTGCACAACACCAACTGCCGTTTTGGTTGATCGAACGTCCTGATCCAAACCGGTTGGCGATTGAAACATCGTGGCGGTGTCGCCCTGACCACTTATGTCTCCACGCTAGGGCCGATGCCTTGGGGCGGATTTGTGAAGATCAGCAGGCCGTCTTGGAGAACGTCAGTCTAGCCACGGTGACGTTCCACGAAGCAGGGTGCTTGAATGGCCCTTTCACTTTTGCAAATGACGAAAGCCGCGTTTCTTTCTTCGATATTGAAGATCGTGATCCGCACTATGCTGCTCATGAGGACTTCCGATGCACGGTCACTGTGATGTCTGGCCTACCGGGCGCAGGCAAGGATACATGGATAGCCAAGCATCGGCCTGATCATCCTGTCGTCAGTCTTGATCTGATCCGTGATGAATTGGGCGTCAAGGCCACCGAAAACCAAGGGCGAGTTATCCAAGCTGCCCATGAACGGGCCAGAGAGCATCTGCGGGCAGGCACGGACTTTGTTTGGAACGCCACAAACGTGACCAGGTTGAACAGGTCAAAGGTGTTGCGACTGTTGCGTGATTACGACGCGAAGATCGAGATCGTCTACGTGGAAGTTCTTCCAGACCAACTCAGACGTCAAAACAAGGATCGGCCAGACGCTGTACCAGAAGGTGTGCTTGATCATCTGGCTCGAAAACTGGAACCACCTGAAACGTGGGAAGCACACCAAGTTTTGGCAACATCTACTTAGGTGGTTATTCCCAGAAGCCGACTTTCGCTGCATTGCCAAATTCTTGCAGAATGGGCGTATTTTGTTGAAAAACTCTTCCTTGATTGCGACCTGAACTACTGATTCAATTCCCATATTGTGGGGGATTTGGCGATGTTGGGACCGAGGCAAGAAGCGCAGGCGGCACTGTTTTACGAGTTTTCGCTGGAAGATCATGTCCCACAAGATCACCTGCTGCGATCCATTGATCGTTTCGTCGACCTGAGCAGCGCTCGCGCCTATCTGGCAGATTTCTACAGCCACACGGGCCGCCCTTCCGTCGATCCTGAACTGCTGATCCGGATGCTGTTGGTTGGCTATTGCTTTGGCATCCGGTCCGAGCGGCGGCTCTGTGAAGAGGTTCATCTGAACCTCGCGTATCGTTGGTTCTGCCGCCTCGACCTAAGCGATCGCGTTCCCGATCATTCAACGTTTTCCAAGAACCGGCATGGGCGTTTTCGCGACAGCGAACTTCTGCGACACCTGTTCGAGACGACCGTCGCCCGCTGTATCGAGGAAGGTCTCGCCAGCGGTCAGCGCATGGCAGTCGATGCCAGTTTGATCGAAGCCGATGCGAAAAAGCAAAACTCAACACCGAAGGAAGAATGGGATGCGTCGTCCATCGATGCCGTAGATGCACCCCGCGCAGTCCGAGAGTATCTCGACACGCTCGACGAGGCCGCGTTTGGAGCGGCGAGCGATGTCCAACCCAAGTTCACCTCGCATTCCGATCCCGCCAGTCAGTGGACAGCAGCCCGCAAAGGCCCTGCATTCTTTAGCTATTCCGACAATTATCTCATCGACACGGATCACGGTGTCATCTTGGATGTGGAACCCACACGCTCCATCCGGCAAGCCGAGGTCGGATCGACAAAAACCATGCTGACGCGGGTGAAAGAAAAGTTCGGCTTGGTCCCTGACTGGATGATCGCCGACACAGCCTATGGTTCAGGCCCAATGCTCGGCTGGCTCGTGGAGCGCAAGATCGATCCTTACATCCCTGTGATTGACAAGGCCGGACGCCCCGATGGGACATGGACACGCACAGATTTCGATTGGGATGCAGAGAATAATCAATACATCTGCCCCGAGGGTCGCGCGCTCAAGCAGTTCCGCCGGAATTACTCTGATCCGAACCGGGGACCGACGGGCAAGGGCACAGCCCGCTATCGCGCCTTGAAAGAAGTCTGCCAGGTCTGCCCGTCCAAGCAAAAATGCTGCCCTAACGCTGATGCGCGCAAGATCACCCGCGAAGAGCACGAAGATGCGCGTCAGGTCGCCAGGGATCTGGCCAAGACCGAAGAATACCAGATCGCGATGAAGCTCAGAAAGAAGGTCGAAATGCTCTTCGCCCACCTCAAACGCATTCTCGGGCTGGGACGACTACGATTACGCGGGCCTTGCGGCGCAAATGACGAATTCCTCCTCGCCGCTACCGCCCAGAACCTCAGAAAACTGGCCAAGATCTTTCCTGCACCGCAGCAAACGAGAAAAGCCTGATAAGAAAGGCACTCGCGCGCAGATCAAAACACCAATTTCTGCGCTCGCAGCACGTTGTTTTTCAACAGAATCGGCGGAAAGCTGCCGTTAGCTGCGTCCGCGAAGGTTTCGAGCAACATCGGTGGAAGCAGCCATTCGAAGCTCAATCCGCCAGGGCATCAATGCTGCACAGGGCACCAAGGTCAGGAATGCGCAGAGAGCGACCTTTGCAAAGTCTACCTTTCGGCCTGGAAACACAGCCCTCGACCGCTGC
>NZ_CAJXIP010000228.1 GCF_913054395.1 uncultured Roseovarius sp.
CTAGCAGAACGCCGAAACGGCAAATTGACCAAACGCAATCCGGCACCCTTGCTGGACCACCTGCAAGGGCTGAATATTTGCAAAATATCTGAATGGGCTCACAGGACCGACCAGCCCGGCGCAATGCCGGTCATGCAACAGCCTTCAGGCCAGGGCGCGCAGGATTGAAACCGAATCCGGGGCTCAATCGCTGTCGATGATCAGAAGGCAGGCCGCCATGGTTTTGCGGGTGTCATCATAGACCGTGGGCCGTTCCCCGATCCAGCGCGCGTAAAGACGGCACTCGGGTTTCGTGCCCTCTTCCAGCGCCGCGATTGCCCCGCGCACCTCATCGGCGATGCGCCCGATGCGAAGCCGAAAGTTGTCGTGATACGTGTTGCGATGCAGCGCTTCCATGCGAAGATGAAACAGCGAACTGCGCGCACGCGGGGCGATCTGCATCGCGCCGATAGAGGCCGTGGCATTGGCGTCCCACTGTTTGGCCGCCTTGGCGAAATGCGCCTTGGCGCGTCCGTGTCGTCCGGCGGCCTTGGCCAATATCCCCAGATTGGCATCGACTGTCGCCCGCCGCAGATCGTTGCGGTGAAACACAAACCTCGCGACAAGATGCGCGCGGCGCAAAAGCGTCGCGGCGCGCGATCTGTCGCCCCTGGCCCAGGCCTCGTTGACCTGTTCCATCAGCCCTTCCCAAAGGATATCCGCGCGGCTCCAGCCAGCGGCGCGCGCAACCTGTGCCGCAGGCGATCCGAGGTCACACCCCCAGATATGCGGCGCGAACATGTTCGTTGTCATGGAGCTCATTTGCGGGGCCCTCCAAGGCCATGTTTCCGGTTTCCAGCACATAGGCGTGATCCGCCAGTTCCAGCGCCAGTTCGGCGTTTTGTTCGACCAGCACCACAGACAGGCCCTGTGCGTTGATTTCTTCGATGATCACGGCGATTTCCTCGACAATCACCGGGGCCAGACCCATTGATGGTTCATCCATCAGCAGCAGTTTGGGTGCCGACATCAGGGCACGCCCGATCGCGAGCATTTGCTGCTCGCCGCCCGACATGGTCTTGGCCAACTGCCGGCGGCGTTCCTTCAGGCGGGAAAATCGGGAAAATACCTTTTCCAGATCGTTTTCAACGCCCTCCTTGTCACGCCGCAGGAACGCCCCGGTGCGCAGGTTTTCCTCGACGGTCATATCGGGGAAAATCCGGCGTCCCTCGGGCACATGGGCAATCCCGTGCGCGACAATCTTGTCCGAGGGCAGCCCGTCAATCCGCTTGCCGTTGAAATGAATCTCGCCCCCCTTCAGCGGCACCATGCCGGACATCGCCCGCAGGGTCGTTGTCTTGCCCGCGCCATTGCCGCCGATGATTGTCACGATTTTCCCGTCAGGCACGGCAATCGAGATATTGCGCACGGCAGAAACCTTGCCGTAGTTGACCGAGATTTCCTTGAGCTCAAGCAACATGGCGCGCGCCCCCCAGATAGGCCTCGATCACCGCAGGGTGATGGCGGATTTCCTCGGCGTTGCCTTCGGCCAGGAACTTGCCGAAACTCATGCAGGTGATGGTATCGCACAGCCCCATGATGGCCTGCATGTCATGTTCGACCAGAAGGATGGTGATGCCATCCTCACGCAGTTTGCGCATCAGCCCCATCATCTGACGGGTCTCTTCCGGGTTCATCCCGGTAAAGGGTTCGTCCAGCAACATCACGTCGGGGTGGCTGGCATAGGCCACCGCCATGCCAAGCGCGCGCTGGTGGCCATGGCTGAGATCGCCGGCCAGATCATTCCTGAGATGATCCAGCCCGAAAAATTCAAGCGCCTCTCTCGCACGCGCCTCTGCACCATGACGGTCGTCCTTGTCCCAGCCGACAATGGCGGCAAAGATATTAGGGCGGAACGGCATGTGGGTGCCGACAAGGACGTTGTCCATCACGCTGAGTTCGGCAAAAAGCGTCGAATGCTGAAAGGTGCGCACCACGCCGCGACGCGCAACCTCGTACATCTTGAGCCCCGAGATATTCTCGCCGCGCAGGCGGACCTGCCCCTCGGTCGGTGTGTAAAACCCCGAGATCATGTTGAAGGTGGTGGTTTTGCCCGCGCCATTCGGCCCGATCAGCCCGTGAATTTCGCCATGGTTGACCTTGAACGACAGGCCGTCCACCGCCGTAAGACCACCAAAGCGCATGGTCAGGTTATCGACTTCGAGAAACTGTGTCATTCCGCGGCCTCCTGTTTGACGACACCGTCCGGAGCCCGGCGGCTGAATATCCTCTGCACGATGCTTTCAAGGCCCTTGGGCATGAACAGGATCGACAGGATCATGATCGCGCCATAGATCAGCGGGCGCATCTGCTCGAACCCCATTTCCCGCAGGATGATCTCGTTCAGAACGGTCAGAACGATACAGCCAAGGATAGGGCCGTAAAACGTGGCCGTACCGCCGACGATGGCCCAGGTGAGGACAAAGACCATCACCTCGACGTCAAAAGAGTTGGGGTTGATCGTGCCAATGTAATGCGCAAGCAGCGCCCCGCCGATCCCTGCAAAGCCGCTGGCAATCGCGAAGGCCAAAGTGCGATAGGCGCGCAGGTTGACGCCCGAGGCCTCGGCGAGCTTGTCCTGCCAGTGCACGGCGTGAAAGGTCAGGCCGACGGGCGATTTCTCGATCCGCCAGAGAATCCACAGGCAAAACGCCACCACGGCGCCGGACATGTAGTAATAGCTGATCGGCTCGAAGAAATCGAAATCATAGATGCCGATGGAAAAGTCCGGCATCGGGTCGATGCCCTTGATGCCCTTGGCCCCGCCGAATGGGTCGCGAAATCGTTTCCAGAGCAGGCGGATGATCTCGCCCGCCGCGAAAGAGCCGATCAGGAAATAGAACCCCTTCATGCGGAAAAGCGGGAACGACAATAACACCGCCAGCAGAGCGGCGGTGCCGCCCCCCAGCAATATCGAAACGGGCACGTAAACGCCCAGTTTCTTGGAGAAGAGCGCAGAGGCATAGGCCCCGACCCCCATGATAACCACGTGCCCCAGCGACCATTCGCCGGTCAGGGTCAGCAGGCGATAGGAAGAGACCAGCAGGATGTTGATGGTGAGGAAAACCAGGACTTCCTGTTGCGAAAACGACAGCCCGTGGGGCAGTGCGAGAAACGCGGCGACGGCCGCAAGAAGGATGATCAGATTACGCACGATCCGCACTCCCGAACAGGCCGGTGGGTTTGACGATAAGCACCAGCAGCATAAGGCTGAGCCCGGCAATGTCGGCAATCACCCCGTCATAGAAGGTGGTCACGAAGGTATGCACAAAGGCATAGACGACCGAAGCCACGATCGCGCCTTCAAGGCTGCCGACCCCGCCGACGATAATCACGATGAACGCGGTCACGATGACAGAATGGCCCATATGCGGATTGACCGACACCAGCGGCGCCGTCAGGGCCCCCGCGATACCGGCCAAACCGGCACCGATGAACATTGCAATGCGCGCGGTCTGATTGATCGAAATCCCCTGAAGCGCGGCGGCTTCGGGGTCCTGGGCCGCAGCGCGCAGCGCCCAGCCAAAGCGGGTCTTCTTCAGGAACACCCACAACATGCCCAGCAAGACA
>NZ_CAJXIP010000229.1 GCF_913054395.1 uncultured Roseovarius sp.
ATGTCGGCGGTGCCGATCCTGGCCAATGCGCCAAGACCCTGGGGCTGGCCGCTGTGTTCGGTCATGAAGGCCAGAAAGCCCGCCACGTCGCGCGCGTAAGCGTCAAGCGTGTTGTCCGAGGCGCCCTTGAGCGCCTTTTGTGACGCCAGCCAGCACTGCAACGAATCGCGGGCGGCCGGGCTTGTCATGACAACCAGCGCCGCATGGAGCGCTCGAAAACCCCGGCAAAGAACGCCAGAAGGTCGGTGCCCTGTTGCGGGCTGAACTGATGCGGGTCTTCGGCGCCCATGGCCAGCATGCCGGGCAGGCGGTCAGGCCCGAAATCCAGAAGCAGACAGGCCTCGGAGCGCACGAAAGTGGCGTCGCGGCCATAAATCCGCATGTCGCCCTCATTGATCTGGCGCAAGGTGACCTGCCGGGCAGGCGCATCGCGCCCCCCTGTCAGATAGGATTTGATGAATCCCGGCTCTGCCACCGACAGCACATCGCCAAGGCGACCCACCGCCGGGTCACTGTCATTTTGCACCGATTCAAGCACAAGCCGGATCGAATCGACCCGCAGGATATGGGCGACTTCGCCGCCAAGATCGCGCAGGAAGCTTTCAAACTCGACCGGGTCAAGCATCCGCAAAATCGCACGATGCACCTGATTTGTGCCCGCAAGATTTTCGTAAGCGGCTGCAATCACACTGCGGTGAGTGTCTTCAAGCCGGTCAAGCCGTGCTTCAAGACGATCCATCGCAATGCCGCGAAGGTCGACGATATTGCCGCCCATCGCCCGTTCGTTCGCGGCAATGAGAGCGCGCATAAGGTCTTGATCTTCAAGAATAACATCTGGCTGCGCGATGATACGTTCGCGCAGCGCGTCATTCATTTCCGGCTTGCTGCTCATGTCTGTCTCGGTCTTGTTTTTGGCGTTATAGCACGGCTTACAGGATTTGCTGCCCTGTTTTTGCCCAGTCGGCCATAAAGGTCTCAAGCCCCTGGTTGGTCAGCGGGTGCTCTGCCATCTTCTTGATCACGGCGGGGGGCGCGGTCATCACGTCGGCGCCGATCATTGCCGCCTGATAGGCGTGATTGACCGTGCGGATCGAGGCCGCAAGAATCTCTGTGTCAAAGCCGTAATTGTCATAGATTGTGCGGATATCCGCGATCAAATCCATGCCGTCGAGGTTGATATCGTCAAGCCGCCCGATAAAGGGGCTGATGAAGGTGGCCCCCGCCTTGGCCGCCAAAAGCGCCTGATTGGCGGAAAAGCACAGCGTGACATTGACCATGTTGCCCTCGCCCGAGAGCACCTTGCAGGCCTTGAGGCCATCCCAGGTCAGCGGCACCTTGACGGCGATGTTGTCGGCGATCTTGGCAAGCTTGCGGCCTTCGGCGATCATGTCATCGGCCTTGAGTGCAACGACTTCGGCGCTGACCGGGCCCGCGACCATGTCGGCGATTTCACGGGTTACGTCCAGGATATCGCGGCCCGATTTCAGGATCAGCGAGGGGTTTGTGGTCACGCCGTCGACCATGCCGAGATCGTTGAGCTCGGCAATCTGATCGGTTTCTGCGGTGTCGACAAAGAATTTCATGGGGGTGCCTCTGCGCGGGTTGGGTTTTCTGTCACAAGCGTTTACCTCATAGATCAGCCCACCGAAACCCCTCAGAGAGAGGAAGCCGCGTTGCCGCCGTCATCCCCCGACTTCTTTGACGAAGGCACGCTTGTGGCGGTTTTGACGGCGCAACCGATTGATCGCCCGCTGGATTATCTCGCGCCCGAGGGCGGATGCCTTCCGGGGGCCTTCGTCGAGGTGCCGCTTGGCCCGCGCAAGGTGTTGGGCGTGGTCTGGGGGCCGGGCAGGGGCGGGTTTGACCTCAGCAAGGCGCGTGCCATCATCCGGGTGCTTGATGTGGCGCCGATGCGCGATGAGATGCAGGCGTTCCTGCGTCGTGCCGCCGATTATACCCTCACGCCGATGCCCGCCATGTTGCGCCTCGCGACACGGGCGCCGGGGCTGAGCGATCCGCCGTCGATGCAAAAGGTCTATCGCCTTGGCACGAGCGAGCCCTCGCGCATGACCGATGCGCGCGCCCGCGTGCTTGAGGTGCTGCGCAGCTATGGCGGGTTTGGGTTCACCCTGAAAGAGCTGAGCGATCAGGCGGGGGTGACGGCCTCGGTGGTCAAGGGGTTGGTGGCACAGGGTGCGGTACGCGAAGAGGACACGCCCCGCGACATGCCCTTTGCCCGTCTTGACCCCGATCTTCCGTCCAAGGCCCTGACCGAGGATCAGGAGGCCGCCGCCAAAGCGCTGCGCGAGGGGCTGCGCTCTGACACCTATGGCACCACGCTTTTGCGCGGCGTCACCGGGTCGGGCAAGACCGAGGTTTACCTTGAAGCCGTGGCAGAGGCCCTGCGCCAGGGCCGTCAGGCGCTTGTGCTTCTGCCGGAAATCGCCCTAACGGCCGAGTTCCTCAACCGGGTCGAGGTGCGCTTTGGCGCACGCCCGGCGGAATGGCATTCCGGTGTCACCATGACCGAACGCCGCCGCACCTGGAAGATGGTCGGGCAGGGCGGCGCGCAGATGGTGGTCGGCGCGCGTTCGGCGCTGTTCCTGCCCTATCAGAACCTTGGCCTGATCATTGTCGATGAGGAACACGACACCTCATACAAACAGGAGGACGGGGTTCTTTATAACGCCCGCGACATGGCGGTGCTGCGCGCGGCGATCTGTGGCGCGCGGGTGATTCTGGCCTCGGCCACGCCAAGCCTTGAGAGCTGGGCCAATGCCGAGGCGGGTAAATACGACCGGCTTGAGCTGAACGCGCGTTATGGTGCGGCGGTGATGCCGGAACTGGCGGCGATCGACATGCGGACGCAGAAATTGCCGTCGAACCGGTGGATTTCGCCAAGCCTTCAGGCCGCAGTCAACGCCCGGATTGCAAAGGGCGAACAGGCGCTTTTGTTTCTCAACCGGCGTGGTTATGCGCCGACGACGATCTGCCGGGCCTGCGGCCATCAGATCGGCTGTGAGCACTGCGATGCGCGCATGGTCGAGCACCGGTTTCAGAAACGCCTTGTCTGTCATCAATGCGGGGAAAGCGCCCCCTTGCCGACGACCTGCCCGTCGTGCGGGGTCGAAGATCGGCTGGCGGCGGTGGGGCCGGGTGTCGAGCGGCTGGCCGAAGAGGCGGCAGCGCTGGATGCCAAGGCAGAACAGCTGCTCAAGGAACTCTACAAGGAGCTCACGCCCTGGCGCAAATGTCAGGTGGAGCGGCACCCTGAGCGGCCCCATTGTCGCGACTATATCGACGCGTTGTTCACCGAATACACCCCGCTGGCGGGGGATCGCAACTTTGCCGATGACCTGGCGGTGATGGGCGGCTTGGCCCGGTTCAACGACCAGCCAGTGATGGTGATCGGCCATGAAAAGGGCTCTGACACCAAATCGCGTATCACCCATAACTTTGGCATGGCCCGCCCCGAAGGCTATCGCAAGGCGGTGCGGCTGATGGAGATGGCCGGTCGCTTTGGCCTGCCAGTGGTGACGTTGGTGGATACCACCGGCGCCT
>NZ_CAJXIP010000230.1 GCF_913054395.1 uncultured Roseovarius sp.
TGCGATCGACGGAACTGAGTGGATTGGTCCATGGGCTGACGAAAAGGCCGGTTTCCAGGAAATCACCAAGTTCTACTACACTGCCGGCTTCCACGAGCCGGGCGCGGGCCTGTCAATCGGCATGAACCGTGAAGTTTTCGAAAGCCTGAGCCCCGCCCAGCAGAAAATGGTCGAAATCAGCTGTGCCGAAGCGCACCAGTGGAACCTGGCGCAATTCCTCGCCAACAACTCGGCCGCGCTCCAGCGTCTGCAGTCGAATGGCGTGAAAACCCTGGAATTCCCCGACAGCGTCTGGGATGCCTTCGGTCAGGCCTCTGACGCCGTGCATCAGGAAAACATGGGTGACGAGCTTTATAAGCGCACCTATGACAGCTATACCGCCTCGCTGAAATCCTCTTCGGGCTGGATCAAGAAATCCGATGGCGCCTATACCGCACAGCGCGACCGCGTCCTGGGCTAAGCCCGCCGCCTGACAAGCACCATCGCAGGCCCCGGTTTTCCGGGGCCTGTCGTCACACCAAAAACAGGCGGCCCGGACCTGAACAACCGGGCAAAGGGAGGGGGACAGATGTTGGACGCGATCCTCTGGGTATTCCAGAACATTGCCATGGCCTTTTACAATCTGGCCTATGCCGTAAGCCATCCACAGCTATGGCTCGATTGGTCGGACAAACAAGCCATCATGCGGGTCGTCTATTATGGTGGCTCGATCGAACTTTTCTTCGTGGCTTTCACGACATTCCTGGTGCTGACCGGGATCGGCATCTGGAAGACCGGCTTTATGTGGACGCTGGTGCGCGGGCTTGAGGGCTTTGCCAATACCGTGGGCCGCTTCGCCGCCTGGGCCGGTTTGATCATGGTGATCCAGCAGATCATCATCGTTTTCATCCAGCGCATCTTCGCGCGTCCCGACCTTGTGATCGGTTTCGGTATCCCGCTTCAGTTCGACGTGAGCTGGTATTCCGAAGAACTCAAGCTTTACAATGCGTTGATCGTCACTCTTTGTGCGACCTATACCTTTGTTCAGGGCGGGCATGTGCGGGTGGACCTGATCTATTCCGCCGTGGGCCACAGGGCCAAGCGGGTGATCGACATGTTTGGCTCGCTGATCTTCATGATGCCGATGGCAGTGCTGACCTGGATGTATGGCTGGTACTTCATGTGGCGTCACCTGATCGTGCCGAACCCCTCGGCCAGCGAAACCCTTGACCGGCTGTTGATGAAGTCGCGCGCGCTGCGCTGGAACGTGGAAACCATCGGCTTCAGTCCGAATGGCTTTAACGGCTATTTTCTGTTCAAGATTCTGCTGGTCGCCTTCGCGGGCATGGTTTTCCTGCATGCGATGGCGTTTTTCTGGCGCTCCTACCTGGAATTCAGGGAAGGCCCGGAAAGCGCGGATAAATACCTCGACAAGGACACCCTTGGCGCAGGTGAAGAAGCCTATGAAGGCACACATTAAGGGGGCAGGGCATAATGCTATTCGGACTTGACGGCGTCGAGATCGGCCTGATCATCGTATTTCTGTGCCTCTTCGGCGGCATTCTCTCCGGCTTTCCGGTGGCTTTTGCCATCGGCGGGGCCGGGATCATATCCTTCGGGATCATCGCCGCACTGGACAGTGCGGGCATCCTGATCCATCAGGCGATCGACACCGGCAGCGAGGCTTATAACGCCATCATTGCCAGCGGCGTGCGCGCTGACGCTATATCCATCTTCCGCTATCCCGATCTGCCGCGCCTCGCGCAGCCCGTGTTCGACCGCGGCTGGGAAGTGGCGCTTGATCGCAACGTGTCGTTCATCGTGAACCGGATCAACGAACGGGTGCTTGCGGGCGCCTCGATCGAGACCCTGCTGGCGGTGCTTATGTTCGTTATGATGGGCATCACGCTGGAACGCTCGAAAATCGCCAATGACCTGTTGACCACCATGGCGCGGGTCTTTGGCCCGCTGCCCGGCGGTCTTGCGGTCTCGGTGGTGGTCGTGGGCGCGTTTCTGGCCGCCTCGACAGGGATTGTCGGCGCCACGGTGGTGACAATGGGCCTGCTCAGCCTGCCGACCATGCTGCGCGCCGGATACAGCCCGCAGATCGCGACCGGCGTCATCGCGGCGGCGGGCACCCTTGGGCAGATCATTCCGCCCTCGATCGTGATCGTGCTTTTGGGCACGCTGGCGGGTGACCTTTATTCGGTGGCACAGGAAAACCGTGCGATTTCGGTCGGCTGCACCGATGCCCTGACCTATCTTGGCGAACCGGCGGTTGTCTCGGTCGGCACGCTGTTTCAGGCGGCGCTGTTGCCTGGTATCCTGCTGGCGCTGCTCTATGCCCTTTACGCGTTTGGCTATGCCCTTGTGAACCCGTCCAAGGCACCTGCGGTACAGATGGCAACAGGCGAGCGCGGCGAGGTGATCACCCGCAGCGAAAGCTTTACCTGGTTCCTCGGTGTGCCGATTGCCCTGATTGCGGGTGTCATGCTGTTGTCCTCGCTCGGAATCGTCGGTTCGCAGAACCTGATCGTCGACAGCTTCAGCGATCAGGGCCAGAATGCGTCCCTGCGCACCAACGTAGGGCCTGAATGCCAGGCGGCCATGATCGAGCTGCACGGCCAGGAGGCCTGGGATATCGCGGTGGCCGAAACCGCCGCCATCGACGCCGCTGGCGGTGTCGAGCAAAGCGTGCGTCTGAGCCCCGAGGAAATCGCCGCACTGATCACCGAAAAAGAGGCCGACGCGGCCCCGGTCGGCACCGGCGTGGCAACGATCCTGGTCGCTCTGGGGCTGGTCCTTGCGGTGGCGCGGGGCGTCAAACCCTCGGCCCCTGCGCGGCCGCTCTTGATCGGCGCGCTCGGGATCGTTCTGGCCTTGCTGGTGGATATCCTTCTGATCGCCCCCTCAAGCAGCTCCGGGGCGACGGTCCTGTTGCTGGCGATCCCACTGGCACTGGCGCTTTACGGCTGTGCCCATGGCGCGGGCCGCATGGCCCAGAACGAGATCATCCGAGTGGTCTTTCCTCCGCTCGTCCTGATCGTGGCGGTGCTTGGCTCGATCCTTGGCGGGATCACCAACCCGACGCCGGCGGCGGGCCTTGGCGCCGGTGGCGCGATCATGCTTGCGGCCTATCGCAAGCTGCGCGATCAGGACCGTTCGCCCAAGATCATCATCATGGCCACGCTGGCCGTGGTGATTGCGATCCTGATGGGCATCAACTTTGATCTCCGCATCAATCAGGACGGCGTCAGCTTTGAATCCTGGGTGGCATTCTTTGTCGCCTACGCGGCCTATCTCTATGCCGCCTTCGGCCTCTTGTTCGGCTGTTGGGTGCTTTACACTGGTGGGGTTCTGACGCCGATCGTGCGTGAAACGGCCAAGGTCACAAGCATGGTCTTCACCATCCTCATCGGCTCGCAACTGTTGAACCTCGTGGTGATCAGCTTTGGCGGCGAGCATTACATTCAGGAGTTCCTCAAGAGCTTTGACAACGAGTTCAAGGTCTTCCTGATCGTGATGCTGGTGCTGTTTATGATGGGCTTTGTGCTCGACTTCCTCGAGATCATCTATATCG
>NZ_CAJXIP010000231.1 GCF_913054395.1 uncultured Roseovarius sp.
GAAGCGTCAACCTGGGGAATGGCAACGCAGCGTTCACGGTGCGCGAGCCGGTGGGCGTGACCGCTCATATCGTGCCGTGGAACTACCCGACGTCAACGCTTGTGCGTGGTATTGCCCCGGCACTGGCAGCGGGCTGCTCGGCGGTGGTAAAGCCTGCGGAAACCACGCCCTTTACTGCGCTGATGATTGCCGAGCTGCTGTTGCGCGCTGGCGTGCCTGCGGGTGTGGTCAATGTGGTCACCGGGACCGGCATCGAAGCCGGTGCGCCGTTGGTCACGGATCCTCGCGTGCGGCATGTGACCTTCACCGGCTCGGTGGCAACCGGCGTCGGGGTGATGCAGAATGTGGCACCCAACGTGACCGGACTGACCTTGGAACTGGGCGGCAAGTCGCCTCTGATCGCGTTTTCTGACGCCGATGCCGAGGCTGTGGCAGAGGGCGCGCTCTGGGCGATCTTTTCCAATTCCGGGCAGATTTGTTCGGCTGGTTCCCGGCTCGTGATCCACCGCGACCTGCACGCCGAGGTGCTGGAACGGCTAGTCAGAAAAGCGCAAGGCCTGCGCTTTGGCCACGGGCTTCGGAATCCGGATATGGGTGCGGTTAACTCTGAGCGGCACTTGGCGCAGATTGCAGGCCATGTGGAGGGTGCCGGCGCCCGCGGGGTAGAGATCGTCACCGGCGGCAACATCTCAACAGACCCAGAAACTGGCAAGGGTTGGTTCTTTGAACCGACCATCCTAGACAACCTGAGCGCCAGCGATGATGTGGTGACCCAGGAAATCTTTGGTCCTGTTCTTGCGGTGCAAACCTTCGAAAGCGAAGAAGAAGCACTGGCGCTCGCCAATGGCACCGAATTTGCTCTGGCTGCTGGGATCTATACCCGCGATATGTCTACCGCCCTGCGCATGGCGCAGCGGGTGGATGCGGGGCAGGTCACCGTCAACGACTATTGGGCCGGCGGAATCGAATTGCCCTTTGGCGGCAACCGAAAATCCGGTTTCGGTCGCGAAAAAGGGTTGGAGGGTCTCGACGCCTACACCCGTACAAAATCTATCACGCTTGCAGTGTGAGGCAGTGCCAGATCTGAGAATTCTAGGGGAAGGGAAATAGTGCTGCTTACCACTCAACAATGGAGTTCTGTATGTTGAATCGACGATGCAACTCGCACCCATGCGTGCTTTCGAGAAACTGCGCTTACTTTATAAGGACTAGTTTCCGTATTTTGGGTTCTTCGAGCAGCCCGAAGCATTGATGCCTGCAAAACTGCCAAGATGAAAGTCCGCTGTTGGCGGAGCGAAGAGTCGGTCGTGCTCCTACTGTTTCTTCGGAATTGCAGCCGGGTTCGAAGACCGCTTTGTGCTAACTGCCGTCATTGTCCTGGGCGATGGGAGCGGCAGGTTTGACCCGCTTGGCTGCCATCGGTGAAAGATACAGCGAATGGCTCGAATGAGCCCACATTACCAAATGCTGCACCTTACACGAATGTCCGGTCAACAGAATATTCGACATCTAATTCGTCTGACAGGCGAAACGCTGCTGTAGCGCGGTGTATCATTGAACACTCCTGTGCACCTCACTCTGATCAGTCCGCGCGAAACAAGATGCGCCCGCGTTGCGCAATGAGTTTTGCATCACCCGTGATGGGGTGAAAATACCCTTCGACACGCTCGCCTTCAGGGGTGTTGCCATAGACCTCCCAACAGCCGCCGTCTACTTTCATGCGGCGCACGGACCATCCTTGGGCTTCCAGCTTTTTCGTCAATTCGGCTTCGGATAACCAGCTTGCGCGTTCGGTCACTTCGCATTCGAACAGCCCCGTCGCGACAGCGCTGAATGGCATGAGTAGCAATGTTGAGGTCAAGAAGATCAGTCGTGCTCTAAGCATAGTGGGGCTCCTAAATCGGTTGGTTTCGGGGACGGGCGTTGCGCCAGATGCGATAGGTCTCAAGTGTGGCGAGGGGGATGAAATGCAGCAGCGCAGGGCCAAGATTATTGTGAACAAAAATCCAGTGCAGCAGTGTTGCAAAAGCCGCCGGGTAGACCCAACGCTGTAGGGATTTCCAAGCGGGTCCCATTTGCCGCACGGAATAACCATTTGAAGTCAGGGCCAGTGGAACAAATATGAACATGGCAAACCAACCTGTCCAGATACCAAGCGCTAGGGCTTCTCCGAGGACGGCGCGCAGCCCCCCCATGTCTATGATGTATAGACCCGTGTGAAAGGCTGCATAGGCAAAGGCCGCCACGCCAAAATAGCGCCGCCGTTTCACCATCCAACGCCAGAGAGCCGAGTCCGGAAACAGCAACCGCATCGGCGTAAGGATCATAGCAATGATCATGAACCGCGCGGCAAATTCGCCAGTCGGGTGCAACAACATTTCGGCGACAGGCTTTCCCTCGGGGCTAGGTTGCCCGGACACCAGAGCGCCCATCATCGGGATGGAGGGCAACGCCAGAATAGTCCATATGAACCAGTGAGAATTGAGAACAGCTTTGAACATCCGGCGCTCCTGTGATGATCCTTGGATGTTAAACATGGCGAAGGGTATTATCCGTCGCAGATGCTTTGGATTTTTAGCAAGGGTGATTGAGCCGCGACTGATCACTTACATTCTGATGACGCCGTTCTCCGACCCTGTGCCCGCGAATGCTCCGAGCACATAATGCGCCCCTATTATTTCTTTCATGCGCTCATTTCGGAAAAGTTTGTCCAGTGATGTAGGTATATGAGCTTTGCACCAACTGAATCACAGTGCCGAGCTCTTCCTTGGTGTTCGGTGTATAAATCATGACGAACCCCTCCCAGCCTTGGCGTTGTTGGGCCCAAGGATGCGCAATCGCCCAGCCCATCGCGACAGCCTTGCGGGCAATGACGGGATCCAACGAAGCGTGCAAGCTGCCATCTGGATGCAAATGGGCAAACTCGCGTCCGCCGACAATGGAGCCAGGCCGCGCGAGGGTGACATCTGCATCCAATTGAAACCCAACCGCACCGGGTAGTGAAACGCGCGTTGGGCCAAGGCTGACACCAGGGAATTCTGCAACGCTTCGCAGAAGTTCCGCTTTGATTTCCGGGTCTGCTTGGACGCCGATTTGCACATGCGGCACTCCGTTGGTTGTTTCAGGCTGAGGTGATGTGCGTTGTGGCAACGACATCCCCTGCGCAAAGGCAGGGAATGCCGCGATAGCAAAGAACGCCGCGCGCCAAATCGCAAAGAAACTCAATCGATTTCGCATGTTGCCTACCAGTCTCTATTTTGATTTCAGGGCTTCGATCGAGATGATGAGTTCAATCTCATCGCTCACAGCCGGGGCAAATGCGCCAAGGCCAAAGTCCGAGCGCACAATAGTTGCGCTGGCTTCAAATCCCAAAGTCGGCACGCCTTCTTTGGGGCCAAATGGGTAGGGGGCGGATTTGTTTAAGGTTGTTTCAAGAACAACCGGCTTTGTGACGCCGTTCATAGTCAGGTCCCCGGTAATATTGGCCGCGCTTTCCCCGGTCACTTCGATGCCTGTAGAGG
>NZ_CAJXIP010000232.1 GCF_913054395.1 uncultured Roseovarius sp.
GTCCCTTCTTCTTGGCGTGACGCGAGCGGATGATCAGCTTTTGCGACGCTTTGTTCTTGTTCCGGGTACGAGCACCTTTTGTGGGCTTACCCCAGGGCGTAACAGGGTGACGACCACCCGATGTACGGCCTTCACCACCACCATGCGGGTGGTCGATGGGGTTCATAACCACACCACGCACAGACGGGCGGATGCCCTTGTGACGCATGCGGCCCGCTTTACCGTAGTTCTGGTTGCTGTTGTCGGGGTTGCTGACGGCACCAACGGTGGCCATGCATTCCTGGCGCACCAGGCGAAGTTCGCCCGAGCTCAGACGGATCTGAGCATAGCCACCATCACGACCCACGAACTGGGCATAGGTGCCTGCGGCGCGTGCGATCTGACCACCTTTACCGGGCTTCAGCTCGATATTGTGGATGATCGTACCGATCGGCATGCCCGAGAACGGCATTGCGTTGCCCGGCTTGATGTCGACCTTGGCGCCGGCCAGAACCTTGTCACCCACAGCCAGACGCTGGGGGGCCAGGATATATGCCTGCTCGCCATCTTCATATTTGATCAACGCGATGAACGCGGTCCGGTTCGGGTCATATTCGATCCGCTCGACGGTTGCCGCCACATCGAATTTGTTCCGTCTGAAATCAACGATCCGGTAGAGGCGTTTTGCCCCGCCGCCTTTGCGACGCATCGTGATCCGTCCGGTGTTGTTCCGACCGCCATGTTTCGACAAACCCTCGGTGAGAGATTTGACGGGGCGACCTTTCCAAAGTTCCGAACGGTCGATCAGCACCAGCCCACGCTGGCCCGGCGTCGTCGGCTTATACGACTTGAGTGCCATGCTTTCTGTCTTCCGTTTGCTTGCGGCGGGTCGTACCCGCCAATGTTGTAGCCCCCCGAAGGTGGCCTGGTTCTAGGGCCCCGAAGGTCCCCGGTTAGAGTTGCTCTTGCGAACAACAGCGAAGCCCCGGACGAATCCGGGGCCTTGCGGATGGGTTCTGTTAGTGGAGGACGCATTAAGGGTCAAGTGTTTGCAGCCATAAAACTCGCAGGGCGGATAAAACCCAAGCGCCGGGACTGGTATGATCTTCTCGGGGCGTGGGTTTCACCCACCCAACCTGCGGTTTCGCGCAGGACCAGATCCGCCCCCTCGCCCCGGATTTGATCAGGCTCTGTGATCCGAGGCGCCCCATTTCGGGCCCTCAAACAGGTCGAACCCCGGCCACCTTTCGGCAGCCGGGGTCCAAATCTTGGTACCGTAGGGCGGGACTTAGCCCACCACACAATCACAGACCGGTGGTCACGTCGATCGTGTTGCCCTCAACCAGGGTCACATAAGCCTTCTTGACGTCATTCCGGCGGCCCAACTGGCCACGGAAGCGCTTTTGCTTACCCTTGGTGATCGTGGTGTTCACGGCCTTGACCTTGACACCAAAGAGCGCCTCGACGGCCTCTTTGATCTGGGGTTTGTTGGCGTCAATGGCCACCTCGAAGACGACAGCACCGTTTTCAGAGGCCATGGTGGCCTTTTCGGTGATGATCGGCTTGCGGATCACATCGTAATGTTGCGGTTTCGCGCTCATTTCAGACGAGCCTCCAGTGCTTCGACACCCGCCTTCGTGAGCACCAGGGTGTCACGCTTGAGGATGTCATAGACGTTTGCGCCCATCGACGGCAGCACATCGAGACCTTCGATGTTGCGGGCGGCTTTGGCGAACTCTGCGTTCACTTCAGCCCCGTCGATGATCAGCGTGCGTTTCCAACCAAGGTCGCGCATCTGTTTGGCCAGAACCGAAGTCTTGCCGGTCGAGGTTGCCACGTCGATGATCACCAGCTCGCCTGCTGCCATCTTGGCAGAGAGGGCGTGCTTGAGACCAAGCTGACGTACCTTTTTCGGCAGGTCGTGGGCGTGGCTACGGGGCGTCGGGCCCTTGTAGATACCACCCTTGCGGAAGATCGGTGCCGAGCGCGCGCCGTGGCGGGCGCCACCGGTGCCTTTTTGGCGATAGATCTTCTTGGTCGAATAGCTGACCTCGGACCGGGTTTTCACCTTGTGTGTACCGGCCTGCGCTTTGTTACGCTGCCAGCGGACGACGCGGTGCAGGATGTCCGCGCGCGGTTCCAGGCCGAAGATGTCTTCGCCCAGATCGACCGAGCCGGCCTTGCCGCCGTCCAGTTTGATCACGTCGAGTTTCATTCTTCGCCTTCCTTCTTCTCGGCTTCAGCAACCGCATCAACCTTTGCCTCTTCGGCAGCTGCCGCATCCAGGGCGGCCTGTTCTGCTTCGGCGGCGGCCGCTGCGGCGGCTTCTTCAGCGGCGGCAGCTTCGGCAGCGGCGGCCTCGGCGGCTTTCGCGGCTTCATCGGCCATGGATTTCAGACCTGCCGGCAGGATCGCGTTCTCGGGGAACGGTTTCTTGACCGCATCCTTGATCGTCACCCAACCGCCCTTGGAACCGGGAACGGCGCCTTTGATCATGATCAGACCACGATCGGCATCTGTTTTCACGACCTGAAGATTCTGCGTGGTAACGCGGGCAGAGCCCATGTGACCGGCCATCTTCTTGCCTTTGAAAACCTTGCCCGGATCCTGACACTGACCGGTCGAACCGTGCGAACGGTGGCTTACAGACACACCGTGCGACGCCCGCAGACCACCAAAGTTGTGCCGCTTCATGGCACCCTGGAAGCCCTTACCGATCGAGGTGCCCGAGACGTCCACGAACTGACCTTCAAAGTAATGGTCAGCAGTGATCTCTTCGCCCACGTTGATCAGGTTTTCCGGCGCAACGCGGAATTCCGCAACCTTGCGCTTTGGTTCAACCTTGGCTGCCGCAAAGTGACCACGCATGGCCTGACTTGTGCGTTTGACCTTGGCGGTGCCTGCACCAAGCTGAACAGCGGAATAGCCGTGCTGTTCGGCCGTGCGCTGAGCAACAACCTGAAGTTTGTCGAGTTGAAGAACGGTCACAGGAATCTGCTTGCCGTCTTCCATGAAAAGCCGGGTCATGCCGACTTTTTTTGCGATTACACCAGAGCGCAACATCAGTAGCCCTCCTTAAACCGAAATCTGGACATCAACGCCGGCGGCAAGATCGAGCTTCATCAGCGCGTCTACCGTTTGCGGCGTGGGGTCAACGATGTCGAGCAGACGCTTGTGCGTCCGGATCTCGAACTGATCGCGCGATTTCTTGTTTACGTGGGGGCCACGCAGAACAGTGAATTTTTCAATCTTGTTCGGCAGCGGGATGGGCCCACGAACCTCGGCACCGGTCCGTTTGGCGGTATTGACGATTTCCTGCGTGCTGGCATCCAGTACGCGGTAGTCAAATGCCTTCAGCCGAATGCGAATGTTTTGGCTTTGCATTTTTTAGCCTTTCGCGGCGTTGGAGTTGATAGGAGGAAGGCCGGACCACCCGGCCTTCCTCGTCGAACCCTTAATAGGTTGTTACTCGATGATTTTGCTGACGACGCCGGCGCCGACGGTGCGGCCGCCTTCGCGG
>NZ_CAJXIP010000233.1 GCF_913054395.1 uncultured Roseovarius sp.
ATCCGAAAATTCAGACTATGGTGAAGAGCAAGAGCAAGATTATAAATTGGTACGGCGGGGCACCGGAGATTATTTGATCCGCAAGATACCATAACGAGGCCGAGGCAGTAAAAGGACGCAAACAATGCGCCACCCTATCATGATTTCCCTGTGCGTGGCGGGTGCTTTCGCCCTGACCGCGGGTGAACAATCCACCGGCAATAATGTTGATCGCGCGTTTCAGGACATCAACGTGGTGGATGAAACCAACCTGAACGACGTGATGCTGACCGCCGCCGACCCGAATGAGGCGGTGGCGTATTTTCAACGTGCCGTCGGAGAAAAACCCGAACGGATCGACCTTTTGCGCGGACTTGGTCATTCCCTGGTCCGAGCCAAGCGCAACACCGAGGCGGTGACCGTCTGGTCGACAGTGGCCGATCATAAGGACGCCACAAATGATGACCGCGTCGATCTTGCAGATGCCTTGATCCGCAACAATGAATGGGACCGCGCCGACGAGGTGCTCGACACCATCCCTCCCACTTACGAGACCTTCAAACGCTATCGCCTCGAAGCGATGATTGCCGATAGCGATCAGGAATGGAAAAAGGCCGACAGCTTCTATGAAATCGCCGTTGGGCTGACGACCCAACCTGCGAACGTGATGAACAACTGGGGCTATTCCAAACTTACACGCGGCGATTATCCGGGGGCCGAGCGGCTATTCTCGGATGCGGTGCGTCAGGACCCCAAGCTTTTCACCGCCAAGAACAACCTGATCCTGGCCCGTGGCGCGCAACAGAAATATTCGCTTCCGGTGCTGCCGGTTAATCAGATCGAGCGTGCGCAGCTGCTTTATACGCTTGGGCTTTCGGCAATCAAACAGGGCGATACGGCGATCGGCAAGGGTCTGCTGCGCGATGCCATCGAGACACATCCGCAACATTTCGAGGATGCCGCGCGGAGCCTTAGCACCCTTGAAGCGAACGTTTCGAGCTAGGCCGGAGCGCGCGCATGTCGCTTGAAATTACCGCCCAATCGGCGCTTTGGTTCCTGCCCTTCGTGTTGCCGGTCTGTGTCTGGGTCGCGATGAGCGATCTGCGAACCATGAAGATCCCCAACACCTCCGTGCTGACGCTGACGGGGATTTTCGTGGTGATCGGGCTTATATCGCTTCCGCTGCCTGACTATGCCTGGCGGTTCTCGCATCTGGCAGTGATGCTGGTGGCGGGGATCGCGGCCAATGCCATCGGGGCGATGGGAGCGGGCGATGCCAAGTTCATCGCCGCCGCCGCGCCCTTCGTGGCGCTTGGCGATCTGGGTATGCTTGCAATCTTGTTTTCGGTCACCCTTGTGGCGGCCTATGTCACGCATCGCGCGGCCAAACACAGCGCCCTGCGCCGCCTTGCACCGGATTGGAAAAGCTGGTCGGCGGGCAACAAGTTCCCGATGGGGTTCGCGCTTGGGGCCACTTTGGCGATTTATCTTGGGCTTGGCGCGCTTTACGGCGCCTGAACCTTGGCCTCTGCCGCACCTCTGCCCGAGGGTTTCCTTAATTTCTGCACCTTTGCCCGGCATGTTTGCGGCTAACGCCTGCCCACCCTTGTGTGGCGCGGGGCAAAAGCATCACATCAGGCGCAGAACAGGCACATCATATGAACATGCAAGTCAGCACCGGCGTCCAGCCCCCCCCGCCCCCAAGCAGCATTGAGGATATGCAGCTTCCGGTCGTCATGATGCGGGATATCCTGCTCAAGACCATGTTTCGCAAGAACCTTGATCTGGTGTCGGAAGTGGCGGTCGCGATCTGTCTGCCGCGCGCCGTGACACAAGAGCTGATTGATATGGCGCGTGTGCAGAGACTGCTTGAGGCGACCGGCACCCTTAACGCGAATTCCGGTGGTGAAATGGGTTATCAGCTTACCGATGCCGGGAAATCCCGCGCGCTTGATGCCCTGAGCCAGTCGGAATACTTCGGCGCCATGCCGGTGCCCTTGTCGGTCTATCGCGAACAGGTCAAACGCCAGTCGATCCGCAATATCCAGATCACCCGCGATCAGTTGACCAATGCGATGGGGCACCTGATCCTGCCCAATACCCTGCTGGATCACCTCGGGCCTGCGGTCAGCGCCGGGCGCTCGATCCTGATGTATGGCCCGCCGGGCAACGGGAAATCCAGTATTTCCAATGGCATCCGGGATGCGATGGGCGACAAGATCTTCGTGCCGCGCGCGATCGAATATTCCGGCCAGGTGATCACCGTCTATGACCCAATCGTGCATTCCTCGGCCGAGGTCGAGGTTGACGATCCCAACAGCCTGCGCCGCCGGCGCACCTTTGACACCCGTTATGTACGCTGCGAGCGGCCGACGGTGATCACCGGCGGTGAACTTAGCCTGTCGATGCTTGATCTGGTCTATAACCCGACCGCGCGCACCTATCAGGCGCCACTCCAACTTAAATCCACCGGCGGCATCTTTATCGTCGACGACCTTGGCCGTCAGGCCGAACCGCCGCAAAGCCTTGTCAACCGGTGGATTGTTCCGCTTGAGGAAAGCAAGGATATCCTTGCCCTGCAATCGGGTGAAAAATTCGAGGTTCCCTTTGACACGCTGGTGATTTTCTCGACCAACTTTCACCCCAACGAGATTTTCGACAAGGCCGCCCTGCGCCGGATTTTCTATAAGATCAAGATCGACGGGCCGTGCCAGCAGGATTTCCTGAAAATCTTCGCCATGGTGGCGCGCAAGAAAGGCATGCCACTGGACGAGGCGGCGCTGATCCACCTGATCAAGGAAAAATATCCGACCATCGACAATGTCTATGCCAACTATCAGCCGGTCTTTCTGATCGACCAGATGATCTCGATCTGTGAATTCGAGGGCATCCCCTATCAGATGTCACCGGAACTGCTTGACCGGGCCTGGGCGAACATGTTCGTCAAGGAAGAAGATATCGTTCACTGACCTCTGCAAACCCTGTTCAGGGTGGGTTTTACCCGCCCTGCGGATACCCGGACCGGCCGAGATATCTTTGCCTTTTGGCCAGGGCCGCGATCGTGCCGGCGTATGGCACCTATACCGGCGGGCTTAATAGTGACGACAAGGTCCTGAGTCAGCTCATCAGCCCTGACAGGCCGCTGCGTGCTACTCAAGCAGCCCTGCCGCCACAAGGCGCGGGCGGTATTTGCGGCTGACCGGGACGCGGTCGCCATTGCGCAGGATGACAAAAGTCTTGTTTGCTCCGGCCTGCTCGACCCCGACCACCGCCGAAAGCGCCACCCAATGCGAGCGATGGGTGCAGATGCCTTCGATCGGGTCCATCTCGTGGATCGCATCCCCAAGCCGCAAGCGCAGCGTTTCCACCCCGCGATCAGACGATACGTCAACGAAATGATCATTGGCCGACAGGCGCATGATTTCGGCCCCGTCCAACGTTGTCAGCCGCCGATGCAGGCGCGTTTGCGGTACTTTGTCGTCT
>NZ_CAJXIP010000234.1 GCF_913054395.1 uncultured Roseovarius sp.
TGTCCGTCACAAGAAACATCCCTTTCGCGGGGTGGTGTTTGACGTCGATCCGCAGTTTTCAAATACGGATGAATGGTATGCCTCGATCCCCGAGGATAGCCGCCCGTCGAAAGAACAGCCGTTCTATCACCTTCTGGCCGAGAACGATCAAAGCTATTACGTGGCCTATGTAAGCGAACAGAACCTTGTTGCCGATTATTCGGGCGAGCCGGTGGATCACCCTGATATCCCCGATCTGTTCGGCCCGTTCGAAGACGGGCATTACCCTCTGCACTTTCAGCTGAACTAGGCGCCAGAGGCATGAAAGGGCGGGCTTTCGCCCACCCTTCCTGATCTTAGTATCCCAAGGCACAGCCATCTTTGCGCGGATCACTGCCGCCTTCCAGAATGCCGTTTTCGTGGATCAGGATCGCCTGTGCGCCGCCGATCGCATCCGGATCGGTGATCACGTCGTGGCCCTTGTCCGCAAGCGCCTGCGCCACATCCGGCCCATAACCGCGCTCAAGTTTGAGACCTGTCGGATCGGCAAAGGCGCGCGGGGCGTCGATGGCGGCCTGCGGGTGCATCCCGAAATCGCGCAGGTTCGACACCAATCGTGCATGGCCCGTCGACTGATAGGACCCGCCCATCACCCCGAACGGCATGGTCACGCGACCACCTTCGGTCAGCATGCCGGGAATGATCGTGTGCATCGGTCGCTTGCCCCCGCCAAGCTCGTTGGGGTGCCCCTCTTCAAGGGTAAAGCCGGCCCCCCGGTTTTGCAGCAAAATACCGAATTTCTCGGATGCGATACCAGAGCCGAACCCGTGAAAGATCGAATAGATCAGCGAGACCGCCATGCGATCGCTGTCAACCACGGTGATATAGATCGTATCGCGATGCACGGCCTCGGTCAGCGATTTCGCCGAGGCCATTGCCTTGCCCGGGTCAATCAGCGCGGCCAGTTTTGCCGCCGTTTCGGGCGCCAGCATGTAGTCAAGCCGCGTGGTGTGTGCCGGATCGGCGATAAAGCGATTGCGTGCATCATAGGCAAGCTTCGTGGCCTCGGCCTCGATATGCACGCGTTCGGCGCCGAATGGATCCATGCCGGCAATGTCGAAATGCTTGAGGATATTGAGAAGCAGGATCGCCGTGGCACCCTGACCGTTTGGGGGATGCTCGACCAGGTTGGCGCCTTTGTACTCACCGCTGACCGGGGTGGTGTAATCACAGCGTTGAGCAGCGAAATCCGCCGCGCTGTGCACGCCGCCCAGGGCGTTGAGCGCGGCCAGCATATCTTCGGCGATCTCGCCCTCGTAAAACGCCGCGCGCCCGTCCTTGGCAATCCGGCGCAGCACCTCGGCCTGACCGGGGGCGCGGAACATCTCGCCGGGCTTGAGCGGCGTGCCGTTCGGCATGAAATGACGCAGCCCATGTCCCTGCAGGGCCTTGCCAGCGGTGGGCCAGTCATGCGCCACGCGCGGTGCCACCGGCACCCCGTTTTCGGCATAATGGATTGCGGGTGCCAGCAGGGTATCAAGGCCAAGGCGGCCATGATCGGCGCTGAGCTGGCAAAAGGCGTCAATCGCGCCGGGAATTGTTACCGCATGGGCGCTATTGAGCGGAACCGCCCCGAGACCCTGCGCGCGCAGATCGGCGGCGGTCGCGGCTTTGGGCGCGCGCCCCGAGCCATTAAGCGCCTCTATCCGGTCCTGTCCCGGCTTGGAGAAAAGCACAAAGCAATCGCCCCCTATCCCGGTCATCTGCGGTTCGCAGATGCCAAGAAGCACGGCCCCGGCAATCGCCGCATCCATGGCGTTGCCGCCCCTTTCAAGGATGTCTATCGCGGCCTTGGCTGCCAGTGGGTGCGATGTGGCGCACATCCCGTTCGTTGCAAATGTGGCCGAGCGGCCGGGCAGGTGAAAATCGCGCATGTCGTCTCCGTTGTCCTGATTTTGAGCGGACATTAGTGCGCGCGCAATGATTTGCCAATTGCAGCCGGAATTTTAAGGGAAAGGAAGTACCTCGACGCCGCACACTGGGTGGGGGCTATTACGCACGGCGCCGAGGGAAGCCATATGCAGCTACACTCTAAGGTATGGTCGCGGTCTGCGGCGCGAGTTTGGAGAAATTGAGGTTAGATTGCGGCGTCGGCACGGATAGGTTGTGTCACGCGCCCGAGTGCAGGAATTCCAGCGTCAGATGATTCATCCCGTCACGCCGTTCATAGGTCACTCGCTCTGTCAGGGCGCGAATGAGAAACCAGCCAAATCCCCCCTCTGGCAGGTCATTTCGCGGCCCAGAGGGATCTGGCAAGCCGCCTTGGGGCAGACACAGGTCGGGCAGGGGCGCACCGCCATCGCGAACATGACAGCAAAGCCGCTCCGGCTTGATCGAAACGCTCAGGCGAATATCGCGTGACTGCTCACCGGCATAGGCATGCTCGACAATATTGTTAAGCGCCTCTGCCATTGCCAGCTCGACCGAGCCGCAGGTGTCGTCGCTTACACCATGGGCCGAAAGCCGGCTGCGCAGAGCAAGCAAGATGTCACGTACCGCTAGCTCGGACGCCACCGCGATCAGCGTGAACTCCTGTGGATCGCCATCGGCAGTCAACGCGATGTCCCTTTTGATCTGGCCGATTTCCGAAAGTCCAATCCCGGATCAGCCCGTTGCGTGCATTTTGAGGGCGATGATATCGTCATGGATCACGAAAACGGTATCCATACGGGTCAGGCGAAAAACCTTGGCCACATCAGGGGTCAGCCCCGCCAGGTCAAGCCGCCGCTCGCCGTTCAGTTGTTTCATTGCGGCGACGATGGCGCCAAGGCCGCTTGAGTCGACGAAGGTGACGTTGCTGAGATCAAGCACGATATGTGCAGGACCCTGCGACGTGGCATCCCGCATCTTGTCCTTGAACTTGATGGCGGCGGCGGCGTCGATCCGCGCCTCGGCGACGGTTATGATATTCATGTCATTGTGATATGTTGATTGCAGGTCCATGGTGCCTCCGGCCCGATACGTAGTAATACGGCCAAGGCTAGACCCAATTCCTTACCATTCGGTATTCAGGTTCAGAGTTTTTCAGGAGGTGGAGCAATGAAAGAAGTCGTGATCGCAGGGGCATCGCGGACCCCCATGGGCGGGTTTCAAGGAGATTTCGACGGGGTCGAGGCCTCTGTCCTGGGCGGCGCGGCGATTCGCGCGGCGCTAGCCGATGCCGGGGCCGAGACCGTCGAAGAGGTGCTGATGGGCTGTGTTTTGTCGGCCGGTCTGGGGCAGGCGCCGGCACGTCAGGCAGGATTTGCAGCCGGCTTGGGCGAAGACGTACCTGCCACGACTCTGAATAAAATGTGTGGATCTGGCATGAAGGCCGCCATGATGGCCTTTGACCAGATTGCACTGGGTCATGCGAACACAATGATTGCAGGCGGCATGGAGAGCATGTCCAACGCGCCTTACCTGCTCGACCGC
>NZ_CAJXIP010000235.1 GCF_913054395.1 uncultured Roseovarius sp.
CCCAACTGTCGGGTATTGGCGCAGCCGACTTTGTGACCGCATTGCGCCAGATCAGGGCGCTGGCAACCACCCCGATCATCCTGTTGCAAACCAACTGTTCGGCAGAAGAGCGCCGCGCCGTTCTGCGCGCGGGGGCTGATGATATCCTGACCAAACCCGTGCAAGAATCGCTTTTGCTTGCGCGGCTGCGCAACCTCTTGCGCCAGCATTACAACAATCACGATCTTACCGTCCACTCGGGGGCGGCCCCTGTTCGTGGATTTGACGAGGCCCGGCGCGAGTTTCAGTCACCCGGCCACATCGCCATCGTCGCGCCTACCAAGCCCGAAGCGCTCGCGCTTCAGGGGATGATATCGCAAGATTCGGACCATCAGTTCACTGCCTTTGGCACCGATCAGGCGATGCCGATTCCCGCAAGCCAGCCGATCGCGGATGTCTATATATTGCGGATTGGTCTTGCGGATGCCGAAGACGGGCTGCGCCTTCTGGCCGAGTTGAAGGCGGCACAACGCACCCATGCCTGTCCCGTGATCGCACTTTTGGACGATGATTCGAGCCCGCTGGCCGTCACCCTGCTTGATATGGGGGCAAATGATGTGATCTTCGGGCTGTCGGATCGCCATGAACTCGCGCGGCGGATGGCCAACCAGCTGCGCCACAAGCGGCGCGGCGAGCGGATGCGCGCGCAGCTTTTGTCGGGGCTTCAGGCGGCGATGGCCGATCCCCTGACCGGGGCCTATAACCGCCGCTATGCGCTACCATTCCTGAACCAGATCATTGAGGATTGGCACAAGACCCAAGAGCCATTTGCGGTGATGGTCGCTGATCTGGATTTTTTCAAGACGGTGAATGACCGCTTTGGCCACGCTGCCGGCGACAGCGTGCTCTGCGCCGTCACGAACAAGATTCGCGCCCATCTGCGTGACGGCGACATGCTGGCACGGATCGGAGGCGAAGAGTTTCTGATCGTGACCCTCGGAACCACCCGCGCCCGCGCCCGGCAAACCGCCGACCGTCTTTGTCATATGATCCGCCAGACACCAATCAAGATAGCAGGCCAGAGCGACCCTCTGCATGTCACCATCAGCATCGGTGTGACCATGGTTCCACAGGGCCCGGCCCATGTCGCGCCCAGTGTCGACCGCCTTCTGGAAGAGGCCGATCGCGCACTTTACGTGGCCAAGGCGCAGGGGCGCAACAAGGTAACATTCTGTGCCCGCTCGGCGGCCTGAACCGGAAAGCTACGCGGTCTTGTCGTGGCGATACGCGCGCGGCGACTGACCCCAGACCTCGATAAAGGCACGGGTAAAGGCGCTTCTGCTGCTAAATCCCACCATCTCGGCGACGCGTTTCACCGGTTCGCGCCGCTCGCTCAAAAGCTGCGCCGCGCGCGCCAGTCGAAGCGCGCGCAAGAACCCCATCGGCGCGCGACCATAAGAGGCCTGAAACCGCTCGGCAAAGCGCGACCGGCTCATCCCCGCGATCTCTGCCAGCCCTTCCAGGGAATGCGCGCCGCCCGGATCGTCAAGCATCGCACGCAGGCTCCGCCAGAGCCCCGGATTGGCCAGCGCGCCAACCCATAGAACCGCCGGATCACCGGCATCAAGGCGCTGACGCAGCATCTCGATCACGCATTGCAGCAACAGCACCCGGATCATCGCGCGACGCCCGGTGCGCGGTTGCTTCACCTCATCCACCAAGGCATTGATTGCCCGCTCGACGCCCGGCGCATCGGCGAGATCAAGCGTCAGCGGCGTGCGCATCAGATCGACAAGCCCGTGCGTATCGCGCAGGCCAAGCCGGACCGACGAGCAGAGCACCACCATATTGCCGCATCCCTCGCCGCGCGCGACATGTTCTTCAAGATCAAGCCCGACAGGGCGACATTCAGGCAGGCCCACCTGCCCGCCGCCATGGTTGTGCAGCGAGTGATGCAGGCTTGACGGCACAAGCACCAGCCGCCCCGGCATCAGATCAATCGACGGCAGTGACTGAAAGCTGATCTGCCCCCGCCCGCCAAGCACGTAATGCAGGGTCGCCCCCGTGGCGCGGCCAAGGCCAAGCGTACAGGCCCCCTCAAGCGCGCAGATCGCGAAGGGGTCGGCGCGAATATCCAGTTCGGTCAGAACATGGTCGTGCGGGGCGGGCATCTGATTGACTGTCTTCATGCCACGAGCCTGCCATGGATCGGTTAATTGGACACCAAAACAAATCGTGAAGTGCCAATATTGGGACGAAAAGGCACATCACCCCTGTCACCTTGGGTCTTGTGAAACCACAGCCGAAAAGGATTACGCTATGTGCAACTGCTCTGATCACTCGCATGACCATGACCCCAAATTTACCCGCCGCCAGGCCCTGACTGGCACCGCGGCGCTTGGCGCGGCAACCGCCGCCACCTTTGCCGCAGGCACCGCCGAGGCACAGGCCGCAGACCCCTATGCGCCCCCTGCGCAACCGGCGCTTCCGCCAAGTGACATGGTGCTTGACCTGTCGCGCACGGCCCTTGTGGTCACCGACCCGCAAGTCGATTTCCTGTCGCCCGAAGGGGTAACCTGGGGCGTGGTCGGAGAAAGCGTAACGCGCAACAACACCGTCGAAAATATCGGCCGTCTGTTTCGTGCAGCCAAGGCCAAGGGCATCCCCGTCGCAGTGTCGCCACATTACTATTACCCCACCGATCACGGCTGGAAATTCGAAGGCGCGCTTGAAAAATTGATGCACAAGATCGGCATGTTCGACCGCAAAGGCCCGCTGTCGCTTGACGGGTTCGACGGATCGGGCGCCGATTACATGCCTGAATACAAAGACGATATTCTTGACGGTCAGACCATCATTTGCTCACCGCACAAAGTTTACGGCCCCGAGACCAACGATCTTGTGCTGCAACTGCGCAAACGCGGCATTGACCAGGTGATCCTGGCGGGCATGTCGGCCAACCTGTGCACCGAAAGCCATTTGCGCGAGCTGCTTGAGCAGGGTTTTGAGGTCGCCGTGGTCTCTGACGGGACCGCCGCCGCCATGCTGCCCGAGGGTGACGGCTATCTCGCCGCGCTGACCAACTTCCGCTACATGGCGAATGCGCTCTGGAGCACAGATGAGGTTGTCGAGAAGCTGGGCTGATCCTGCCCTGCGTGGCATGCGTCTCCGGCCTGCACCCCTCACGGGTGCAGGCATTTTCTTTTCCCGCAAACCGTCGTAACACGTTTCCAGACACCACAGGCGACAGGGAAAATCCATGACTGAAACCATGATCGGCGTAATCGGCGGCTCTGGCCTATATGACATTGACGGGCTGGTGAATGCCAGCTGGCAGGCAGTTGAAACCCCCTGGGGGGCGCCCTCGGACCAGATCCTGACAGGCATGCTTGACGGCGTCAAAATGGCCTTCCTGCCGCGTCACGGGCGCGGTCATGTGCATTCGCCGAC
>NZ_CAJXIP010000236.1 GCF_913054395.1 uncultured Roseovarius sp.
AACCAGATGGCGGCCGCCACCGTCGCGCAGACGAGCTTTCCCGAGCAGGTGGCGAAGATCAAGAAGGCTTACAGCGCGCGCCGCGATGCGATGCTGGCAGCCCTTGCCAGATACATGCCTGCCGGCGCCAGCTGGACGAAGCCGGAGGGCGGTATGTTCGTCTGGGTGCGGCTGCCGGAGGGCATGGATGGTGCCGAGCTTCTGGCCCGTTCGATCCAGACGGAGAAGGTCGCCTTCGTGCCGGGCCGGGCCTTCTATGCCGACGGCTCCAACAACAACACCCTGCGGCTGTCCTTCTCCTGCGCCAACGAGGCGATGATCGAGGAGGGCATCCAGCGGCTCGGCCGGCTGATCGGTCAGGCTGTCGCCGAAGCTGCATAAAGGTGTGATACGGGCCTCCCGGAAGTCTGCCGATCGCTGATCGAAGCGATCGGTTTTGTTTGTCCGAAGGGGAGGTTCGTATCCATGCTGATCATCTTTGGCGGTCTGCCAGGCACCGGAAAAACCACGGTCGCTCGGGCCCTGGCAAAGCAGACCGGAGGGACTTATGTCCGTGTCGATACCGCCGAGCAGGCGATACGAGCTTCTGACGTGTTGAAATCCGAGGTTGGTCCGGCGGGCTACATGGTCGCCTACGGGGTTGCCGAAGACAATCTGAGGCTCGGCAACACCGTGGTCGCGGATTCGGTGAACTGCATCAAAATCACCAGGGATGCGTGGCTCTCGGTTGCAGCACGATCGGGGGTCCCGGCAGTCGAAATAGAGATCATCTGTTCGGACAAGGACGAGCATCGCCGACGGGCGGAAGCAAGAGCAACCGACGGTCCGGGAGCGAGGAATCCGAGCTGGGACGAAATTACCAACCGACACTATGAAGACTGGGGTCAAAGCCCACTTGTCATCGACACTGCGGCGCAGGATGTGGAGCAATCCGTCGCCGAGGTAATGTCCAGGCTCGCGCTTGGCAGCCGTCCACCAGGGCGGTACGCCTGACAGGTTGCAAGGTGCGTTTCTGCGTGTGGAAAGCCTGCCGCCGCCACCTCATCCACAATGACGTCGGCCGATTGTCATAAGCCTGTCAGATGCCTGTGGTCTAGCGAGGGCAATCCCAGCAGGAAGGACCATCCCATGAACAAGATCGTCTCCGCCTTTTCCGCTCTCGCCACCACGTCACTGCCTGCCGGCGCCGTCGAAGCCGCCGACCTGGTGATCTACACCAGCCAGCCCAATGAAGACGCCCAGGCCACCGTCGACGGCTTCAAGGCCGCCAATCCCGGTCTCGACGTCGAGTGGGTCCGCGACGGAACGCCGAAGATCATGGCCAAGCTGATGGCCGAGATCGAGGCCGGCAACCCGGTTGCCGACGTTCTGCTGATCGCCGACACCGTCACGCTCGAGCGGATGAAGCAGGCCGGCCAGCTGATGGCCTACAAGTCGCCGGAAGCCCAGAATTTCGAGCCCGCATTCTATGACGCCGACGGTCACTACTATTCCACCAAGCTGATCACCACCGGCATCATGTACAACACCCAGGCCGGAATGAAGCCGACCAGCTGGAAGGACCTGACCAAGCCGGAAGCCAAGGGACTGGTCGCCATGCCGAGCCCGCTGACCTCGGGTGCAGCGCTCATCCACACACAGACACTGACCGGCGTCGACAGCCTCGGCTGGGACTACTACCGGGCGCTGAAGGACAATGATGCCATCGCCTCCGGCGGTAACGGTGCCGTCCTTTTGAAACACGGTGCGCAATCCGGCCAGGGCTTCGGCGGTGGTCGCCTTGGGGTGTTCGTCGGTGTCAAAGGCCACCATGTCACGCTTGACGCGCACCTCGACCGGAACGATCTGGGATTTGAAACGGCCCTCGGAAATCGCCTGCGCCGCGCGGCGTTGACTTTCAAGGGCAAAGGCATCCTGATCGGCACGGCTGATGTCATTCTCGGCGGCGACATTCTCTGCCGTCACGCCCATATGGCCGGTACCAAACGGACAGTTGAGCGCGCCCAGCATCATATCAAGGGTTTTGACATCCCCCATCTTGGCACCCCAGCGTTGATCGGGGATGATAAAGGGCGAGCGGGACATGTTTTCGACCCCGCCGGCAAGCGCGAAATCCGCGTCGTTCAGGATCAGGGACTGCACTGCCGAGACAATCGCCTGAGCGCCCGACCCGCAAAGCCGGTTGACGTTCATCGCCGGAGCCGTGTCGGGAATACCCGCATCAATAGCGGCAACGCGGCTGACGTACATGTCGCGCGGTTCGGTGTTGATCACATGGCCAAACACCACATGCCCGATCTGTCCGCCCTCGACACCGGAACGCGCCAGCGCCTCTTTCGCGACGATCGCGCCAAGAGTCGTGGGCGGCGTGCCCGCAAGGGCCCCGCCAAATGTGCCAATCGCCGTGCGCGCGCCGTCAAGAATTACGATATCGGTCATGATGTCCCCTCGGTTTCAAGTTGGCACAACCTTAGCGAGGAAGCCGCGCAGATGGCAATGCGGACCTTTCGTCACTTGCGGTGGGGAAGACCGACCCACCGCCAAATCCGGCGCGGGATTACAGGATTACCTGGGCGGAACAAGCCGGATGCGCCCGGTTTCGGACAACAGCCAGCAATCGCGCCCCTCGAACACCGCAGGCCAGAGCGCGCGACCCCGTCCGGCACCGCCATCAAGATCAATCCGATTGCCGAAATGCGTCGGCATATCAAGCGCCGTATGGCCATGCACCAACAGCCAGGGATAGGGGGCTTCGTGGTCAAGAAACCCGTCCCTGATCCACATCAGATCGTCGGGGTCCTGTCGCTCCAGCGGGATGCGCGGGCGAATGCCCGCGTGAACGAACAGCAGATCACCGACAAGATGGGTCAGCGGCAGGTTCGCAAGCCACTCAATATGTTCGGCGGGCACAGCCGCGCGGGCGGCCTCGAGATTGAGGTCGGCTTCGGAACAGGCCACCCCGTAAGAGGCAAGGGTGACGTCTCCGCCAAGACGCGGATGCAGCCAGCTTAGATCGGGTCGCAGGCGCGGCGGGTGTATCTCGCCGCGTTCGATGAAATCGACAAACATCTGATCATGATTGCCACGCAGCACGGTCCAGTTGCGCCCGGCCGCCTGTGCCCGCATCACCCGGTCGATCACCGCGCGGCTATCAGGGCCACGATCGACAAGATCGCCAAGGAAAACGATTTCGGCATCGGGGCCGCCTTCAGCCTCGATCAGCGTCAAAGCGGCCTCTAGCAGGGCATCCTGCCCGTGAACGTCGGGGATGGCATAGATTGGATGTGTCATGGCGCACAAAAGCCCTCTCGCGTCCGGAATGTCCAGCAGGATTTAGGGGGCGCCGCCCCCATCGCC
>NZ_CAJXIP010000237.1 GCF_913054395.1 uncultured Roseovarius sp.
GTCGGGCTCGGGGAAGTGTTTGATCGCGGCGAAAACCCGGATCTTTCATTACTATGGGAGCCGCAGATTATCGGCCCCATCCTGGGCCTGTGCGCACTTGCCGCCATGCCGATGATGATCAAAGCCCTTCGCGGCAAGAAAGGAATTTGAGTATGAACAAGTTGAAGGTGGATCTTCTGGTCATCGGGGCCGGTTCCGGGGGCCTGTCGGTCGCGGCGGGCGCGGTGCAGATGGGCGCAAGCGTGATCCTGCTGGAGGGTCACAAGATGGGCGGTGATTGTCTCAACTTTGGCTGCGTGCCCTCAAAGGCGCTGATCGCCAGCGGTAAGGCGGCCCATGCCCAATCGCACGCCAGCGTTTTCGGCATCGCCGATGTGACGCCAAAGGTCGATTACGCCGCCACCAAGGATCACGTCGCCGACGTGATCGAACAGATCAAACCCGTCGACAGCCAGGAGCGCTTTGAGGGTCTTGGCGTGCGGGTGATCCGCGAATACGGCCGCTTCATTTCCCCAAAAGAGGTGCAGGCCGGAGACTATGTGATCACCGCCCGCCGGATCGTGATCTCGACCGGGTCTTCGCCCTTCGTGCCGCCGATTCCCGGACTTGACGGCGTCCCCTACGAGACCAACGAAACGATCTTCGAGCTGCGCGACAAGCCCGCGCATCTTCTGGTCATCGGCGGCGGGCCGATCGGTATGGAAATGGCGCAGGCGCATCGCCGCCTTGGCTGTGAGGTGACCGTGATCGAAGGCATGAAGGCGCTTGGCAATGACGACCCGGAAATGGCCGCCGTCGTGCTTGATCGCTTCCGTGCCGAAGGCATCGAGATCGCCGAAGATGCCATGGCCGCGGAAATTCGCGGCAAACCCGGCGCAATCGAGGTCGAAGTCAAGGATGGCCGCATCTTCAAGGGCAGCCACCTTTTGATGGCCGTCGGGCGCAAGGCCAATATCGACAAACTTGACACCGAAAAGGCCGGGATCGAAACCACCCGCCGCGGCATCAAGGTCGATTCCGGCATGCGCAGCACCAACCGCCGCATCTATGCCATCGGCGACGTGGCGGGCGGGCTTCAATTCACCCATATGGCGGGCTATCACGCCGGGCTTGTGATCCGCTCTGCGCTGCTTGGGCTGCCTGCGAGGGAACGCACGAGCCATATCCCATGGGCCACCTATACCGACCCGGAACTTGCACATGTCGGCCTTACCGAAGAGGACGCGCGCAATGAGCACGGCGGCAACCTTGACGTGGTACGCTTCCCCTACAACCACAATGACCGCGCCATCGCCGAGCGCAAGACCGAGGGGCTGATCAAGGTCATGGTCGTGCGCGGACGCCCCGTGGGCGTGTCAATCGTCGGGGCGCAGGCGGGCGAGTTGATCAATCTCTGGGCCTTCATCCTCGCCAATAACCTCAAAATGAAACATGTCGCCAACATGGTCGCCCCCTACCCCACGCTGGGTGAAATCAACAAACGCGTGGCGGGGGCGTATTTCTCGCCAAAACTGTTTCATAGCCCTATGGTGAAACGGGTGGTGCGCTTCGTGCAGGGGTGGCTGCCCTAAGAGGCAGGTATTGGAAAGACATGCGAATGCTCAACTCTCTTTCGGGGCGCTTCCTGATCCTGACAGCGGTCTTCGTGATGCTGGCGGAAGTGATGATCTTTGTTCCCTCGATTGCCCGCTTTCGCGAGGATTTCCTGCTGACCCGGCTGGAACGCGCGCAGATCGCTTCGCTCGTGCTTTTGGCCGATGCCGAGGTCACCCCCGATCTCCAGGACGAGTTGCTGCGCAATGCCGGCGTGTTCAACGTGGTGCTGCGCCGCAATGAGGCGCGTCAGCTTGTGCTCACCTCGCCAATGCCCGGCCCGATCGCCCAGACCTTCGATCTGCGCGATGCGGATGCCTTCGGCCTGATCCGCGACGCCATGAGCCGGCTTTTGACACCACAGACCGAAGTGATCCGCGTCATCGGTCGCCCGGTGCGCATGGGCGGGCTTTTGATCGAGATCACGCTTGAAACGGACGATCTTCGCACGGCGATGATCGACTATGGCTTGCGGATCCTCATGCTTTCTCTGGTGATTTCCATCTTTACCGCCGTTCTTTTGTTCCTCGCGGTGCGGGTTTTCCTTGTCCGCCCGATCAAGCGCGTGGTCGGGCATATGAAATCCTATGCCGACGCCCCGGAAGATGCCCGGCTGGTGATTCAGCCTTCGGCCGGCATCACCGAGTTGCGCGAAGCCGAACAGACGCTGCAATCGCTGCAAACCCAGCTGACCGGCGCCCTGAAGCAGAAAGAGCACCTTGCCCAACTCGGTGGCGCCGTCGCCAAGGTAAGCCATGACCTGCGCAACATCCTGACCAGCGCCCAGCTTTTCACCGACCGCATCGAAATGAGCGAAGACCCAAGCGTCAAACGCATGGCACCCAAGCTGGTGAATTCGCTCACCCGTGCGGTGCATCTCTGCGAGGCGACGCTGGCCTATGGCAAGGCCGAAGAGCCGGGCCCGACGCTTGGCCGCGTTCGGCTATGCGATATCGTCGATGATGTGATCGACAGTGAACGGCTTTCGGTGGGCGACAATGACCTGAGCTTTTCCCAGGATATTCCCGACAGCCTGTTCCTGCGCGCCGACCCGGAACAGCTTTACCGCGTGATCGCCAACCTTGTGCGGAACGCCCGGCAAGCGATTGTAAACTCCGGCAAACCGGGCGAGATCAGCATCATGGCCGCTGAGGATGACAAGGAATGGATCATCCGCGTCGCCGACACCGGCCCCGGCCTTCCCACCAAGGCACGCGAACACCTCTTCAAGCCCTTTCAGGGTGGAGTCACCAAGGGCGGCACCGGCCTTGGGCTTAGCATCGCGATCGAATTGATGCGTGGCCATGGTGGTGATCTGACACTTGAACGCACCGATGAGACCGGCACATCCTTCTGCATTACCCTGCCCAAAGGAAATTTGTCGAAAGAAGCGTGATTTCTTCCGAAACGCCCTTGCAAACCTCTGCGCCAGAGTCTAATTGCTGGCCTCAACGGACCGATAGCTCAGCTGGATAGAGTACTTGACTACGAATCAAGGGGTCGGGGGTTCGAATCCTCCTCGGTCCGCCACTATTTCCGTTTTGAATAAGTGACACTGACCTGACGGGCTCGGATTTTCCGTGTTGTCAGAAGGGGCTGAAGTCGGCCCTCAGTTTCACGTCGGCGGACTCTTGGATCACCGATAGCCCATACTGCTCAAACAAATCGCCGCGCCACCACCAATAGAACGACGTTCCGGTTTTCCCCTTTCCACTTCGCACTCCGGACTTGGCGCGCATGAGTGATTCACGCGCTCAAT
>NZ_CAJXIP010000238.1 GCF_913054395.1 uncultured Roseovarius sp.
GAGCCCTTCCGCCGCGACGCGATGAAAAAGCCGGTCGCGGTTGCCGGGATCGACCCGGCCGATATGCGCCCTCAGCAGGTCTGATAGGAAACCGGGCGGGAGCCGATGACAAAAACACCGATTGATCTGTTGCTGTCAAAGGCACCGCCCGACCGTCCGACCGTTTCGTTAAGCGAAGGCAGTGATCCCCGCGTTGTCGCGGGGGCGCTTGCCGCCAGAAATGCCGAGATCGCCGATGTGATCCTTGTCGGCAAGGCCGACGCCGTCACCGCCGAGTTGCAGGCCCAGGGCGCGCGTGCAGGCGACGGGATATCCATCCACGATCCGGCCACCTCGCCGCTGACTGACGAACTTGCCGAGGCCTTTCATACGCTGCGCCGCCACAAGGGCGTCGATGCCGATGCCGCCCGCAAGGCGGTTGAAACCCCGCTTGTCTATGCCGCCATGCTGGTGCGCGAAGGCCATGCCGTCGGCACCGTCGGTGGCGCTGTTGCCACCACATCGGACGTGGTGCGCACCGCCCTTCAGGTGATCGGAAAGGCGCCTGACACCAGCCTGGTTTCAAGCTTTTTCCTGATGTTCCCGCCGCAAGACGCCGGGGCCGATGCCCGCGCAATGGTCTATTCGGACTGTGGTCTGGTGATTGATCCCTCGGCGGATGAACTGGCGGCCATTGCCACCGCGTCTGCCGCGTCCTGCCGCGCATTGTTGCAGCAAGACCCAAAAATCGCCCTGCTGTCGTTTTCCTCCAAGGGCAGCGCCCGGCACGAGAAGGTGACCAAGGTGACCAACGCCCTTGACCGCCTCAGGGCCGATCACCCCGATCTTATGGTCGATGGCGAGTTGCAATTCGATGCCGCCTTCGTGCCTGCCGTCGGGGCCAGCAAGGCGCCCGGATCGCAGGTCGCCGGTCAGGCCAATGTGATGGTCTTCCCCAACCTCGATGCGGGCAATATCGCCTATAAGATTACCCAGCGTCTTGGCGGCTATACCGCCATCGGCCCGATCCTTCAGGGGCTGGCCAAACCGGCCAATGACCTGTCGCGCGGCTGCGTCGCCGGTGACGTGACCCAGATGATCGCCGTAACGGTACTCCAATCCACGCCCACGCCAGGTTGACGGAATATTATGGGGCGAATTTCGGTTTTTCCGGGACATATGTTCGGAAAAACCAAACAAATGAGAAAACGGTCGCGACGGCGCAGAATCTGCCCTAGCGTGAACGCCGCAAGAACAGGGATTTCGTGATGACCTATCACCAGCCGAAAATTGATACCTCACCAAAAGTGTCGGACGAGATCCGCAAGACCACCTGTTACATGTGCGCCTGTCGCTGCGGGATCAATGTGCACCTCAAGGGCGGCAAAGTCGCCTATATCGAGGGCAACCGCGACCATCCGGTGAACAGGGGCGTGCTCTGTGCCAAGGGCTCTGCCGGGATCATGCAGGTCAACGCCCCCTCTCGCCTGCGCGCGCCTCTCAAACGCGTAGGTCCGCGCGGCTCTGGCGAATACGAGGAAATAAGCTGGGACGAGGCGCTTGAGATCGCGACCGGCTGGCTTGCCCCGATCCGCGAAAAGCACCCGGAAAAACTTGCGTTCTTCACAGGCCGCGATCAAAGCCAGAGCTTCACAAGCCTCTGGGCGCAAAGCTTTGGCACACCCAACTATGCCGCGCATGGCGGGTTCTGCTCGGTCAACATGGCCGCGGCGGGCATCTACACCATGGGCGGCGCATTCTGGGAATTCGGTCAGCCCGACTGGGATCACACCAAGCTTTTCATGATTTTCGGCGTGGCCGAGGATCACGACAGCAACCCGATCAAGATGGGCATCGGCAAGATCAAGGCACGCGGCGCCAAGGTCATCGGCGTCAACCCGATCCGCTCTGGCTATAACGCCGTTGCCGATGACTGGGTCGGGATCACACCGGGCACCGACGGGCTTTTCATCCTGTCGCTGGTGCATGTGCTGATCAGTGCAGGCAAGATCGACCTTGATTACCTGTCGCGCTTTACCAACGCGCCTGTCCTTCTGAACGGGGATGAAACATCACCCGAGTTCGGCCTGTTTTTGCGCGACGACGACGGCAAGCCGCTGGTGATTGACCGCAACACCGGCAAGCTGGCGGCGTTTGACACGCCCGGCATCCGCCCCGACCTGCATGCCACGCACCGCGCGGCGGGCATCACCCATCGCCCGGTCATGCACCACATGGCCGAGCGTTACCTTGACCCGCAATACGCCCCCGAGGCCGTCGCCGAACGTTGTGGCATCACGCCCGAGAAAATCCACCGCATCGCCGCCGAGATCGCCCGCGTCGCCTTTGACGAGGCGATCACGCTTGACCATGAATGGACCGATTTCCGCGGTGAAAAGCACGCGACCATGACAGGCCGCCCGGTCAGCTTTCACGCCATGCGCGGCATCTCGGCCCACTCGAACGGGTTTCAGACCTGTCGCGCGCTGCATGTGCTGCAAATCCTTCTGGGCACGGTCGAGGTCCCCGGCGGTTTCCGCTTCAAACCGCCCTATCCCAAACCGGTCAGCGCCCACCCCAAACCGCATTGCAAGGTCACGCCGGGCGCCCCCCTTGACGGGCCGCATCTTGGCTATGCCCAAGGGCCGGAAGACCTCTGCCTTGCAGAGGACGGAAGTGCCGCACGCATCGACAAGGCCTATACCTGGGAAAACCCGATGTCGGCGCATGGCCTCATGCATATGGTGATTTCCAACGCCCATGCCGGCGATCCCTACAAGATCGACACGCTGTTCATGTATATGGCCAATATGTCGTGGAACTCGTCGATGAATACGGGCGGCGTGATCAAGATGCTGACCGATACCGACGAGAGCGGTGATTACGTGATCCCGCGCATCATCTATTCGGATGCGTATAGTTCGGAAATGGTCGCCTATGCCGACCTGATTTTGCCCGACACCACCTATCTCGAACGTCACGACTGTATTTCCCTGCTGGATCGTCCGATCTGCGAGGCCGACGCCGCCGCCGACGCCATCCGCTGGCCGGTGATCGAACCAGACCGCGACGTGCGCGGGTTTCAATCTGTGCTTTGTGATCTCGGCGCGCGGCTTGGCCTGCCAGCATTCACGAATGCCGACGGCGGCCAGAAGTACGCCGATTACGCCGATTACATCACCAGCCACGAACGCCGTCCCGGTATCGGCCCGCTTGCCGGCTTTCGCGGCGCTGCCGGGGATGAGGCCGGTCGCGGCGCGCCCAACCCGGAACAGCTGGATCGCTATATCGAAAACGGCGGCTTTTTCGTCAATCACATCCCCGAGGGGGCGAATTACTACAAACCCT
>NZ_CAJXIP010000239.1 GCF_913054395.1 uncultured Roseovarius sp.
TCTGCAGGGCTCCGTACTCCTTGAAGATCGACCAGGCCTTGCGGGCGCTTTCGATATACGCCTCCTTGTTCCCGTTCGGGACGGGGGTGAGAAATCCGGCTATGTAGGTCATGTCATCTCTCCTTGTTTGGCTTGAAGTTGCGCCATCCATTCGTCGAATCCGGGCGGCGGATCGCCGGTGAAACCGGCCATCTGCGCGGCCAGTGCTCTTTGAAAGGCGGGCCGTCCGGTGCCCCGCGCGACATAGTCGGCGAGGTTGGGAAAGGTTTCGACCAGCCCGTCACCTTCGATGATCCGAAGGACGCTGACCATCATCAGGTCGCCCGCGGTGAAACGGCCCGTGAACCACTCAGCCGCCCCGAGCCGATCCGACGCCTCTTGCAATCGTTCTGCGATCCGCATGTCGATCCCTGGCAACCGAGGCGCTGACCAGGGTTCCGTGGCCTCGAAAATCGTCGCAATGGACCGGTCCATGATTGGCGGTTCCAGTGTATTCAGCGCGGCGATAAGCCATTCGAGGGCCCGCGCTCGCCCGGCGGGGTCTTCGGGCATGAGGCCCGGAAACCGCTCGGCGATGTGCCAGACGATAGCGCCGCTTTCGAACAGGGTCAGATCGCCCTCCTCATAGGTTGGCACCTGCCCAAATGGCTGCAGAGCGCGATGCGCCGGCTCCTTCTGCCGCCCCTGCGGCAGACAACGGACGGCATAGTCCTGTCCGACCTCTTCAAGCGCCCAGCGAACACGCAGGTCGCGAACCTGCCCCCTGGCAAAATCCGGCACCCAGTCGAAGGCGGTGATCGTAATCGGTGCGTCCGCTCTAACCGGCATCGGACATCTCCATTGGCCCCTTCTCGACCGCCTCGGCACTCATCCACATGGGCTCCCAGATGTGACCATCGGGATCGGCAAAGCTGCGCCCGTACATGAACCCGTAGTCCTGCACCGGACAAGGATCCGCCGTGCCGCCCGCTGCCACTGCGGCATCGGTTATGGCATCCACCGCCTCACGGTTCACACGGCTGATGCAAAGCAGCACCTGCGCTTCGGACGCCGGGTCAACCCGGCGCCGGTCGGTAAAGCTTGACCAGAACTCATGGGTCAGCAACATCAGCCGGATATCGTCCGACAAAACCATGCAGGCCGCGAGGTGATTGGTAAACTTGGTATCGTTGGTGAAACCGGTCGCCTCGTAGAATGCCATGGAACGCTCGAGGTCTGCCACCGGCAGGTTTATGAAGATCATCTGTGACATCGCGTTTCCTCCTGAGTCGCGTCGTCGATATGGACAGGCTACGAGAATTGGATTACAAAAAGCAACTATGCAGTTACAAAATGAAACTAAATCGGCAGAAAACCCCCATGGCCGCTGGTACGGCGATGCCTGCGGTACGGCCTTCGGCCTTGAGCTTCTGGGGGAACGCTGGTCGCTGCTGATCGTGCGCGAGTTGATGTTCGGGCCGCGACGCTTCAGCGATATTCGTACAAATCTGCCGGGGATCAGTGCCAAGGTGTTGACCGAACGGCTCGCCGGGCTCGAGGCAAATGGCGTGGTCCTGCGCTCGACCGCGCCCGAACCTACACCTGCGCAGCTCTATGGCCTGACCGAGTGGGGGTATGCGGCCGAACCAATCATTCAGGAGCTGGGCCGATGGGCCGCCGCCTCGCCGTTGCACGACCCGACGCTCCCCCTGTCACCCGTCTCGTTTATGCTGTCGCTGCGAACGATGCTTGACGCCGGGGCGGCGCAGGATACCGAGGCCGTCGTGGTCTTTGCCATTGGTACCGCGCAGTTCACGGCGCGTCTTGCCAACGGTGCGATGCCCGTGACACGCGGTGCGGCGGACGACCCCGACCTGCGTCTCCAGGCACCCTCCGCTCCCTCGCTTGCGGCGGTCTTCTATGGTGGAGCGGCCCCCGAAACGGTGGGTGCGCAGATCACGGGTGCCCCGGAACTGGCTCGCGCGTTCATTTCATTTTTCAAGCTACCACCCAAGTACGGCCGGGCATAAGGGCACGATCCGCACCATCATTTCAGTCGGCAAGCTTGTTGAAATAGCGGCTGAAGCATTCGCTTCCTGTCGTGATCTCATCATCGCCCAATCCACCCGCCTACGGGACGCAGCCGACCTTGGAATTCCTGTGCAAGTTGCGTGGGCAAGAATGATCACTTCGCGACCAGCCGTTGTCACCAAGGCCGGTGTCGGCACGGCTTTTCAAATTGAGACATGTAAGAAATCGGGCCGCCGCAATGGCTTGCCACTTAATCGATAAGCTTTGTCAAACTTCGCATGACATGAACTCGGATCGCGGGCTAGTCTGGGCGCGGGCGACTGTTGGGAGGACAGGATGTTCGACCTGGACCACGTGGAGGAAATCGACCGCGTTCTGCGCGGACAGGATACCGGGCGGGATCGGCTGGTCTCGGACAGCTGGCAACGCTGTGTCGAAACCTACGGCATGGACCCGTCACGCCCCGATCCGGCGCATATCGTTACCGAGAGCGAACTGCGGGAACACCGCGAACAATCCGAGCGGCTGATTGCAACGGCGCGGTCCGGCTTGCAGGAGCTGTTCCGGCAGGTGGCAGGGCAGAACTACGTCCTGCTGCTGGCCGATGCCAAGGGGGTCTGCGTCGATTTCTTTGGCGACCCGCGCTTCGAGGATCAGCTGCGCGAGGCGGGGCTGTACCTTGGGTCGAACTGGACCGAGAACCTGGCGGGAACCTGTGGCGTAGGGTCGTGCATCGTGACCGGCGAGGCGATCACGATCCATCAGAGCGATCATTTCGGGCTGGCTCATACGCCGCTGTCCTGCACTGCTGCTCCGATCCACGACACCAAGGGTGAGTTGGTCGCGGTACTCGATATCTCGCTGCTGCGCTCGCCGTCGCCCAAATCATCGCAGAACCTGGCGATGGGGCTGGTGACAGATTCGGTACGGCGAGTGGAGATGGCGAACCTGATGGCCATGACCCGGCGCGACTGGGTGTTGCGCGTGTCAAACAGCCCGGAATTCCTGGAAGTCGATCCGGAGGCTGCGGTGGCGCTCGACGGATCGGGGCGGATTGTTGGTATGACGTCAGGCGCGCGGCGAGCGCTGACCCCTGAGGGAGACGGCAGCCTGATCGGCGCGCGGATCGACGAACTGATGGACCTGACGGTGGACGACCTGCCGGATTTGATGCGCGGGCGACCGAGCGAGGAGCGGGTTTTACGGATGAAGGATGGCCGTGGCTTGTTCGGTCACGCGATTTCGCCACAGAAGCCGCTGCGCAGCAGGGTAAATCGCCCGCGTGATACGGCTTTGCCG
>NZ_CAJXIP010000240.1 GCF_913054395.1 uncultured Roseovarius sp.
CGCACGGCGCGCGCACTCGACAGCCGGGCACGCACTGCGCCGCGGATCAACACCGAGGCCGAACGCCCCGACGAACTTCCGCTGATCGGGCGAACGCCCGCCATGCAGGCGCTCTACCGGGTGGTGGCGCGGATCATGAACACCGACCTGCCGGTGATGATCTGTGGTGAATCCGGCACCGGAAAATCACTGATCGCCAAGGCAATTCATGATTTCTCGGATCGGCGCACATTGCCCTTCGTGACCGTCACGCCGGGCGATCTGCGTGATCTTGACGGGCCGGCCAAGGTGATGGCGCGTGCCAAGGGCGGTACCATCGTTCTCGACGAGGTCGGCGACCTGCCGCCCGAGGCGCAGGGAAGGGTGGTGCGGATGATGGATGCGCCGGGCGATCACGTGCCCCGTTTCATGGCCACAAGCCAGACCCAGGCGGGCGCTGCGCTTGAATCGGGCAAGCTGCGCGAGGATTTGTATTACCGCCTCAGCGGGGCGGTGATCGACGTGCCGTCCCTGCGCGAGCGGGTCGAGGACATCCCGCTTTTGGCCGAGCATTTCCTGGCCCGCGATGAGCGTGATGGCCAGCCGCCCCGGCATCTGTCGGCGGAGTCTGCCGAACTGATCCGCGCCTATAGCTGGCCGGGCAATGTACGACAGCTTGAAAACGCGGTGCGCCGGATCGGGTTGACTGCGATGGCCGAGGAGATCACCCGCGCAGAGGTCGAGGCGGTACTTGGCAATCAGCCGCGCGCCGAGCCGGTGATGGGCCAGCAGCGCGGCGAAAGCCTGTCGGCCTCGGTCGCGGCCCATTTGCAGCGTTATTTCGACCTGCATGGCAACACCCTGCCGCCGCCCGGCCTTTACGCCCGGATCCTGCGCGAAATCGAAATGCCGCTTCTGGAAATCGCCCTTGATGCCACCGGCGGAAATCAGGCCAAATGCGCCGACCTTCTTGGCATCAACCGCAATACTTTGCGCAAGAAGATTACCGATCTGGATATTAACGTGACACGCCGCCGCAAGTTGATGTAAAACTGCAACAGGACTGTGGCTATTTGGGGCGTGTTGCCCCGGATCGCCCAGATGTTGCGGGGGGCAGGGCCTTGCCCCACTAGCGGATGGGGGACATGCGTGGCAACACAGACACGCAGATTGCGCAGCGGACGCCTGTCGTGGGATACGATAAGCCGTTTGCGGCGCTTGCAACGGCTACAGAACTGGGCCGCACTGGGGCTTGTGGTTCTGGGGCCGGTTCTTGCGCTTTTGACCTATCTGATGATGGGGCCTCTGGATCAGGGGGCGTCGTCCAACGGTCTGCGAATCGTCCTGCTCTGCGACATGGTTTACGTGCTGATGGTGGCCGGGCTGGTGATGCAGCGCGTGGCGCGGATGGTGGCCGCACGGCGCAAGCGATCGGCAGGTTCACGGCTTCATTTGCGGCTGACCGGCGTGTTTGCGCTCATGGCGCTGGTGCCGACGGTGACGGTCGCGGTCTTTGCGACGCTGTCGATCAACATGGGCCTTGAGGCATGGTTTTCCGACCGGGTTGGCCGCGTGGTCGATAGTTCGGTCGCAGCCGCCGAGGCCTATCAGGACGAACACCGCCGCGACCTGTTGACCGACATCCGGGTTCTGGCGTCGGTCATGAATGCGACCAAGCGGGCGGCGGTATTCATGAATGACGGTGACATCCGCCAGGTTCTGTCCAGCGGTCAGCGCGAAATTCAGCGCGGGCTGCGCGAGGCTTTCGTGATTGACGGCACAGGCGCAATCCGCGCGCGCGGCGAGCAATCCTATCTGTTTGATTTCGAACGCCCGACGCCGGAGCAGATCAAGACGGCCTATGACGAGGGCGTGCTTGTGATCCGCGACTGGGACAACAACGAATTCCGCGCCCTGATGCCACTGACGGCGATACCCGACCGCCTGTTGTACGTCAGCCGCAATGTCGACGGGGCGATCCTGAGCCTGCTCGACGAGACTCAGGAAACCGCGACATTCTACAAGCAGCGTGAAAGCGAACGGGGCCGGGTGCTGTTTGAATTCGGCCTGTTGTACCTTGGCTTTGCGGTCATTCTTATCCTTGCGGCGATCTGGCTCGGGATGTGGTTCGCCGAACGCCTGTCGCTGCCGGTGGGGCGGCTGACAAGTGCGGCGCAGCGGGTCGGGGAGGGCGACCTTGACACCCAGGTGCGCGAGGAAGAGGGCGATGACGAGATCGCCATGCTGAGCACCTATTTCAACCAGATGACCCGCCAGCTCAAGGGGCAGCGCGACAAGCTTCTGGCCAATACCCAACAGATTGAGCGGCGGCGCCGGTTGTTTGATTCGGTGCTTGGCTCGGTCTCGTCCGGGGTTCTCGGGCTTGATGCCAAGGGGCGCGTGACCTTCGTCAACCGCGCTGCGGAGCGGCTTTTGGATTGGCATGAAGATCAGCAATCCGTTTCCCTCAGCGTGGCGGTCCCCGAATTTGGTGCCTTGTTTGAAAAGCTGCGCAAGACGCCGAGCGGGTTTGCCCAGGAAGAGATCAAGGTGACGCGCGGCAACCAGCAGGAAAACCTGCTGGTGCGGATGTCGACCCGGATCGGCGCCGAGGGTCGGCGCGAGGGCTATGTGGTGGCCTTTGACGATGTTACCGATCTTGTCACGGCGCAGCGCATGGCTGCCTGGGGCGATGTCGCCCGCCGGATTGCCCATGAAATCAAGAATCCGCTGACGCCGATCCAGCTTTCGGCCGAGCGGATAAAACGGAAATTCGCCCGCCAGCTTGAGCCGGATCAGGCCGAGAGCCTTGAACAGCTGACCGATGTGGTGGTGCGCCAGACCAACGATCTGCGCCGGATTGTCGATGAATTCTCGAAATTCGCCCGCATGCCCGAACCGCAGACCAAACAGGAAAGCCTGACCCGGCTGTTGCGCGATGTGGTGTTGCTTCAGGAAAGCGGCCAGCCGGAAGTACGCTTTGATCTGGCGATGGATGAGGCCCCGCTTTGGGCCGAGATTGACGCCACGATGATTGCGCAGGCCCTGACGAACCTGATCAAGAACGCCGGTGAAGCGATTGAAAGCTATAAGGAAAAGGGCGCTCCAGAGGATCTTGTCCCACAGATCAGGGTGGCAAGCGCGCCCGAGGGTGATGAGGCGGTGATCCGGATTTCGGACAATGGTATTGGCCTGCCGCAGGACCGCGCGGCCCTGTTTGAACCCTATGTGACGACGCGTGAGAAGGGCACAGGCCTTGGCCTTCCGATCGTGAAGAAGATCATCGAAGAGCACGGCGGCAGCCTTGTGCTTGAAGATGCCGAACCG
>NZ_CAJXIP010000241.1 GCF_913054395.1 uncultured Roseovarius sp.
GGTTTCCTGTGGCTCAGCGCGTTATTTGCATCTGCAGAAAAAGCACAGGACGTAGATTCTAGAAGCCAGAACGGGGTGTTTGGCGGTGATTGTCGCAGCCGAATGATTAAATAATGGGCGATCTGGTTGATTTGCCTAAAATTTAATCATATAGAAAAGCCGCAAGGGGCGTGCCGGGGTCTCTACTTTTGGAAAAAGGCGATATAGAGTGGCGCAAAGCAACAGGTCCGGGCAGGACGAGCATGAGCAATTCAGGACGTAAAAGGCCGCCACTGGTGGCGCCCAAGCGCTCGCGCAAGGCCCCGGCCAAGGCGGCGCGGCGCAAGCCTGCGGCCAAGCGGACGCGGAGCAAACCGGCGCGCAAGCGTAATCCGATCATCGCGTTTTTCGCGCGCATCATCGGCTGGATTCTGCGGCTTGTCTGGCGGATCACCTGGCGGGTGGGCGCGGTCATCGCGCTGATCGTTGGTGTTTCGGTTGGCTATACCTATACCACTTTGCCGGAATATTCCGCGCTTCTGGACGGGCGCGCCAAGGGATCGGTCACCCTATTGGATCGCGCGGGGGATGTCTTTGCCTGGCGCGGCGATCAGTTTGGCGGCGTGGTCGATGCCAATACGGTCAGCAAGCACCTCAAGAACGCTGTGATCGCCACCGAGGACCGGCGGTTTTACCTGCATCCGGGCGTTGATCCGATCGGCATCGCAAGTGCAATCCGCATCAACCTGAGCGAAGGCCGGGGGCCGCTGTCGGGCAATGGCGGTTCGACCATCACCCAGCAGACCGCGAAATTGTTGTGCTTCGGCGTCGAGTTTGACGAAACCCAATGGAAGAACGAGGCCGAATATGTGGCGGATTGCCGCCGCTCCTCGCTCTGGCGCAAGGCAAAAGAGGCAGTCTATGCCCTGGCGATGGAATTGAAATACACCAAGGATGAGGTCCTGTCGGTCTATTTGAACCGGGCCTATCTTGGTGGGGGCGCCTATGGCGCCGAGGCCGCGTCGCAGCGCTATTTCGGCAAACCTGCGGCCAACCTCAACGTGTCCGAGGGCGCGATGTTGGCCGGGCTTTTGACGGCGCCCTCGACATTGGCCCCCACAAGCAACCTTGAACGCTCGCAGAACCGGGCCTCGGTGGTGGTTGGGCTGATGCGTCGGCAGGGCTATCTGTCCGACAAGGAAGCGGCCCTTGCGCTGGCCAATCCCGCAGAGCTTTCGGCGGCGGCAGAGGCGCAGGCCGGGGGGTATTTCGCCGATTGGGTCATGGCTTCGGGGCCGGAATTCTTCACCCGCGACACCACCGAGGATGTGATCATCAAGACCACGCTTGATCAGCGGCTTCAGCGCGCGGCGGAAGATGCACTGAGCTATATTTTCGACAACAAGGTGCGCGAAGGCTCCAAAGCGCAGGCGGCGATTGTGGTGATGTCAGCGGATGGCGCGGTGCGCGCCATGGTCGGCGGGCGCAAGACCAAGGTCGTCGGTGCCTTCAACCGCGCCACTCAGGCCCGGCGCCAGACCGGATCGGCATTCAAGCCGTTCGTTTATGCCACGGCGCTTGAGCTTGGCTATAACTTCGATTCTGTCGTCGTGGATGAACCCTATTGTTTGAACATCCCCGGATCGGGCCGTTGGTGCCCCGAAAACTATACCCGCAAACATTATGGCCGCGTGACGCTGGCTGAGGCTCTGCGTCAGTCGCTGAACGTGCCGGCGGTCAAGATATCGGAAAGCGTGGGTCGCGATCTTGTGCGCAAGGTGGCCAGCGAATTCGGCATTGAAAGCGATCTGGCGGCGGGCCCGGCGCTTGCGCTCGGGGCGTCGGAAAGCACGCTGCTTGAAATGACGGGGGCCTATGCCGGCATCCTGAATGGCGGCTCGTCGGTCACGCCCTACGGTCTGGTCGAGCTAAGCCTTTTGGGTGACAGCACCCCCCTGATGGGAAGTGGCGGCGGCATCGGTGAGCGGGTGATCCGCGAAGAGGCCGCCCGCGAGCTGATCTATATGATGAGCCGTGTGGTGGATGGCGGTACTGGAAGCCGCGCCAAGTTGCCGGATCGCGAGGCGGCGGGCAAGACCGGCACCACGCAGGCGGCGCGCGATGCCTGGTTTCTTGGCTTCAGTGCCGATTACGTGGCCGGTGTCTGGATGGGCTATGACGACAACACGCCGCTGACCGGTGTTACGGGCGGCGGGCTACCGGCCGAGATTTGGCACGAAACCATGGTGCGCGTGCATGAAGGCGTACCGGTTAAGCCGCTTCCGATGCTGCGCCCGACGCCCCGGCCCACACCCGGCCCGACCGTGCGGCAGCGGCGTGCGCCCGGAGCCAACCCGATTGAGAATCTTCTGCGCGGCCTGTTCGGGATGAATTGAAAACGGCGCCCACCGGGGCGCCGTTCTGATGCGGTCAAAGTCGCCGTGCCGCGTTCACCCGGCCGTTTTGAGGTCTTGGATGAGCGCGTTGATATCGCCGTTGCGCCGGTCAAGCATGGCGCCGACTTCGGTGCGCTCGCTCAGGCGCAGGCTGATGCCTTCGATGATCATGTCAAAGAACAGATCCTTGCCCGAGCGGTCTGAGACAAGAAAGCTGACCTCGAAGGGGGCTTCGCCGCGCAGGTAGGCGGTTGATTTCACTTCGTGCCAGGATTTGACCTGCTTGACCGAGTTCACTTCGATCCGCCCGCCGACGAATTCATTGAACCGCTTGCCGTATTTGCGTGCGATATAGCTCCGGAACGCCTGGGTGAAGGCCGCCATCTGGCCGCTTGAGATGCGGTTCGCGTCGGCCCCAAGGGTCGAGCGGGCAATGATGTTTACATCCGCATAGCGTGTGAAGATACGCTCGAAATCCGCAATCATGGCGGAGAGCGGCTTGCCCGAGGCAATCACGCGGTTGATATCCGAAACGATCGCATCGACAAGCGTGCGGGCCCGCGCATCATTCAGGGCCAGAACGCCGGTCGGCAAGGTGGCCAATCCGCCAAGGACGAGCCCGGTGGTCAAAACATGGCGGCGGGATAGGTTACTGGTCATAGGGGTCCTCCAACGAGCCGGAAGTGGCGGGTTCACCGTAGGGGTCGATATAGGTACTGCCCGAGGTTCCGCCCAGTTCAAACCTGCGGTTTTGTAGGTAGACTGATCGTGTCTGCGCGTAACTGTCGGCGCTTTCATAGAGAATGGAATCGATTGTGTCGCCGAATTTCTCGCGCTTGCTCAGCCCGGCGGCCACTGCGGCACCGGTCCCATATAGGTTCTCGGGCGACTCGAGCACATAGCTTAGCGGATTGGTGAACAGGTCAACC
>NZ_CAJXIP010000242.1 GCF_913054395.1 uncultured Roseovarius sp.
CAGGCCAAGATTGTCCCGCGTGCGGCGCATCGGGGAATCGGCGGACTTATAGATGATATGGCGCAGATCATTCAGGCGGCCGGGCAGTTGCGGGCGCCCTTCGGCAAGCCATGCCTCGCGGCTTTGCCCGCCTTTCCATGCGCGGGTGGTAAAGCCGAGGATCTCCACCTTGACGCTGCACCGCTCAAGCGTGCGGGCCAGAACATCGGCGCAGATTGCCGCAATCGAAATGGGGCGCCCGCGCATCGAGCCGGAGTTGTCCAGCAAAAGCGTCACCACGGTGTCCCGAAACTCGGTGTCCTTTTCGACCTTGAATGACAGCGGCATGGTCGGATTGGCCACGACCCGTGCCAGACGGCCGGCATCAAGAATGCCCTCTTCGCGATCAAACTCCCAAGAGCGGCTTTGCTGGGCCTGAAGGCGGCGCTGAAGCTTGTTGGCCAAGCGGCTGACCGCGCCCTTGAGCGGTTCCAGCTGTTGATCAAGATAGGCGCGCAGGCGTTCAAGCTCGATCGGGTCGGCAAGGTCTTCGGCGCGAATTTCTTCATCAAAAGCAGTGTTGTAGACGGTATAGTTCGGGTCGGCATCCGAGATCGGCTGCGGCGCGGGCGGCTCTAGCGGGGCCTCGCCATCGGGCAGGTCGGTCTGCTCGTCCATCTCGTCGTCGGACATGTCGTCCATGCTGACTTGGGCCTGCGAGGCGTCCTGCTGTTCGTCCTGGCTGCGCTCTGCTTCGGCCTCGGCTTCGTTCTCGTCGCTGTCCTCGTCGCCGGAGCTTTCCTGTTCGTCCTGCTCTTCGCCGGTTTCTTCGGCTTCGTCCTGATCTTCGTCATCGGCGGTGTCGGGATCATCGCCAAGCTGATCGCCATAGCCGAGATCCTCGATGATCCGGCGGGCGAATTTGGCGAAGGCGCCCTGATCGGCAAGGATGTCCTGCAGGTTTTCGAGCGTGCCGCCAGCCTGTTCTTCGATGAAACCACGCCAGAGATTCATCACGTTCTGCGCCCCTGCGGGCATATCGCGCCCGGTGGCGAGGTGGCGGATCAGGTAACCGGCGGCGGCGGGCAGGGGCGCATCGGCGGTCGAGGTGATCTGCTCATAGCCAAGACGCTGAGCATCGGCGGCAATCTTGGAATCGATGTTGCTGGCGGTGCCGGGCATGTCGCGGGCGCCCACGGCCTCGCAGCGGGCGGTTTCCATCGCCTCGTAAAGCTCGCGGGCCATGTCGCCCGGCGGAGCATAGCGCGCATGCAGCCCCTCGTCGTGAAACTTGTGGCGCAGCGCAAGCGCATCGGCGGTGCCACGCGCCAGAAGCACTTCTTCACGGGTCATCCGGCGGCTGACCTGCGGCAAGCGCACCGCATCGCCCGAAATACCGGCGGGATCCACCGAATAGCTGATCGTCAGATCGCAATCGTCCGCCATCACCTTGGTGGCGTTGGCAAGCGCCTTCTTGAACGGATCGGCGGGGTTGTCGGTGGGTTTGTTCATGACGCGGTTTCCAGATCCTTCGGGCTGCTCCTGTCTGTCGCGAGGTGCTCGTCACCCCGGGCGGGCTGCCTCGCGAGGCCGGCCCGCAAGGGACAGACGAGCAACGCGCCTCAGGTGACGCTTACATTTGCCGCGCTTTCCGGCAGTTCCTCGTCAAAGCAGCGCTGATAGAACTCGGCCACGGTCTGACGCTCAAGCTCGTCGCATTTGTTGAGGAAGGTCAGGCGGAACGCATAGCCCACATTGCGGAAGATCGAGGCATTCTGTGCCCAGGCGATCACTGTGCGCGGGCTCATCACGGTCGAAAGTTCGCCGTTCATGAAGGCCGTGCGCGACAGGTCGGCAACGGTCACCATGCGGCTGACGGTCTTGCGGCCCTCGGCGGTGTTGTAGAGCGGGTTCTTCGCGATCACGATGGCGGTCTCGGCGTCATGGCTGAGATAGTTCAGCGTCGCCACCAGGCTCCAGCGGTCCATCTGGCCCTGGTTGATCTGTTGCGTACCGTGGTAAAGCCCGGTCGTGTCGCCCAGACCAACCGTGTTGGCGGTGGCGAAAATCCGGAAATAGGGGTTCGGCGTGATCACCTCGTTCTGATCCAGAAGCGTGAGTTTGCCATCGGCCTCAAGTACACGCTGAATCACGAACATCACATCGGCACGCCCGGCGTCGTATTCATCAAACACGATCGCCGTGGGATTGCGCAGCGACCAGGGCAGGATGCCCTCGTGGAATTCGGTCACCTGCACCCCGTCGCGCAGCTTGATCGCGTCCTTGCCGATAAGGTCGATCCGGCTGATATGGCTGTCAAGGTTCACCCGCACCGTGGGCCAGTTCAGACGCGCCGCCACCTGTTCGATATGGGTCGATTTCCCGGTGCCGTGATAGCCCTGAATCATGACCCGGCGATTGTGCGAGAACCCTGCCAGAATGGCCAGCGTGGTATCGGGATCGAACTTATAGGTGCTGTCCAGGTCCGGCACACGGTCGGTGCGCGTGGCAAAGCCTTTTACGATCATATCCGTGTCGATGCCGAAAACTTCGCGGACGGAAATCTCTTCTGTGGGTTTCGCGTTCATGTCGATCGTTCCGTCAGCCATTTTCCGGGTCCTTCCGTCGGGTCGTTACGGGCTATGTGGTGCAACATATCGCGGCAAAGGGCAAGGGGAAGGGCCAACATATAGCTGGCCATACCCGCAATCTTGTCTGGCCTTATCCGGCCGGTGCCCGCGCGCTGTTTCAGCTGTGTCCGCGTTTCTCGAATCGAGGCAGCATCGCGCTGAAATCGCGGCCTTTTCCATCCTCCTCCTCGACGAATTGCGCATAGAGATCGCAGGCCGCATGCCCGAGCGGCGTATCGGCATCCGCCGCCTGTGCCGCCTGTTGCGACAGACGCAGGTCCTTGAGCATCAGCTCAGACGCAAAGCCAGGCTGGTAGCCATTGTCGGCCGGAGACTGCGGGCCAACACCCGGGGCCGGGCAGTAGGCGTTCATGGTCCAGCTGTAGCCAGAGGAGGTAGAGACCACGTCAAACATCGACTGGCGATCCAGTCCCAGCTTGTCAGCGAGAGCAAAGGCCTCGCAGGTGGCGATCATGGTCACGCCGAGGATCATGTTGTTGCAGATTTTGGCTGCTTGACCGGCGCCCGCGTCGCCGCAATGCACGGCTTTTTGGCCCATGATGTCAAACAGAGGATCGGCCTTGGCAAAAGCGTCTTTAGAGCCACCGGCCATAAAGGTCAGCGTACCACCTGCTGCGCCCCCTACGCCGCCGGACACCGGCGCATCC
>NZ_CAJXIP010000243.1 GCF_913054395.1 uncultured Roseovarius sp.
GCCAGCTATTACAAACCCTGGAACACCGCCTATCAGGATTGGGCCGTGGGCATGGGCATCTATGATACGCCCCAGCCCTATATTTTCGATCTCTACGTCGAACCCCTGCGCAAATTTCAACTCGCCGCCGAAGGTCATGGCGATCGCCAGCCCCCCGATCACCTGCGCGATCGGATCAAGGCGACAATGGACCCGCTGCCGATCTGGTATCCACCATTCGAGGACAACCATGTCGACACCTCCGAATTCCCGATCCACGCCCTGACACAGCGCCCGATGGCGATGTATCACTCCTGGGGAAGCCAGAACGCCTGGCTGCGCCAGATTCACGGCCATAACCCGCTCTACCTGCCCACCAAACTGTGGGAAAAGAACGGCTTTTCCGATGGCGATTGGGCACGCGTCACCTCGGCGCACGGCACGATCACCGTGCCGGTGGCACATATGGCGGCGCTCAACGAAAACACCATCTGGACATGGAACGCGATCGGCAAACGCAAAGGCGCCTGGGCCCTCTCCGAGGATGCGCCCGAAGCGACCAGGGGCTTCCTGCTCAATCACCTCATTCACGAACTGCTTCCGCCCAGGGGCGATGGTTTGCGCTGGTCGAACTCTGATCCCGTCACCGGTCAGGCCGCCTGGTTCGACCTGCGCGTCAAAATCGAAAAGGCCGATGCCCCCGCCGAAAGCCAACCCGCCCTGGCACCGCTCAAATCCCCGGTCCCCCAGGGTCCGGACGCGCTGCAATGGAAGGTCGGCAAATGACCCCATCCCTGTTTCTTCTTGCCCCAAATATCCCGGGGGAGTCGCGCCTCGCGCGACGGGGGCAGCGCCCCCAACCCCCGCTCACACCGCGCAATCCCGAGGTGGCGACATGACAACCCTTCCCCAAAAAACCACCCGCAAGCTGGGTCTTGTGATTGATCTGGATACCTGCGTCGGCTGTCATGCCTGCGTGGTTTCCTGCAAAGGCTGGAACACCGAGAATTACGGCGCGGCCCTGAGCGATCAAAACCCCTATGGCGCCGATCCCTCGGGCACCTTTCTCAACCGGGTGCACAGCTACGAGGTTCAGCCGCTTGCAAGCTCGGCCATGCCGCACCCGGCGGCGCAACTGGTGCATTTCCCCAAATCCTGCCTGCATTGCGACGATGCGCCCTGCGTCACCGTCTGTCCCACCGGGGCAAGCTACAAGCGGGTCGAGGATGGCATCGTTCTGGTGAATGAAAGCGACTGCATCGGCTGCGGGCTGTGCGCCTGGTCCTGCCCCTACGGTGCGCGCGAACTTGACGCCGCCGAAGGCGTGATGAAGAAATGCACGCTCTGCGTGGATCGCATCTATAACGAAAACCTCCCCGAGGTGGATCGCGAACCCGCCTGTGTGCGCACCTGTCCGGCCGGGGCCCGCCATTTCGGCGATTTTGCCGATCCCGACAGCAAGGTCAGTAAACTTGCCGCCGAACGTGGCGGAATGGACCTGATGCCCGAACAGGGCACCAAGCCGGTGAACAAATATCTGCCGCCCCGCCCCAAGGATCAGCTGGATCAACCAAAACCGGCCGGCGAGATCGACATTCTCGCCCCCTTCCTCGCCCCCGTCATGGACGAACCCAAGGGTTTCCTTGGCTGGCTCGACAAAGCTCTCGAGAGGATCTGAAATGCATCCCGCCCCTTCCGTCATCGTCTTCACAACCCTCTCCGGGCTTGGCTTTGGCCTTCTGGTCTGGCTCGGGCTTGGCCTGCCTGCCGTCACCGGCTGGCTGGCCTTCGTATTTTTCCTGATTGCCTATGCCCTGGCCGTCGGCGGGCTGCTGGCCTCGACCTTTCACCTCGGCCACCCCGAACGCGCCATGAAGGCGTTTAGCCAATGGCGTTCAAGCTGGCTTAGCCGCGAAGGCGTCTGTGCGGTGGCGGCCCTGCTGGTGATGGCGGTCTATGCCGCCGCCCTGGTGTTTCTCGACATCCGGATCGCGGCTCTCGGCTGGCTCGGGGCGCTCTTGTCGCTTGGCACCGTGTTCACCACCTCGATGATCTATGCCCAGCTTTCGACCATTCCGCGCTGGAAGACTCCCCTCACGCCCGCTTTGCTGGTTGCCATCTCTCTGGCTGGCGGCGCGCTTCTGGCCGGTCAGGTCAGCGCGGCACTGATCCTCTTGCCGGTGGCAGGTGTGCTACAGGTGCTCTGGTGGGTACGCGGCGATGGTGCCTTTGCCGCCGGCGGCAGCAATATGGCAAGCGCGACGGGTCTGGGCAACATCGGCGCGGTGCGTGCCTTCGAGGCGCCGCATACCGGCACCAATTACCTCATGCGCGAAATGGTGCATCAGGTCGGCCGCAAGCACGCCCAAAAGCTGCGCGTTATCGCGCTTGGGCTTGGCTTTGTGCTGCCTGTGCTGATGCTGCTTGTGCCGTTCACACATGCCATGGCTCTGTTTGCGGTGATCAGCCATGTCGCGGGTATCGCCGCCTCGCGCTGGCTGTTCTTCGCCGAGGCCGAACATGTGGTCGGCCTCTATTACGGCAAGCGCTAGGTCTCTGAAACGCGAGACCCCCTGTCAGGGCGGATGAATAGGCGTCTCACGCCCAGCCATCGGTCCATTCATCGACCTTGGGTTCGATCCGCTGCTTGCGGAACCGCATCCAACGCACGCGGATCGCCCAGTAAAGCGCCGCCAGAAGGGTCAGGAGCACGATCTTGACCCAGGGGATAATCCGCACATCGGGGCTCTCGACCGCCCAAATGCTGACCGCGTTGGGATAGATCGACAGGAACTCGTTACGCCAGCCATAGTGGCGCACTACCACCCATTGCGGATTGGCATCGTTCTTCTTGGAAATCAGATCCGAGGCCTCGGCCTGCAAATTGCTGGTGTCGAACTTGAAATACGGCGGCCAGCCCCAACCCGTGTCTTCGTTGCGATAGATCATCGGCTTGTCATCCGTGCGAAAGGCCTGAACGAAGAACACGTCGCGCACGTTCACATCGGTGGCCTCGCCGGTGTCGGCATTCGACCAGAACATCGCATTGCTGCCCGGGCTGACCCGCTTTTCATAGGTATCGGTGATCCGGGCCACATCGTGTTGCGGCAAGGTATAGTGCAGAAACGCAATCACCAGCAGCCAGAACAGCCCGCGGATCGCCCATTTCACATAGCCCATTACG
>NZ_CAJXIP010000244.1 GCF_913054395.1 uncultured Roseovarius sp.
AAATTCGCGAGCAACATGGCGGGATGGAAACAACCACCCTGCAAGGATGTGGTGTTCAAGCGAAAGGCATGTATTGAGATGGAAATTATCCTGCACCTGGGGGCACATCGAACGGCCTCGACCAGCTTTCAGCATTACATGCAGGCCAATCGCAAGCTGTTGGCGGCGCAGGGCATCGGCTATTGGGGGCCTGACGTGACGCGCGACGGCGTGCTGACCGGGGTCATTCCGGTTGCGGGGCGCCGTTCGGCGACACAACAGCTTGACCGCGCCCGTGGGCGGATCGCGCTACGCCTGCACAAGGCCGAGGCGGCGGGGCTGCGCCAGCTTGTGATCAGTGACGAAAACATGATCGGTGCGGCGCGTCGCAATCTGCGCGACAACCGGCTTTATGTTGCCATCGGCGAGCGGATGGCGCGGTTTGCCAATGCCTTTGACGGGCGCATCACCCGTATCGCGCTTGCGGTGCGTGCTCAGGATACCTGGTGGGCTTCGGCAATGGCCTTTGCGGTGGCGCGCGGTCACAAGGTGCCTGATCAGGACGATCTTGACTTGCTGGTCACCGGAGGCCGTCATTGGCGCGATGTGGTCACCGATCTGGCCTGTGCTGTGCCCGGCGTTGAAATCACGGTGCTGCCGCATGAAGTCTATGCCGGGCTTCCGGAGGAAAAGCTGCGCCAGATGACCGGGGTGAACAACCCGCCGCGCAAGGCCGCGCGCGAGTGGCTGAACCGCTCACCCGATCTGGAGCAACTGCGCAGAGTGGTGACAGAGCGGGGCGGTGATGTCGCGCGTCTTGGCGAAGGCACGGGCCGTTGGCGCCCGTTTGACCGAAATCAGACATTGGCCCTGCAAGAGGCTTATTCCGACGATCTGTTCTGGCTGAGTGCCGGGGCCGATGGTCTGGCACGATTGACAGAGGAAACCGGACCGGTGAAGGCGGGACAGAACCCGCCCATCGTCCAGACGACAAGAGGACAACCCAATGACATCGAAGAAAGACGACTGGCGTAACCTGGCCGAAGCAGAGCTGCGGGGGCGCCCGCTGGACGATCTGACCTGGAATACCCTTGAGGGCATCCCGGTTCAGCCGCTCTATACCGAAGAAGATACTGCGAATCTGCCGCATATGGGTACGATCCCCGGACAGGCCCCCTTTACGCGCGGCGTCAAGGCGACGATGTATGCCGGGCGCCCATGGACGATCCGCCAATATGCCGGCTTTTCCACCGCCGAGGAATCCAACGCCTTTTACCGTCGCAACCTGGCCGCTGGCCAACAGGGCGTTTCGGTGGCCTTCGATCTTGCCACCCATCGTGGCTATGACAGCGATCACCCCCGCGTTGAGGGCGATGTCGGCAAGGCCGGCGTGGCCATTGACAGCGTCGAGGACATGAAGATCCTGTTTGACGGCATCCCGCTTGACAAGGTCAGCGTGTCAATGACGATGAACGGTGCCGTGATCCCCGTCCTGGCCAGTTTTATCGTCGCTGGCGAAGAGCAGGGGCATGACAAAAGCGTTTTGTCGGGCACCATTCAGAACGACATTCTGAAAGAGTTCATGGTGCGCAACACCTATATCTATCCGCCCAAGCCAAGCATGCGGATCATCAGCGATATCATCGAATATACCAGCAACGAGATGCCGAAATTCAACTCGATCAGCATCTCGGGCTATCACATGCAAGAGGCCGGCGCGAACCTTGTGCAGGAACTGGCCTATACGCTGGCGGATGGTCGCGAATATGTGCGCGCGGCCATCGAGGCGGGCATGGATGTGGATAAATTTGCCGGCCGGCTGAGCTTTTTCTTCGCCATCGGCATGAACTTTTTCATGGAAGCGGCCAAATTGCGCGCCGCGCGCCTGTTGTGGCACCGCATCATGACCGAGTTCGGCGCCAAGAGTGAGCGCTCGAAAATGTTGCGCACCCATTGCCAGACCAGCGGCGTGAGTCTGCAGGAGCAGGACCCCTATAACAACGTGATCCGCACCGCCTATGAGGCGATGAGCGCGGTTTTGGGCGGCACGCAGAGCCTTCATACGAATGCCCTGGACGAGGCGATTGCCCTGCCAACCGAATTCAGCGCCCGGATCGCGCGTAATACCCAGTTGATCTTGCAGGAAGAAACCGGCGTGACCAATGTGGTCGATCCGCTTGCCGGGTCGTATTACGTGGAAAAGCTGACTGCCGATCTGGCCGACAAGGCCTGGGAGTTGATCGAAGAGGTTGAGGCCATGGGCGGCATGACCAAGGCGGTTGAATCGGGCATGCCCAAGCTTCGCATCGAGGAAACGGCAGCCACCCGGCAGGCGATGATCGACCGCGGCACCGAGGTCATCGTCGGTGTCAACAAGTACCGCAAGGACAAGGAAGACCCGATCGACATTCTGGATGTGGATAACGTCGCGGTGCGCGAGAGCCAGATCGTGCGTCTGAAAAACATCCGCGCAAGCCGCGACGAAGCCGCCTGTCAGGCGGCGCTTGAGGAATTGACACGCCGCGCCAAAGAGGGTGGCAACCTTCTGGAAGGGGCGGTTGAGGCCGCGCGCGCCCGCGCCACCGTAGGAGAGATCAGCATGAGCCTTGAAAAGGAATTCGGCCGTCACCGCGCCGAGGTGAAGACCCTGGCCGGCGTCTATGGCGCGGCTTATGAGGGCGATGAAGGGTTCGCCGCGATCCAGCAGTCGGTCGAAGAATTCGCAGAGCAAGAAGGCCGTCGCCCCCGGATGCTTGTGGTCAAGATGGGCCAGGATGGCCATGATCGTGGCGCCAAGGTGATTGCCACCGCCTTTGCCGATATCGGGTTTGACGTCGATGTCGGCCCGCTGTTCCAGACCCCGGACGAGGCCGCACAGGATGCGGTGGACAACGACGTGCATGTGGTCGGCATCAGCTCTCAGGCGGCGGGACACAAGACTTTGGCGCCTAAACTGATCGCGGCGCTGCGGGAAAAGGATGCCGGTGAAATCATCGTGATCTGCGGCGGCGTCATTCCGCAGCAGGACTACGAGTTCTTGCAAAAGGCGGGTGTGAAGGCGATCTTCGGGCCCGGCACCAATATCCCGGAGGCCGCGAAAGATATTCTGCGCCTGATCCGCGAGGCGCGGGCCTGAGGGGAAAGCGGCGAGGGGCCAGCCCCCCGCACCCCCC
>NZ_CAJXIP010000245.1 GCF_913054395.1 uncultured Roseovarius sp.
ATGAAAAGTCCCTCAAGCGCAATGGCATTGAGGGCAAGCGGTTCGACTATCTGCAAGAGGACGGCTATTGCGAAACCCTGATGCGCCGCCTCGGTTTTGGCGAAATCGAAGCCTTGGATTTCTCTGATTACGAAGGCGCGGACGTCATCCACGATCTCAACAGGAAGCCGACCAAAAAGCTTGAAAACAAGTTCGATCTGATCTTTGACGGCGGCACCCTTGAGCATGTGTTCAACGTGCCGATGGCGCTTGAGGGCGTGTTCCGTATGCTCAAGCCCGGCGGGCGGTTCGTGTCGGCCAATGGCCTCAACGGCTGGTATGGCCATGGCATGTATCAGTTCAACCCCGAACTGGTCTGGACATTCTGGCGCCGTGCCTGCAATTGCGAGGTGATTGACTGCCGCGCCATTCCGATCGATCCGGAGGCCGGGTTCAAGCAAATCGCCTTTGCCGATCCGGCAGAAGTCGGGCACCGGCTTCGCCTCCGGAACAAGATCGGACCGGGGCGGACCTACCTCTACTACGAGGTGGAGAAAACCGAACAGTCGCGTCTGCCGGACTTTGCCCTTCAGAGCGATTACGAAGCAACGTGGCAGGGTCACGCAAACGCAGGCAAGACCCACCTGCAAGACGTTAGGAGCTGAGCATGGCGAACATCGATTACGGGCGCGCTGCGGGGTATTTCCTGCTCAAGGATTTCATCGTGGGCTTCAAGCTCGGGCTGAAGTACTTTTTCGCGCCCAAGGCAACGCTGAACTATCCGCATGAAAAAGGCCCGCTTTCCCCGCGCTTTCGTGGGGAACATGCGCTGCGCCGCTATGCCAATGGCGAAGAGCGCTGTATTGCCTGCAAGCTCTGCGAGGCGATCTGCCCGGCGCAGGCGATCACCATCGACGCCGAGCCACGCGACGACGGAAGCCGGCGCACCACGCGCTATGACATCGACATGACGAAATGCATCTATTGTGGATTCTGTCAGGAGGCCTGCCCGGTGGATGCCATCGTCGAGGGGCCGAATTTCGAGTTCGCAACCGAGACCCGCGAAGAACTGTTCTATGACAAGGCCCGCCTCTTGGCGAATGGCGACCGCTGGGAAGCCGAGATTGCCCGGAACCTGGAAATGGATGCACCCTACAGATGACCGATCCCAAAAACCCCTTTGAAATGATGATGAACCAGGCGCAGGAAATGGCCAAGGCCATGAATCCCGCGCTCGAATCCTTTTCGCCGAAGGGGTTTGAAAAGCTTTGGCCGACCATGCCCAAGGAATTCATGGAAATGAGTTTCGGCAAGGGCGCAAGCAAGGACGGGCTGGATGCCAAGACCCGGCTTTTGCTGACGCTGGCCGGGTTGACGATGCTGGGGGCGCAGAGCGACACGCAAATCCGTCTGACCGTGCGCCATGCGCTTGAGGCGGGTGCCACCAAGGAAGAGATCGCCGAAACCATCGCACAGATGTCGATGTTTGCCGGTATTCCGTCGATGACCCGCGCGATGGATTTCGCGCGCGAGGTCATGGACGAGAGCGAAGAAAAAGGAAAAGACAAATGACGATTGCGGCCATGGCCTTTTATCTGTTTGCGGTCTCGTTGCTGATCGGGGGGCTGTTCACGGTGATCAGCCGGAACCCGGTGCATTCGGTCCTCTGGCTGATCCTGTCGTTCATTTCGGCGGCGGGATTGTTCGTGCTTCTGGGAGCGGAATTCGTCGCGATGCTTCTGATCATCGTCTATGTGGGGGCGGTCGCGGTTCTGTTCCTCTTCGTGGTGATGATGCTGGATGTCGACTTTGCCGAACTCAAGGCGGAAATGGCGAAATACATGCCGCTCGCGCTGTTGATCGGCGTGATCCTGATGATGCAACTCGGGCTTGCCTTCGGCGCCTGGGATGCGGCCGAGGGCGCGATGGGCGCGCGCGGTGCCGTGGCCCCGGACGGGGTTGAAAACACGGCTGCGCTCGGCCTGCTGCTCTATGATAAATACTTCATTCTGTTCCAGCTTGCGGGGTTGATCCTTTTGGTGGCGATGATCGGCGCGATCATTCTGACGCTGCGCCACAGCCCGAAAGTCAAACGCCAGAACGTGATGCATCAGATGTGGCGCGATCCGGCCAAGGCGATGGAGTTGAAGAACGTAAAACCGGGGCAGGGGCTCTGAGCCGACGGCGCAATTGAGACAAGCGGTTTGGGGGCGCAGCCCCCGGACCGGGGACATATAAAAGACGGACGGGCAAGGCCCGGAGGGACAGACATGATCGGACTTGAACATTATCTAACGGTCGCGGCGGCGTTATTCGTGATAGGCATTTTCGGCCTGTTTCTGAACCGCAAGAACGTGATCATCCTTCTGATGTCGATCGAGTTGATCCTGCTGTCGGTCAATATCAACTTCGTGGCCTTCTCAAGTTTCCTCGGCGATCTGGTCGGGCAGGTGTTCACGCTCTTCGTGCTTACCGTGGCCGCCGCCGAGGCCGCCATCGGCCTCGCCATCCTGGTTTGTTTCTTCCGTAACCGCGGCACCATCGCCGTGGAAGACGTCAACGTGATGAAAGGCTGAAGCCATGGAAACCACTCTCCTCTTCGGGCCTCTTGTCGGGGCGATCATTGCGGGCTTTGGCTGGCGGATCATTGGCGACAAGGGCGCGCAATGGCTGACCACGGGGCTGTTGATGTTGTCGGCTCTGCTGAGCTGGATCATCTTTCTGGGCCATGATGGCCAGACCCACAGCATTCATATTCTCGACTGGGTGCAATCGGGCACGCTTGATACCGCCTGGGCGATCCGCATGGACCGGCTGACGGCGATCATGCTGATCGTGATCACCACTGTATCGGCGCTCGTGCACCTTTATTCCATGGGCTACATGGCGCATGACGAGAACTTCAAGGAAAGCGAGAGCTATCGCCCGCGCTTCTTCGCCTATCTGTCGTTCTTCACCTTCGCGATGCTGATGCTGGTGACCTCGGACAACCTGTTGCAGATGTTCTTTGGCTGGGAAGGCGTAGGCGTTGCCTCTTATCTGTTGATCGGTTTCTACTACCGCAAGCCCACCGCAAATGCGGCGGCGATGAAGGCCTTTATCGTCAACCGGGTTGGGGATTTTGGCTTTG
>NZ_CAJXIP010000246.1 GCF_913054395.1 uncultured Roseovarius sp.
TTCAACCAGCGGCGTGCCTTGCGCCAGAACGGTGATCCGTTCGGCGAGGCTGAATACCACATGCATGTCGTGCTCGATGATCGCGATCGTGATGTCGCGCTCTGCCTTGATCTGCTTCAAAAGGTCGATGGTGTTGTTGGTATCTGCCCGCGCCATGCCGGCGGTCGGCTCATCCAGCAGCAACAGCTTGGGGCTTTGGGCCAGGCACATGCCGATTTCCAGCCGCCGCTTGTTGCCGCGCGACATCGAGGCCGAATGATCATGGCGCGCATCGGCCATGTTCAGGCTTTCAAGCATATGCTCGGCCTGCTCGACGATCTCTTTTTCGTTCTCCGAATTTTCAAAGGCATGCATGCGGAACACGCCATCGCGCTTGGCGAAAATCGGGATCATCATGTTTTCCAGCACGGTCAGGTCGCCGAAGATTTCCGGCGTCTGGAACACGCGGGAAATGCCCATCTGATTGATCTCGTAGGGCTTGCGCCCCAGAACCGACTGGCCATTGAACATGACGCTGCCGGTGTCCGGGATAAGCTTGCCGATGAGAACGTTCAGCAGGGTGGATTTGCCCGCGCCGTTCGGCCCGATGATGGCATGCACGGAGTTTTCCGCGACGCTCAGGTTCACATCCCCAAGCGCCTGGAGCCCGCCGAAGCGCTTGTTGACGTTTTTGACTTCAAGAATACCCATGTCTCCGTCTCCTTATTCGGCGGGGGTGGATTGGGTCGATTTGTCGGCGTCGTCCCCGGATTTCTTACCGCGGAGCATGCGGGCGATGCGCTGACCGCCCTCGACAAGCCCGCCGGGCAGGAAGATCACGACCAGCATGAACATGATGCCAAGCGTCAGATGCCAGCCTTTGCCGACAAAGGGATGCACGAAGGTGATCACGAGGTCCTCAAGGCCGTCGGGCAAGAAGCTGAACCAGCTGTGCAGCACGCCATCGTTGATCTTCGAGAAGATGTTCTCGAAATACTTGATGAAACCTGCGCCCAGAACCGGACCGATCAGAGTGCCGGCACCGCCAAGGATGGTCATCAGCACCACCTCGCCAGAGGCTGTCCACTGCATGCGTTCGGCGCCTGCCAGCGGGTCCATCGAGGCCAGAAGGCCACCGGCCAGGCCGGCATACATGCCCGAGATCACGAAGGCCGCCAAAGTATAGGGGCGCGCGTTCAGGCCGGTATAGGTCATCCGGGTGTTGTTGGATTTGATCGCCCGAAGCATCATCCCGAACGGCGAGCGGAAGATGCGGATCGACAGGTAAAAGCTGATCAGCATCAGGATCGCGCAGAGGTAATAGCCGTTGTTGAACTGGAACGCCCAGGGGCCAACAACCATTTCATAGGTGTCGCGCATGTCCAGGCCAAAGAGGTTGGTCACCGGGATGCCGCCGCTTTCGGTGCGGCTTACGCCAAGGATGCGCGGATCATCGAGCGTCAGTTGCAGGCCGGTCTCGCCATTGGTGATCGGTGTCAGAACCGAATAGGCGAGGTTAAAGCTCATCTGGGCAAAAGCCAGCGTCAAGATCGAGAAATAGATCCCCGAGCGGCGCAGGCTTACAAACCCGATCACGACGGCAAACAGGCCCGCCACGATCACACTCAGGACAATCGCCGGCAGCACGTTCATCGACAGAAGCTTGAACATCCAGACCGCCGAATAGCTGCCGACACCCAGGAACGCGGCGTGGCCGAACGAGAGATAGCCGGTCAGGCCGAACAGGATGTTAAAGCCGATGGCGAAGATGCCGAAGATCACAAAACGCTGCATCAGGTCGGGATAGCCCGCATTGAACTGTGCCAGCGAACTATCGGACGGGAAGGGGTTCAGGATAAACGGCGCACACAGGGTGAGAACCGCCACGATCAGCAGGAGAGACAGGTCTTTTTTGTTCAGTCCGAGCATGGTCTTAGTCCTCCATCACGCCTTTGCGACCCATCAGGCCACGCGGACGTGTGAGCAGAATGATAATTGCCACCAGGTAGATGATGATCTGGTCGATACCGGGGATGAGCGACTTGATCTCGTTCATCGAGGCAAAGCTTTCCAGAATGCCGAGCATGAAGCCGGCAAGTACCGCGCCCGGAAGCGAGCCCATGCCGCCGACGACCACCACCACAAAGCTAAGCACGAGGAAATCCATCCCCATGTGATAATTGGGCGAGTTGATCGGTGCATACATGACCCCGGCAAGCCCGGCCACGGCCGCGGCGATGCCGAACATGATGGTAAAGCGCTTGTCGATGTTGATGCCAAGAAGGCCAACGGTCTCGCGGTCCGCCATGCCCGCGCGCACGACCATCCCGAAGGTGGTGAACTGCAAGAAGGCAAAGACGGCACCGACGATCACGGCGGCAAAGGCGAAATACACCAGGCGCCAGTAGGGATAGATGATGGCGTTGGCCTCAAAGCCAAGCATCACCCCGAAATCGAAGCTGCCCTTGAAGGCGTCGGGCGCGCCGGTGGGAATCGGGTTCGCACCGTAGAAATACTTGATGATTTCCTGAAGCACGATCGCCAGGCCAAAGGTCACAAGGATCTGGTCGGCGTGCGGGCGCTTGTAGAAATGCTTGATCAGCCCGCGCTCCATGATGAAGCCGACGGCGATCATGATCGGGATCGCGAAGAGGATCGCGATCGGCACCGACCAGTCGATAATCAAGCCGCCGAATTCGGGACCGAACCAGTTCTCCACATAGGGAGTCTTGACCTTCAGCGGATTGCCGAGAAAGTCGGTCCTCTCCGGGTCGATGGTCTCGACGCTGAGGTTGAGGAATTTTCGCACGGTCACCGCGCAAAAGGCCCCGATCATGAACAGGGCCCCATGGGCAAAGTTCACGACACCAAGGGTGCCAAAAATGAGTGTCAGGCCCAACGCAATCAGCGCATAGGCAGAGCCCTTATCGAGCCCGTTTAGGATCTGTAGAAGGAACGCGTCCATGGGTCCCACCTTCCGGTTCGTCTGGGTGGCTTGTTATTTGAATGCAGCAGCAGGCCACGACCCGGGGTGCCGAGGCGCGTTTCAGGTCGGCCGGACTGTGCGGGAGAAGCGTGG
>NZ_CAJXIP010000247.1 GCF_913054395.1 uncultured Roseovarius sp.
GGCGACGCATTTTTCGTCCGCGACCTGCGCAAAGTTGATCAATACACTGATGAGAGGCTTAAAAAACTTGCTGTCATTGCGGACTCGATCATCCAAAATTATGATTTGGCGCTTTATGCCCTGGAGGTTCTGCACGAGCGGGGCAGCATCACGGTGGATTTGGTGGAATGGTACTTCACTCAGGTTCCGGCATCGCATCGGCGGGCCTGAAACCCTGCGGGATTTGCCAGGATTGCATCCGGATATGCGCGGGTTTTCCATAGGCTTCTGCTCGACGCTGATGCCGTAACAGGACGCAATCGAGGGCGGCAGGACGGGCTTCAAGCCGCATGAGGCCTTTTTATCGCGGCAAGATTACAGATCAAATGATCCGCCATGTCGAAGACGAGCGGCCGATGGTGGGTTCCGACCGCTTCAAGCTGGTGCGCCCTTCAAGAGCTTTCAAAACGCTCCTGCCGCTTGGCCTTCACGGCGGTTAGCCCTGGTGCTCTGCCCCGATGCCTTGGAACATGGCACGCAGATCGACCGTGCTTTGTTGGCCGATTGCATCGAAATTGGCTTTCAGCCAGTCTTTGGCTGTGTCCCGCCCGATGTCGCGCAGGCGGGTCAGAAAAGCCCATTCCACGTTCATCTTGGACGAGGCGCCCATCGGCTTGAGGGCATCCTCGTTTTCAATGATATGCACGCGCACGGGGCGATATTCGTCGGTGGTCAACTTGCCTTCGCGGATCAGGCGATCGACAAAGTCGATGGCGCGCAATTCCTTGAGAAGGCTGGAATTAAAGCTTATTTCGTTCAGCCGGTTGTCAATTTCCTGCGGTGTGCGGGGCGCGCCCTTGCGTTCGATCGGGTTGATCTGGATGACCATGATATCGTCACAGCCCGTCCTGTCATAAAGCGGAAACAGCGAGGGATTTCCCATATATCCGCCATCCCAATAGGGTACGCCGTCAATCACGACCGCCTGATAAATGCTTGGCAGACAGGCCGACGCCATGACCATGTCGGCGGTCAGGTCGTGGCGGGGAAACACCTTGACCTTGCCGGTCTCGACATTGGTGGCCGAGATGAACAGCTTGAAGGCTTTACAGTTGCGGACCATTTCAAAATCAATGGTATCTTCGACCAGATCGCGCAGCGGATTGATATTCATCGGGTTGAGCTGATAGGGCGAGGCGACGCCGGACAGCGCATTCATGAAATGATAAAACGGGTTGTTCTCAAGCCCCCAGTTGCCGGTCAGGCGATCCATCGGGGTGCGCCGCAAAGGGCTTTGCTGGGCGCTTTTGCTCATCGAGCGCCAGAAATGATCAAGCGCGGCGCGTGCGCCGTCCGGCCCGTCGCGGGTAAAACCATCGGCTAGGGCCACGGCATTCATCGCCCCCGCAGAGGTGCCCGAGACACCGGTGATGTGCAATCGGCCATCTTCCAGGATATGGTCAAGCACGCCCCAGGAGAACGCGCCATGTGCGCCGCCACCCTGCAGGGCCAGATTGATCGGTTTGGTGGTCCTGCTCATCGGTTCAATGTCCTTGGTTCAAAAGCGGGGCAAGGGGGCGCATGGGCGCCCCCAAGCAATATCAGGCCGGATAGCCATGCGCCAGCCGATCACAAGGCAGGATCAGACCGGCGGTGGTTTCTCGGCCCCGGCAGGTGCGATGCTGACAAAGTTTGATGGAAACGATAAATATCATCTCCACGCGAAAGTGTTACTTTTATGATGTTAAGTGGTAAATCAAACACTGCGAGTATTAAGGACGAGCAGTAAACTGGGTTTCCCCCATTTGTTGGACAGTTTTTTGTTGGACAGTTTCCGGCGTCATTCGGGCTACTCATTGCGCCTGCGGATCGGGGTCGGTTGTTTCAGTTCTCAGCCGGTAGAGCACAGCGGGTGATCTGCCGCCAAGGGCCGAGTGCGGGCGTTGGTAATTGTAGAAAGTCATCCATTTCCGGATGCCCGCCTTCGGGTCTGATCCGGTCTCTCAGGCATGCAGGTATCCACAAGCCCGGCAATCAGGTTTTCGCCTTAATAAAGTCGCTGTTAGGCGGAAAAATGTTGCCATCTATAATTTGAGGGCAGCATTTTGCTTAGACTTATTATTCGTGCATTGTTTCGTAGCGGCTCGTCCCAACGAAAAACACAATCCTCCTCGAGCTATGTTCCGACCCCCTATGTCCGGCGGCGGGCGCCCAAATCACAGTCCCCAAGTCCAGTCACTCCTTCACGACCTGTTGCTAGTGCCCCTGAACAGCCAAGCCTAGTGCACGAAACCACGCTCACCGGCAAATGCTATGTGATCGACGGGGACACGATACAGATTGGTAAGGTGAGATTGCGTTTGGCGGGGATCGACGCGCCAGAGCTTGAGCATCCTTGGGGGAAGAAAGCAAAATGGGAATTGGTTGCACTCTGCAAAGGGCAAATCATCACCGCCGAGATCGAACCTGAGATTTCCTATGATCGGGTGGTTGCGACGTGCTTTCTACCTGACGGTCGCGATCTAAGCGCGGAAATGGTCGGAAGGGGAATGGCGCTCGATTGGCCCAAGTTCTCTGGCGGAAAATACGCGCACCTGGAACCTGAAGGTGTGCGCAAGAAACACTGGAAGGCCGCCGCGAGACAGCGCGGGCATATGCACGTTTTTCATAAGTGAAGGCATTTCTGAGCCTAGGCCGCACATTAATGCCGCAGAGCAGCATCTCAGAAGGAGATATCCCATAAGGCAGAAAATCAGGGCCATCGAAGCGCAGCGAAAAAGAGCGGAACAAAAACAGAATGTTTAGACATTTGTTTAGACTCTCGTCTACGCAATTGCCGAAAATCCGCTAAGTCATTGATTTTAAATGGAGGCGAGTACCGGAATCGAACCGGTGTACACGGATTTGCAATCCGCTGCGTAACCACTCCGCCAACTCGCCGCCGAAGGTGGTCGCTGTCGATTATCTGATCGCCCCGACCTGCGCAAGTGGGCAATGCGAGGTTTTCGCCGTTGCTAGGCGTTGCCGAGGCGCGGGTTCTGTGCCA
>NZ_CAJXIP010000248.1 GCF_913054395.1 uncultured Roseovarius sp.
ATTCTATAGAGTCCTAAAGAATTACAATCTTTATGGTCGTGTTTTTCTTTCTGATATACTGAATTAGGCGGGTATCGATGCGAAACCGGTTCTTTTACCTTTCTGGGATCACTCTCTTCTTAGTGATTCACAATCTCGTCCCGATGTGCGATGATTTGTGCAATAGCACCGAAAAACGGTGATCTTAGTGAGGCACCCCATACATGGACAAAAAACCAGAGATCCCTCTTCCCCCCTATTTCAACCTCAATCCGGCGACTGCCGCAAGCAAGCTTGGCCCTGTCGTCGATACCGCCCGATTCGCGCGCGCGGCGGCCTTTGCCGGGCGCGGTCGCGACGATCTTGCCAAGCGCGGTTATGCCCCGGACGGCCATAAACGTCTGCGCAAATTTTCCACTTGGGAAGTGTGCCGCTATCTCATTCCCGTCGCCCCGGCCCACTTGCGCCGGGTGTTGAACAAGCACCCTGACCTGCCTCAGGGCGAAGGCCAGGGAAATTCTCGCTGGTTCAGCCTTGAAGAAATACTGGTTCTGCGCGACCACTTTGCCGAGGAAGGCAGCAGCGCCAAGGAATACCGCCCCTATCGCCCCAAGGGCCAGCCCGCCAAGATCACCGCAGTGGCCAATTTCAAAGGTGGCGTCGGCAAGACCTCGACGGCGGCCCATCTCGCGATGAGCGCCGCCCTTGATGGCTACAAGGTGCTTGTGATCGACCTCGATAGCCAGGGGTCGATGACCTCGATCATGGGCGGTGATGTGCCCGATGAATGGCGTACCGTCTTTCCGCTTCTGGCGCGCGATTACGCCACCCATCTCGAAACCGAAAACCGTGTGCGCGAGGCCGCGGGCGACCCTGCCCTGCCGCTTGACGAAACCCTGACCGAGGCGTTGCAGGTTTCCTTTGGCGATGTCGTTCAGAAAACCCACTGGCCCAATATTGACCTGATCGGCGCACAGCTAAACCTTTACTGGGCCGAGTTTCAGATTCCGGTCTGGCGCATGGGGCTGCGTAACTGGCCGCTCTGGGATGCCCTCACGTCGGCCCTCTCCGAGAGTGGCGCGCTTGATGAATATGACGTGATCATTCTCGATACGCCGCCGGCACTTGGGTATCTCACCATCAATGCCCTGGCGGCGGCCGACATCATCCTGGTTCCTCTTGGGGCCTCGTTTCTGGAATTCGATTCGACGGGCCGGTTCTTTGACATGCTCTATTCGACCTTTGCTTCGATCGAAGAGGGTGAGAACACCGCGCGCCGTCGCGCCGGTCTGCCCGAGATGAAATTTGAATGGGACGTGGTGCGCGCCATCATCACCCGGTTCGACGCCAGCCAGCAAACCGATCTTGCCAATGTTATCCAGGCCTATTTCGGCGATATGACCAATGCCTATCGCCAGGAATATACCGCCATGGTCGGGCAGGCGGGCGAGACGGTCTCGGGCATCTACGAGGCCGATTACCGGGACTTCAACAGAGAGACCTATACCCGTGGGCGCGAGACCTTTGATCGCACCTATGCGGAATTCAAGGAAATGCTGATTGGCGCCTGGTGGCGTGATGAACAACTTGCAAACAAGGAGGCCGGTGATGGCGAAACGCAGACAGCTTGAGATCCCAAGCGCCGAAGCCCTGAAGGAAATCGAAGAGGGTTTCGCACGCGAAACCCCCAGCGGACCCGGCCTTCGCCCCCCCATCGCCGATGTGGTGGCCGATGCCGCCATGCGCTCTGACCCCTTGCCTGCCTCCGAGCGGGCGGATGCTGCGCGCGATAAATCCGATGCACGGCAATTGCGCGAGGCGATCGGGAAGGGTCTCGTGGCGCGAGAAATCCCGATCCATGAAATCACGGCTGACGCCCCGACACGGGACCGGATTCACCTTGATGAGGAGGACATGGTCGAGCTTTGCACCTCGATCGCGACGCATGGACTGCGCCTGCCTATCGAGGTTTTCGAGCCCGCCAATCCAGAGGCCGCAGGGAAATATGCCCTCATTTCCGGCTTTCGGCGGCTTGCAGCGGTGCGCCGGCTGAATGCCATGACGGGGGGGGAAAAGCACCTCACGATCGCGGCCTTTGTCCGTCAGCCGGACAGCATCGCCGATTCGGTTATTGCCATGGTTGAAGAAAACGAAATCCGAACCGGGCTAAGCCAGTATGAGCGGGGCAGGGCGGCAGCTATGGCAGTCTATGACGGGGTTTTCCCCTCGCTCGATGAGGCGGTTCAGATGCTGTTCGGATCGGCGTCCAAAGCCAAGCGATCCAAGATCCGCTCCTTTGCTCTCGTGCACGAGGAGTTGGGTGATATGCTGAGTTTTGCAACCCACCTCAACGAGCGGCAGTGCCTGCGGCTTGCTGCGGCGCTCAGGGCGGGGTTGGCACAGGATATCCGCAGGGTTCTGGAGGATCACGTGATCGAAACGCCTGAGGCCGAGTGGGCGGCGCTTGTCCCGCTGGTCGAGCAGGCCGAAGGGGTGGGCCCGGATCCAAGTCGGGGCGGGCGACCGAAGGCGGCGAGCAAGCCCAAAGTCGGGGCGCGGATACCGCTGGCGAACGGGGTCTCGATCGAACGGGTCGAGCGGCCTGATGGCTATGCGATTCAGTTTCGCGGCGCTTCTGTGAACAGCGAGATGATCGACAAGGTGATCGACCATATCCGTTATCTTCTGGAAGAGGTGACGGACTAGGGTAGAGGGGTGGGTTTCGCGTGCGAAACCTGCCCTTTTGCGGCCCTCAAATCCGGCAGGCCGTTGCTGTGGCGGGGGAGGGGAGGCAACCATCTTGCCGCAAGGAACTTTCTGATAAGGCGATCTCAATAAAGCGAGCCCGTTGAGCCGCTAAGGGGCATGCGTAGGGGGGCAAAATCTTACAGTCGCGGTAATGTGCAAAATACTTGTATTATGCACATAAGATTTTTCAGCCCATTGAGAAACCTCCATTTTACCAAGCGCTTCAAGTTACTGCATGGATAGCCGGTTTCGACCAGCAAGCGCGTT
>NZ_CAJXIP010000249.1 GCF_913054395.1 uncultured Roseovarius sp.
AAGGCCACGTGACTGGAGTTCAGACGTGTGCTCTTCCGATCTGCCGTTCGGGCAGGTTGAACTCCGCCTCGCGCGCCGCATAAGCCTCTCGCAGGGCGGTTTCGTCAACCTCGACCGTATCCAAAATCATCGCCGGTGTGATCCAGGCATAGGTGATTTTTTTGGTTTCGGGCGTGGTGAAATCGGGCAGGTGGGTCTGGTGATAGGTCGTGAGGTCGTCCTCTGAGGGCACCGGGAGACCGGTTTCCAGATCGCTGCGATCAAGCGTTGCAAAGGCGATGCTGCGGCGCTCTGACAGATAGGTAAGCATCGCATCCATATAGGATGTCGGCACCTGAACGCCCGACACGACCGCCGCCTGAAGCAAGGTACGCGCGGTCTCGGCGCGGATGTTGCTTTCAAAGCGGGCCTCGTTCATCCCGGCCTGTTGCAGGGCAAAGGCATAGGCCTCGCGGTCGAACGATCCGTCGATTCCGGTGAAGGCGGGAATCTGGACGATCTGATCGCGCAGGTTTTCATCGCCGATCGAAATGCCGATACGGGCGGTTTCGTCTTCCAGCGCGGCAGAGGCCACAAGCTGTGCAAGAACCGCCTGGTCGATGCCAAGCGCCTGTGCGCGGGCAAAGCTGATGGGTTCGCCACGTTCGGCCTCGAGCGCGCTGATTTCGTTTTGCAGGGCGCGGGCATAGGTGGTGATGTCGATATCGGTTTCGCCGACGGCGCCGATGCTGCGGACAGTGCCCGACAGGTTGGTGGCGCCAAAGCCGCCAAGCCCGATGACCAAGAGGCCCATCAGGATCCAGACCAGTGTTTTCGTGATGCCTTTGCCCGCCATTTGACCCCCTGTCAGTCTCTCGTAAAACCGCGCTTGGGCGACTGTCTACGCGTTGCCACCCGCCGGGGCAAGGGGCCAGCGCAGCCCGGCCAGCCGGTCAAACAGCGTGGTGATCCCGGCCCGGTCCAGATTGGCAAAGGCAACGCGCAATTCGCGCTGACCCGAGGTATGCGTTTCGGGCTGAAACATGGTGCCGGGCAACAGCAGGATACCCGCCTCGCGCACCAGTTTTGGCGCCAATTGATCCGAGGACAGGGCAAAGGGGTGCACCATATAGGCAAAATAGGCGCCACAGCCCAAAAGCCGCCAGCCCTGATCGGCCAGCCTGGGCATGTTGTCATGGATCGCCGCGCGCCGATCGAGGATTTCGGTGCGCTCGCCCGCAAGCCATTGGCCAAGGTTCTGCATCCCCCAGAGGGCCGCGATCTGGCCAAGCTGATTGGGGCAGATGGTGACCGTATCAAGAAACTTTTCCGCCTCGGCAAGACGCGCGGGGCTTGCCACCATGGCCCCGACACGGTGCCCGGTCAGACGGTAGGCCTTGGAAAAGGAATAAAGCTGAATAAGCGTGTCATGCCAGTCGGGATCGTGGAAAAGATCATGCGGCGCGCCGGGGCGCGCATCGAAGTCGCGGTAGGTCTCGTCGACAATCAGGGCAATGCCGCGAGAGCGCGCCAGATTGAAGAAGGCCCGCACAAGATCGGCCGGATATTCGACCCCGCCGGGATTGTTGGGCGTCACCAGCACGATGGCACGGGTGCGGTCAGTGATCCGCGCCGCCGCCTCATCCGGATCGGGCAGCAATTCGGCCCCCGCCGGGAGCGGAACCGAGCGGACACCGGCCATATCGAGCCACATCTTGTGATTGAAATACCAGGGCGTCGGCACGATCACCTCGTCGCCTTCGGCGCAGAGTGTCGTGATCGCCGCGCAAAACGCCTGATTGCAGCCGGAGGTGATGGCGACATGGGCCGCTTCAAGCGCGCCGCCGTAAGTCGCACTCCACTGCGCGGCCACTTCTGCGCGCAGTTCGGGCAGGCCAAGGACGGGGCCGTATAGATGCGCCTCGGGGCGCTCGATCGCGGCTTCGGCCACGACCCGGCGCAGGGCCTCTGGCGGGGCCTCGACCGGGGCGGCCTGGCTGACGTTGATCAGCGGGCGGTCGGCAGGGAAGGTGACCCCGTCAAGCCAGCGGCGCGCCTCCATCACGGGAGGGCTGAAGGTGCGGGCGGTGCGGGGCAGGGACATTGGCTATCTCCGGGGATGGCTGGGGGGCTTGTCGGGCGGGTTACTTGCCGCGGTAAGGTTCCACGTATTGCAGGGCCATATCCCAGGGGAAGAAAATCCATGTGTCCTGGCTGACCTCGGTAACAAAGGTCTGTACCTGTGCGCGGCCCATCGGCTTGGCGTAAACGGTGGCCACATGCGCCTTTGGCATCTGTTCGCGCACCACTTCAAGGGTGCGTCCGGTATCGACCAGATCGTCGATGATCAGCACCCCGGACCCGTCGCCGACAATTTCCATATCCGGCGATTTGATCACCCGTGGTTCGCTCTGGGTCTGGTGATCATAGGATTTGACGCTGATCGTGTCGACGATGCGGATATCAAGCTCGCGCGCGACGATCATCGCCGGGGCCATGCCGCCACGGGTGATCGCCACAACCGCCCGCCAGCCACCTTCGGGGGCATCATTCTGCAAGCGCCAGGCGAGTGCACGCGCATCGCGGTGCAGTTGATCCCAGCTGACGTGAAAGCCTTTTTCATGCGGAAGCCAATCGCTCATCGGTGTCACCTGTCCAGTAAAAGTTTCAATCCAAGAGCGCCCATCACAAGCGCCGCCGCCCGGTCCAGGTCGCGCTTGGCGCCAAGGTAGGCCCGGCGCGCCGTTGCCCCGCTCAGCAGGGCGGCGAAGATGCCGTAAAACAGCCACTCGACCACCGCGTGATTGGCGACAATCAGGGCGATCTCGGTCGCGCTCAGCCCCTTGGGGAATATCACGACAAGCACCGAGGCGGCGAATAAAACTGACTTGGGGTTGCCAAGGTTGATCCGCGCCCCGTCGAAAAAGGCCCGGCCGCGCGGGCGCGCCGCCGCGTCAAGCGGGGCCTTCGCGCCGTGCCAGGTGGTATAGGCGATATGGATCAGATA
>NZ_CAJXIP010000250.1 GCF_913054395.1 uncultured Roseovarius sp.
GGCGCGCTTTTCCATCAGGTGATGGCGCAGGGCGCGAAAGGCGGCGGCCTCAATTTCAATGCGGGTCTGGTTATCCATGGCGTTTCTCCTTGGTCTGGTGTCAAGATGTGACGGCGCGGCGCGTGGTGCAAGGGCGCGATCCGCTCAAAGCCCGGTCTGTGCCAGGACCTCTTGCAGGATCGGCGCCAGGCGGGCGGCCCAGGCCGCCTGTTGCGCCGGGGTTTCGATCAGATCGTTACGCAGTTCGATCAGGATATTCAGCCGCTCATGGGCGATGGCATGGCGCGCAATCGCGTCGCCGGGCAGATGGCCGCCGTAGGGCTCGTTCTCACCGACGCAAAGATCGGATTCGGCGTAAAGCCGCGTCAGCAAGGGGCGCGCCAGCCGCGCATCGGCGGCGTAAAGCAGGCCGATATGCCAGGGGCGCAGAGGGCCTGTTTTCAACCTCGGGGTGAAGCTGTGCATCGACACGATCACCGTATCGGAACGGCGCGCCGCCAGTTCGGCAAGGGCAGTATGATACGGCCGGTGACAGCGGTTGAGCCGCTCTTGCAGATCCTCCGGCCCTGCGTGGCGGTTGCCCGGAATGACGGTGCCGTCATAGAGCTTCATCAACAGGGTCGGGTCATCCTCGCCCCGGTTGGGATCAATCACCAGACGTGAGAAATTCGACAGGATCGCAGGCCCATCCAGCGCCGCCGCCAGCGCCCGCGACACGCCCGCAGCCCCCACATCATAGGCGATATGGCGGTTCATGTCCTCGGCCCCGAGACCAAGCGAGCCGCCATTCACGAAAGGCGGCACGGTATTGGTGGCATGATCGCAAGTCACGAGCCAGCGGCCCGGTCGCGAGGCCCCTTCTATGTCATATGGCTGATACATCATCAGGTTGGTTTTTCCTCTGAACTTCCTCTAGGACAGTTGCGACAGGATGTGAATTGCGCAATAAGGCAGGCGAAGATTTTGTTAGCGATAACAGCGGCCATATGCCGAAACAAGATAGGACAGACACATGAGACGCCACCGCAACGTCAAGATCGTAGCCACCCTTGGCCCGGCATCGTCGGATTACAAGACGATCCGCGCCCTGCACGAGGCCGGCGCAGATGTGTTCCGCCTGAACATGAGCCATGGCGCACATGAAGAGATCGCCGAGCGCCACCGCATCATCCGCCGGATCGAAGACGAACTGGACAGCCCGATCGCCATTCTGGCCGACCTTCAGGGGCCGAAACTGCGGGTCGGCACCTTTGCCAATGGCGAGGAAGAGCTAGCAGAAGGCGCGGCGTTCCGGCTTGACCTCGATGCGACCGAGGGCACGGCGGACCGGGTCTGCCTGCCGCATCCCGAGATTTTCGCAGCCCTGGAGCCGGGCGCGAACCTTCTGGTCAATGACGGCAAGATCCGACTGGCCGTCACCGATTGCGGCGCCGATTTTGCCAATTGCAGGGTGGTGACCGGCGGCACGATTTCGAATCGCAAGGGCGTCAACGTGCCCGATGTGGTGCTGCCGCTGGCGGCGCTGTCGGAGAAGGATCGCGCCGATCTCGAATTTGTTTGCGAGCTTGGTGTCGACTGGCTTGCCCTCAGCTTTGTACAGCGCCCCGAGGATGTAAACGAGGCACGAGCCCTGGCGCGGGGCCGGGCGGCGATCCTGTCCAAGATCGAGAAACCCGCCGCAGTGAAATGCTTTGACGAAATCCTCGCGGTCAGCGACGGGATCATGGTGGCGCGCGGCGATCTTGGGGTCGAACTTCCGGTACAGAACGTCCCGCCGATCCAAAAGCGGCTTGTGCGGCGGTGCCGCGCGGCGGCCAAACCGGTGATCGTTGCAACGCAGATGCTTGAATCGATGATCGAATCGCCGATGCCGACCCGCGCCGAAGTCTCGGACGTGGCCACCGCCATTTATGAGGGCGCGGATGCGATCATGCTCTCGGCGGAATCGGCGGCTGGCGATTATCCGGTCGAGGCGGTCAGCACCATGAACAACGTCGCCGTCGAAGTGGAAAGTGATCCTACCTATCGCGAGGTGATCGAGGCAAGTCGCCGCGCAGACCGTCAGACCGTCGCCGACGGCATCGTCGCCGCCGCCCGCGAAATCGCGGAAACCACCGATATCAAGGCCATCTGCTGTTACACGCAATCGGGCACAACCGGTCTTTTGACGGCACGCGAGCGCCCGCGCGTACCGATCATTGCCATGACAAGCCTGCGCGGCACAGCCCGCCGCCTTGCCCTGACCTGGGGGGTGAACTGTGTGATGACTGGCGAGCTGACCCGGTTCAAGCTTGCGGTGATCAACGCGGCCCGCGCCGCATGCGCACAGGGCTATACCGAAGAAACCGATCAGATCCTGGTCATCGCAGGCGTGCCGTTCAACGTGCCGGGCACCACCAACATCCTGCGCGTGGCCCCCTGTCAGGAAAGTTTGATTTACGCCACCGATCCGGGCTAAACTCGCTCAGTTTTATTTTTATGTTTGTATCGGAGGTGTTGAATGGATCCAGATTTAGCTATGTTGATTGGCCTTGTGCTTGGCGTGTTCACCGTACCATCGATCATGTCGGCCATCTCTGACGGGCGCGCGCCCCGCGTTGCCGCCTTTACCGGAATCGCGGCAGGCACCCTTGTCCTGTGGGCCGTCTCGAACAAGCCTGGCGGATACGACCTGAGCGATCTGCCTGACATTCTTGTGCGGGTGATCGCGCGCTATCTGGGCTGAAGCCGATCAAACTGCACCAAGACCCCTTGCGAATTCACTGCGGGGCGCGTATACGGCGCCTCTCAATGCGCGACCGGCCGAAAGTGGCATGCCGAGTCGCGCCTGTACCGTCCGAATTAAGAGGAGCCGGAAATGCCCAAGATGAAGACCAAGTCGAGCTGCAAAAAGCGGTTCAAAGTGACGGCCAGCGGCCGCGTCGT
>NZ_CAJXIP010000251.1 GCF_913054395.1 uncultured Roseovarius sp.
GGCGGCATTGCTGAAATCATTGGGCGAGACCGCCTGAAGCAGGTCGCGCGCCTTGGGGCCCATTACCGCCAGCACACCTTCGCCTGCCGTCACATCGGTGATCACCACGGCCCGCTCGCCGATATGGCGGCGCAGCCATGTTTCATCCGCGAGCCGCGTGGCCGCCGGTGTGACCACAAGATAGGCCGTCTCCGACAGGCGGGTCACCGTCACATCGGCCTCGATCCCGCCGGTCGCATTCAGGAATTGCGTATAGACGATCCGCCCCACCGGGACCGACATGTCGGCGCCGCAAAGGTGGTTCAGGAACGCTTCGGCACCACTTCCCTCGACACGCAGCTTGCCGAAGGAGGACATGTCATACATCCCCACCCCGGTGCGGATCGCGCGATGCTCGGCGGCAGTATTGTCAAACCAGTTCTGGCGCTTCCAGGAATAGGCATATTCGCGGTCCTGGCCGGGATTGGCGAACCAGTTGGCGCGCTCCCAGCCGGCAAGCTCGCCCATCACCGCGCCATGATCGAGAAGCTGGGAGTGAAACGGCGAGCGCCGCACACCGCGCGCGGTGGCCTTTTGGCGATAGGGGAAATGATCGGCATAAAGCAGTCCGAGCGTTTCATGCGAGCGTTCAAAGAGATACCGCTTGTTGCCCTGAAAGGGCTGCATCCGCGAGATGTCGACATCGCCCAGATCAAAGGGCTTCGCGCCATCCTCCATCCATTGCGCGAGTGCCATGCCGGCACCGCCCGCCGACTGGATGCCGATCGAGTTGAAGCCCGCCGCGACCCAGACGTTATCCATCTCGGGCGCGAGACCAAGGTGATAGGCATCGTCGGGGGTAAAGCTTTCGGGACCGTTGAAGAACGTGTGAATCCCCGCCTCGCCCAGCATCGGCATACGGTTCACCGCCCATTCGAGGATCGGTTCGAAGTGATCGAAATCCTCGGGCAGCTGATCAAATTCAAAGCTCTCCGGGATGCCCGCCATGCCCCAGGGCTTGGCGTTCGGCTCGAACGCGCCCAGCATCATCTTGCCCGCGTCTTCCTTGTAATAGGCGCATTCATCGGGCACCCGCAGCACCGGCAATTGGGTCAGCCCGGCAATCGGTTCGCTGACGATATAGAAATGCTCACAGGCCTGAAGCGGTACGTTGGTGCCCGCCATGCGGCCCACCTCACGGCCCCACATGCCCGCGCAATTGACGATCATCTCGGCTTCGATATGACCCGCGCTGCCGTCTTCCCCGGCCCAGTCGACGCCGGTCACCCGGCGCCCCCTGCGGGCAAGCCCGGTAACCTTGACGCGCGCCCTGATCAGGGCGCCGCGCATCCGCGCCCCCTTGGCCAGCGCCAGCGCGATATTGGCCGGGTCGCCCTGTCCGTCCTTGTCGAGGTAAACCCCCGCAACCACGTCTTCAGTGTTGAGATGGGGGTACTTCGCCTTGACCTCGGCGGGGGTGATTTCCTCGACATCGACACCAAAGGCGCGGGCCATGGCAGCCGAGCGAAAGATCTCCTCGCGGCGTTCTTCGGTCAGGGCAACGGTGATCGAGCCAACCCGCTTGAAGCCGGTGGCGACACCGGTTTCCTCTTCCAGAGCGCCATAGAGTTCCTGGCTGTATTTTGCGAGTTTGGTCATGTTTGCCGTCGCGCGCAGCTGTGCGATCAGGCCAGCAGCGTGCCATGTGGTGCCCGAGGTCAGCTGTTTGCGCTCAAGCAGGACGACGTCCTGCCAGCCGAGTTTGGTCAGGTGATAAGCCACCGAACAGCCCACCACACCACCGCCGATAATGACCACACGGGCCTGGGAAGGAAGTTCGCTCATGTCAGCACTCCGAAAGAACTTGAATTCCCCTCCACTTATCATGATCAGGCGTCAAAAAAGGTGCCAAAAACGTCAAATATCGCCGGCTATTCTCCGGCGTTCAAGAAATCAATCGACGGGTCTCCGCCCAGGCGACGACGTTTGCGCAGAGCAAAAGGCGTGATTCCAAAGATAGATTTGTAAAGCGTGGAGAACCCGTTCTGAAATCCACAAGCGAGGCCAATTTCACGCACGCTCATAGTGGTGTTCAACAGCAGATTATTCGCCTTATTAAGCCGCATCTCTCGGCAAAAACCATTGGGGGTGGTGGCAAGATAGGTCTTGAACTTACGCTCCAACGAGCGGGTCGAAATACCGAGCTCGGCCACGATCTCGCCAATAGGCATTGGCTCTTCGATATTGGCCTGCATCAGGCGGATCGCTTGATCCAGATCCCGATCGCCGGTGATCGTGGGTTTGGCACCGGCAAAGGGTTGTAGTGAGGAATAGTCGCGCACCTGTTCATGCAGCATGATATTGGCCACACTTAACTGCGCCGCCGCCGAGGTGAGCCGACCAATCAGTGCCAGCACAATGTCAGTGGTCGCCCCCATTCCGGCACAGGTAATGACCGGACCATCTTCACTTGCCAAAGCATGGCTGGCCTCAAACAACCCTTGGCGTTCCCGCAGCAGAGCCGCGTTTTCCCAATGCGTCGCCCCGGCTCGCCGCTGGTCCTTCAGATATCGCGCCGCAGCCTCCGCCAGCAGGTAGACCCGTGCTCCCCGGTTGGTGTAGCTTTTAATCACCCGCCCCAGCGAGAGGCCCGGATGATCTGGATCTGTATTGCCCAGTACGAAGGCAAAATCCGCATCTGGACGATCCACATAGGGAGTGGTTTCCACCAAGAGCCCCGCCCGACAGGACAGCTGCCCGCCCTGTGCCGAGCGGAAGTATATTCGAAACGGCGGTTGGGCGAGCACCCGGTTGGCAATGCGCAGGGTATCCACAACAGCGGACATTTCCGTCAGCACAAAACCTTCGCACACCAGAATATCCACCGTCCAACTGGGGGACGTTGAAGCCAAGAGGCTTGTCGTAGTTTTCTTCGCCATGTA
>NZ_CAJXIP010000252.1 GCF_913054395.1 uncultured Roseovarius sp.
GAATTCCTGTCAAGAAGTTTGTCATCGCACTTCTAGCCCTTCAATCTTCACGATCTGTGCGTTTTTGCTGATAAGAAGTTGACCCCAACATAGCAGCCCGGCGCATGCTTTTCCCACGACTGCGCGGTTTCTAGCCTGCAACATTGACTGAGAGGCGTCATTCCAAGATCTCTTCGACTTCATTGCGGAGATAGACCGGCCCATACCCCCAAATCGCTCTACCAGAGGAATCCAAGCTTTTGCATAGACCTCAAATTCAGCGACTTTGGCAGGGTCGATATTGTAGGTCACGTGACAGGTTATCATGATGTTTCCATTCTGGATGTTGCGCTGAAATTTGAATCCAGTGATTTGGCTCGATAAGTCCAAATTACGAGAGATCCGGAAATTCTGCATGTGCGGGGGTTTGCTCTAGCTCGGACGCCCAAATGGGCTGTTCAGAGGCGAATATTCTGATCCGTTCGACAACGTTTACCGGCTCGTTCAGAGAACCGGCCGGGACGATCATCTTCGTTCCATTCCCATTCGCCCAGGGGACGCCGGACCCGCAGACCCGACAGAACGATTTAGAGATATCCCGCCCTGGCACTTGGTACTTGATGATATCATCAATGCCGTTCAGCCAGTCGAACCCTTTGATGCCCACAAACAGGTTCGATGCAAAGGCTGATCCCGTGATCTGGCGGCACTGATCACAACTGCACAGAAACAATTTTTCGAACGTGTTTGTGACCTCGAAGGAGACCACTCCGCACAGGCAACTTCCCTTGATTTTCTTCATCGTAGGTGTCCTTTTCTATTTGAATCGACAAGTCTGCTTAGGTGTCGCAAACGATCTTCGGCCTGCGAAATCATTCCGTGAAGAGTATCTTGCGCTGGTTCGATAGTTCGAATGAGATCAGCGGCTTCACCGACAATCACCGGGGCGATGTCTGTGTCATTCACCTCCCGGGCTGCTTCAAAACGAGCTTTCTCTTCGGCAAGGTTTTGCTTGAGGCCCCCAATGTCTTCGCTCCATTGATGGGTGAAGGCATTTCGCATCGTGCGGAGGTTCCAGTCGTCTGGCCAATCTAGCCCGCGCGCTATGTCGAATACGGAACTGCGTTCTGTTTCGTCACCGCTGCCACAAAGGGCGGCCTGCTTGGCGTTGTCGCTCACCAGCGATTGATTGCTCGCAAAAAAGACAGTTCCGCACAACACGCCCGAGGCCCCAAGAGCCAGAGCCGCAGCGAGACCACGTCCATCGGCGATGCCTCCTGCAGCTATCACCGGTATTTGCTTTGCGATGTCTGCGACCGCCGGAACGAAAGGCAATGTTGCTCTGGTACCGCCGTGTCCGCCCGCCTCGGTGCCCTGTGCCACGATGGCGTCGACGCCGACATCCACAGCTTCGCTCGCTTGATCCAACGTCTGCACCTGAACGATAAGTTTCGTCTGTCTGTCCCTGATTCTGCCAAGAAACGGTTGAAAATCACCAAACGAAAGCACCAGTGCTGCGGGCGTACGCTCAAGGACCAGATCCAGCAGATGAGGCTGCCGAGCCAGTGACCACGTGATAAAGCCTACCCCGATCCGCGCATCGCCCGCAGCGTCGAACTCGCGAGCGAGCCAATCGGCGTCGCCATAGCCACCACCGATCAAACCCAAACCACCAGCCCGGCTGACTGCGGCGGCAAGTGCGCCACCGCTGACACCCGCCATCGGTGCCAACAGAACCGGATGTTCAATGTCAAACAGATCGCAAAGAGATGTGCGAATGGACATTTTGGTCAACTCGCCGCTTTGCGTCTGTATTGTTCGACTGGTAGGCCGCCAACCCCCCAATCCTCAAGCGCAACTTCGTCGATTACAACAAAGGTCGTCGCCGGAGACTTGTCGAGAACCCGGACCAGCAAGTCGGTAACGCCGCTGATCAACTCGGCTTTCTGATCGGTGGTAACCCCTTCGCGGGTTACCTTGATGTTTACATAGGGCATATCGGCTCCTTTCAGGACTCGCGTTCAGTGATTTGGAAAATTTTGGCCATGATCCGCCATTCGCCATCGGTTCGCACAAGGGTCAGGAAGTCGATAAAATCCTTCGTACCGATGGAACACCTCACACGGGCAAAGGCAGTGTTCTCGCCCGCGAACTCTATGGACTCGATCACGTCACGCCGGGGTTCATCGCGCGATGCCGGGGATACGCGCTTCGCCACCAAGGGGAAATATTCATCCATCGTGCGATATAACAGCGGCACCTCGTCCGCCGTTGCGTAGATCGCTTTCGGGTGGAAGGCGTGTCCCAGCCTTTCAATGTCGGCGTGATAGAGGCCATCAAAATAGGTCTCCAACACGCCTGTTAGTATGGCAAATTCTGTCATGCTGCCTGCTCCATGAGACCCTCTGCGACCATTGCCTTGATCGTGGCCGGACGCGCCGCGATGCGTGTCACGTAAGCTTGGGTTTTTGGATGGGCGGCAAGGTTTACCCCAACAAACCCTGCCCAGTTGAGGACCACAAAAGCATAGGCGTCCGCGACGGTGAAAGTATCGCCGAGAAGAAAGGCGCGACCGTCACCAAGACGTTGTTCGATATGCGCGGCACGGCGTCCGACACCAGCCTCGGCCTTCTTCCTTTCCTCACCTTCAAGCTCTTTACCCGAAAAAAACGGGCCAAAGGATTTATGCAGCTCAGACGATACGAAATTGAGGGCTTCCTGAAGCCGAGTGCGCTCCAGCGTACCATTTGGTGGTGCGAGTCCCGCATCGGGTGACTGATCGGCCAGATACTGCAGCACAGCAGGATTTTCTGTAATGATCTCACCATCGTCAGTGATCAAAGCCGGAACATAGCC
>NZ_CAJXIP010000253.1 GCF_913054395.1 uncultured Roseovarius sp.
CCTGGTCGCCAAGGTCTTCGCCCCGCGTCTGCGCAAGGTCATGGACGAGCGCGCCGACACGATCGACAGCGCCATCGCCGCCGCTGAGGCCGCGCGTCTGGCGGCCGAGGAAAAGGCCGCGAAAGCCGAAGCCAAGGCGGCAAAAGCGGCCCGCAAGGCCAAGGCATTGATGGCAGAGTTTGCAGCCGCCAAGGTCAAGGCAAAGTCAAAAGCCAAGAAGGAAAAGGGCAAGGCCAAGTCCGATATCGCCAAGGAAAAAGCCAAGGCGACGAAGATCCTCGAGGAAAAATCGGACACCAAGAAGAAGAAAAAGAAGAAGGTCAAAAAGGCCAAGTAGGCCGCGGCCGTGCCCTGCAACAAAACGGCGGCAGACTTGGTTGCCAGACCGGTTTGGCCGGCCTGCCCGGCTGACGTGACCAGCAGACGCGCCGTGGGGCTGACGTGTTTGGCGGAGGTTGGGTGGAGGTTGGACGCTACCTGAGGCGATAGCAGCCTGTCGGAAAACCGGAGGCGGAACCGCTCCGGTTTTCCTGTATCTGAAGCCGGACGAAGCCGACAGGGCGCCCGATCAGATCAGCGCCCCCTCCGATGTGAGGGTCAGCTTGCCCGCCAGATAGGGGGCGAGCGCCTCGGGCAGCGTGACGGAACCATCCTCCTGCTGGCCATTTTCCAGCACGGCAATCAGACAGCGCCCGACCGCAAGACCGGACCCGTTCAGCGTGTGCAGGAACTCCGGTTTGCCGCCGTCTGCGGGTTTGAACCGGGCATTCATGCGGCGGGCCTGAAACGCACCGGTCGTCGATACCGAGGAAATCTCGCGATAGCAGTTCTGACCGGGCACCCAGGCCTCGATGTCATAGGTGCGCCGCGCGCCAAATCCCATGTCGCCGGTGCACAGGAGCACCGTGCGGAAGGGAATTCCGAGCTTTTGCAGAATGCCCTCGGCACAGCCGAGCATGCGTTTTTGTTCCTCATCCGAGGTCTCCGGATGCACGATCGACACCATTTCGACCTTTTCGAACTGATGCTGGCGCAGCATGCCGGAGGTGTCGCGCCCGGCGCTGCCCGCTTCAGAACGGAAACACTGCGTATGCGCCACCATCCGGCGCGGCAGGCTGTCCTCGTCCAGCGTCTCGCCATGGGCGGTGTTGGTCAGGGTCACCTCGGCGGTCGGCACAAGCCACCAGCCATTGGTGGTCTCATAGCTGTCCTCGCCGAATTTCGGCAATTGCCCGGTGCCAAGCATCATCTCGGGGCGTACCAGAACCGGTGTCCAGGTCTCGCTCAGGCCGTTTTCATCCACATGCGTATCAAGCATGAACTGCGCCAGGGCGCGGTGAATGCGCGCCACGGCGCCCTTGAGCACGACAAAGCGGCTGCCCGAGAGTTTCGCGGCAAGCTCGAAATCCATGCCCGGCACGACGCCGGTCAGCTCGTAATGTTCTTTCGGGGTGAAATCAAAGACGCGCGGGGTGCCCCAGCGGTGCATTTCGACATTATCGGCCTCGTCCGCACCATCGGGCGTATCGGCATGCGGCAGGTTGGGGATGCCCATCAGCAGGTCGTCAAGCTGTGTATCAAGCGCCTTGGCCTCGGCCTGCATTGCCGCGACCTCGGCCTTCTTGTCGGCCACAAGCGCGCGCAGACGCTCGAATTCGGCGTCGTCGCCCTTGGCCTTGGCCGCGCCAACCTCTTTACTGGCGCGGTTCTGCTCGGCCTGTGCGGTCTCGGCCGCATGGATGCGCGCGCGCCGGGCCTCGTCAAGCGCAAGGATCTCACCCGAGATCGGCGCCACCCCGCGCCGTGCAAGGGCGGCGTCAAAGGCATCGGGGGTGTCGCGGATGGCACGGATATCATGCATGGGTCTGATCCTTGGCGTGGTTGAGTCGTCAGCGCCTTATGCACCAGATTTTTGTGGCTGTGTAGGGTGGGTGAAACCCACGCTGGGATAGATCAAAGCGAAACCCGTCATCCCGGGCCCGACCCGGGACATCCTTCACCCTCATTCGCCCTCTTCCGGCGGCTCCGGCGGAACATACCCCTCCGGCTCCGCCTGCCATTTTTTCCATTCCTCTTCGAACTGCCGGAAGCCCAACTTAGACCTCGGCCAATGCCTGGGCCAGTCTTCATGCTCCGGCCCATGCCCACCCGGCAGGATGACTGTGGTATCGCCAAACATGCCCTCCAGATGCTCGGTGAGTTGTGGTATATTTGTACAATTCACAAACCTCAGCGAGGCATCTCGAAGAGTAGCCTCGCTGAGGTTTGTGTTTTCATCGAACTTCGCGGCCCAGAGGTGCGCCCCCTGCAACTGCGCACCCCGGAGGTTTGCCCGCTGCAACTGCGCGAACCCGAGGTCCGCCCCCTGTAATTCGGCAAATCTTAGGTCCGCCCCGGTCAGGTCGCGCTTTGACAGGATGATCTTGCGCAGTTGGGCGCGTTCCAGCCCCGGACGATAGCCCTTTTCTTTCTCCAGCTGCTTGCGCGCTGCCCCGCGCCGCTCGATCACCTTGAGCGCCACATCGACATCCAGCCGGGGATGCTCGCGCCCCTCATTGGACCACGCGCGCCATTCCTCTGGTGTCGCCTCTCCCTCGGGCAGGGCAACATCCTCGCGCCCGGCATTCTGGCGGATATAGGCGCAGAGGATTTCCATGATCTGGATATGATCGCGTTCGCTGTCCTGACTAAGCCGCTCCAACGCATAAATCGCCCCGATCCGCACTTCGAGGTTGGGTTCGGTTCTTTCATCGCCATCACGCTTGACGGTTTTTTCAGCTCCCAACCCCTCAACCGCCTTATTGATCCGGTCGGTGATGTGGCCCTGTTCAAC
>NZ_CAJXIP010000254.1 GCF_913054395.1 uncultured Roseovarius sp.
TGTCGCTTGGTATTTCAGCGGTCCTGATAGTGATCGCGCTTGGGTCTTTCGGGCTTCAGGGGCTGAATTTCGGGATTGATTTCCGGGGCGGCACCACGATCCGCACCCAAAGCACAGAGCCGGTGGATATCGGCACCTATCGCGGCGCGATGGATGGGCTTGAGCTTGGCGATATAAGCATCACCGAGGTGTTCGATCCGACCTTCGGCGAGGATCAGAACGTCGCGATGATCCGCATCCAGGCGCAGGACGATCAGGAAAGCGTTTCGGCGGCGGTGATCCAGACGGTCGAGGAGGCTCTTCAGGTGGCGGTGCCCGATGTCACATTCACCTCGGTGGAAAGCGTTGGGCCGAAGGTCTCGGGCGAGCTTATCCAGACCGCCGTTATCGCCGTCATTCTGGCGATTGGCGCGGTTCTGATCTATATCTGGATGCGCTTTGAATGGCAGTTCGCTGTCGGCGCGGTCGTCGCGCTTGTGCATGACGTTGTGCTGACCATCGGGGTGTTCTCGGAAATGCAGATTCAGTTCGACCTTGCCATTATTGCCGCGCTTCTGACCATTGTCGGCTATTCGCTGAACGATACGGTCGTGGTGTTCGACCGGGTCCGCGAGAACCTGCGCAAATACAAGCAAAAGCCGCTGAGCGAGGTTCTGAACCTGTCGATCAACGAAACCCTGTCGCGCACGATGATGACCTCTGTGACCACCCTTCTGGCACTTCTGGCGCTGTACTTCCTTGGTGGCGACGTGATCCGGGGATTTGTCTTTGCGATGATCTGGGGTGTGATTGTCGGCACCTATTCGTCGATCTTCGTGGCAAGCACGGTCCTGCTGTGGCTTGGCGTCAAGCGTGACTGGTCCAAGCCGGATGCCAATGCCGGGAACCAGTTCGCGAATATCGATGCCTGATCTTCTCTTGCAGGTCTGGGCCACGCCCGGACTGATCTGGCTTTTGCTGGCGATTTCGGTTGCGGGGATCGTGCGTGGCTTTACCGGGTTCGGTACGGCGCTTGTCTTTGTGCCGGTGGCCGGGATTTTCCTTCTGCCCCAGACCGTGGTCGGGGTGATGACCCTGACCGGCATCGTCAGCACGACCGCGCTCCTGCCTCGTGCCTGGGGGCAGGCAGACCGGCGCGAGGTCGCCATACTGGCCCTTGCCGCGCTCTTGACAGTGCCGTTCGGACTCTGGCTCATGCAGGCGCTTGAGGCGGTTACGATCCGCTGGATTGTGGCGGCGGTGGCCGCGCTTACCCTTGCCGCGCTTGTGGTGGGCTGGCGGTTTTCCGGGATTGTCTCGCGGCCGATGCTTGTGGCGATCGGCGCGGTGGCCGGGGTGATTGGCGGGATGACCGGGCTGACCGGCCCGGTGGTGATCCTGTTCTATCTGGCGGGCCAGTCGGCGGCGCAATCGGTGCGTGCCAACACGATCCTGTTTCTGGCCGCTCTTGACGTGGTGATCGCGGTGAACCTCTTGTCGCGTGGCGATCTGGAGGCGACAACCGGCCTTTTGGCGCTGACGCTGGCGGTGCCCTATTTCATCACCTCTCTGATCGGCCAGTCCCTGTTTGACCCGCGCTTTCAGCGGCTTTACCGTTGGGCGGCCTATAGCGTGATCGCCCTGGCCGTGGTAAGTGGCCTGCCACTCTGGAGTTAAGGGAGCCTGAGCATGCGCATGACCGAGATAAGCTTTGACGGGGCCACCCCGATCGACGGTTACGGACCGGGCTTTTTCCGCGTGGCCGGGCAGGTGATGGAAGGGCCGATCTGTGTGACTGTCACCGGCGCGCGGGCCTGGGGCGGCTATGATGACGCCGACGCCCTCCTGGCGCTTGTCGGCGAGATTGACGTTCTGTTCATTGGTACCGGGGCCGAGATGGCGCATATCCCGAGCGGTTTGCGCGCAGCGCTTGAGGAGGCGGGCCTTGGGGTTGAAACAATGACCTCGCCCACCGCATGCCGCACCTACAACGTGCTTTTATCCGAAGGGCGGCGCGTGGCGGTGGCGCTTTTGCCGGTGTGATTGCCGATATGGGGCTGAGTGTCAGTGATCTGAGTGTCTCGCGCGGCGGTATCCGGGTACTGGAGGGGCTGTCGTTTGACCTAGCACCCGGTCAGGCGCTTGTTCTGCGCGGGCCGAACGGGATTGGCAAGACCACACTCTTGCGCACCATTGCCGGGTTGCAACCGCCGGTATCGGGCCGGGTTGACGTGCCTGCCGACAGCCTTGTTTACGCAGGCCATGCCGATGGCATTAAGGCGACGCTGAGCGTGCGGGAAAACCTTGGGTTCTGGGCGCAGGCCTTTGGCAATAGCGATATCACGCGGGCCATGGAGGCGTTTCAGCTTACCCCGCTTGGCGACCGTCCCGCCGGTGCGCTGTCGGCCGGGCAAAAGCGCCGCCTTGGTCTGGCGCGGCTATTGGTGACCGGGCGCGAGATCTGGGTGCTGGACGAGCCGACCGTGTCGCTTGATGTCGATGCCGTGGCGATGTTCGCCGCCGCCGTGCGCGCGCATCTTGCGGGGGGCGGCCTGGCGGTGATGGCGACGCATATCGACCTTGGCCTGACCGAGGCGCAGGTGCTTGATGTCGCCCCGTTCAAGGCCAAACCGCTTGAGCATGACGATTTCGACGGAGCCTTCTTATGATCGCGCTGCTGATCCGGGATTTCAGGCTGGCGATGCGCGCCGGCGGGGGCTTTG
>NZ_CAJXIP010000255.1 GCF_913054395.1 uncultured Roseovarius sp.
CGAACTCGTACAGCCGCCGATGGCCCCCACCACGATCAGCACCACAAAGGGAAGATTGCCCCAGGCAGTCACATCGCCGTCGCCATACCCGGTGCCGGAAAAGATCGATACCACATTGAAAAGCCGCGCGCGCAGGCTCTCTTCCTCAAAGCGGCCATTGACCAATAGGTCATAGGCCGCGACCATAACGAACGCATAGGCCAGCCAGCGCAGATAGGTGCGCACCTGTGTATCGCGATAGAGCGGTTTGATATTGCCATGCACCCCCTGCATCATCCGAACGAAAGGCAGGCTGGCCAGGATCATGAACACAACGCAGGCATATTGCGGTGCCCCCGGAAATGCCGCGAAAGAATTGTCAGAGGTGGAAAAACCGCCCGTCGACACCGTGGTCAGCGAATGCACCGTGGCATCGAATGCCCCCATGCCAAGCGCAAGATAGAACAACGTGCAAATCGCCGTCAGGCCAAGATAGACATTCAGCACCCCTTTCGAGATATCAATCGTGCGCGGCAGCGCCTTGCCAAGGGTGTCAAACCCCTCGGCGCGAAAGAACTGCATGCCCCCCACCCGCATCTCGGGCAGGAAAACCAGCGCCACGATCACGATCCCAAGCCCGCCCAGCCATTGCAGAATGCCCCGCCAGAGCAAAAGCCCCTTGGGCAGCTCGTCAAGCCCCGCAATCACCGTCGCCCCGGTGGTGGTCATCCCCGACATCGATTCGAAGTAGGCGTCGGTGAAACCGAGATCGGTTTCACCGAGCATGAAGGGAATCGCCCCGAACAGCGGCAGCATCGCCCAGACCAGCGTGGTCAGCAGGAAAGATTGCTGAATGGTAAGCCCCTCACCGACCGAATTTTTACAGGCAAGCGCCACAAGCCCGCCAATCAGGCAGGTGACGATCATGCTTTCCGCGAAAACCGGCCAATGCTCGCGCCCCTCGGCGATATCCACCAAGAGCGGTAACACCATGGTAAGCCCCATGGCCATGACCATCAGGCCAACAAGATATCCCACGGGACGCATATCAAACATGACGCGCAGAGTTGGCCTTCGGGCACGGCACTGTCAAGCAGGATGCGCGCACGTAGCGACGCCGACCCTAACCCGGCAGGATATCCTCAAAGACAAAGGCGGGAATATCCCTGCGCGCAAGCCCCATCGCGGCCAGTTCGGAATCGTTCAGGGCATACATCTGCACCAGACTTTCCAGGCGCGTGCGCGTTATCAGATAGGCGTTCATCCCGGCCGCGTGCTCGGCCAGAAACAGATCCAGATCGCGCCGCCATTGGGCGGGCAGGAATCGGGTGTGCAGGTCTTGTTCGGCCATTGGAACCCCTTTCGTCAGAGTGTGACGGGTTCCTCCCCACAACGATCATAGCCTAAAATGGTCCTGAAATCCCGACGTTCCGGCCATTCCGGCAAAATATCGCCGCGTCGCAGCATTTAAGCACGGAAAACCCCGGCGGGATCGGCCCACCGGGGTTGAATGTGACGCGTGATGGTGCGCGCAAATCTTCAGGCGTAGAACAGATCCTTGAAGACGTGATATGTGATGTCTTCGCGCCGGATGCCCATGCTTTGAAGCTCTTCGTCGGATTTCGATTCCAGCTCTTCGATCCGGTTGCGGCGCGATGTGACCTGGCTGTGACGCTCGATACCGCGCTCCAGAGCCGCTGTGAATTTCTTCCAGCCGTCGCGCAGGGGCGATGTCGGGATGTTTGTTGCAATGTTCGCCATTGGAAACCTCACTTTATGTCTTGTTCAGGTTTCCTCCCTGTCATCAAGTTAGGTCAGCGCCGTTGACGTTACCATCGCCAATTCGGAATGGCCGGGTTGCGCCAGATGCATCCCGCGCCATAAGTGATTACTTTGACTTGGATTTCTTTGCCTTCGTCGGCATCGCAGGCGGCATAGACGGTTTGCGGTAGGCCTTGTTCGGGGCAGGTTCAGGCGTTGCCTTGACGACCGGGTGCGCGGTTTTCGGCGCCGGGCTGGCTGCTTTCGGGCTTGGCTTGGCGGCGGCTCTGGAAGCCGGGCTTGCCACCGGGGGGGCGGTCTTGGCGGGGGCTTCGGCTTTCACCGGCGCGGGCGCGGGCGTATGCGCGGCCTGGGCTTGCTTTGCGGGCGCCACCCGCTTTGCCGCTGCGGGTTTGGCGCGGGCGGGGCGCGGGGCGCGCTGCGGCTCAGCAGACTTTGCGCTCAACGGCTTCGAGAATGGCCCGGTCTTAAGCGCGGCCTCTCCAAGCACCTGTGCCACGCGCAGATTGCTTTCGACCATATACCCGGCGAACCGAAATCCGGCGGCAGAAAGTTTCAACGGAAAGTCGGGAGTAAACATATCAGTCTCCTTGTCAGCCAGTACACCACCGCGATACCTGCGCCGGGTGACAACAGCGTAACGCAAGGCCAGACGTCGATGGCACCAAATTGACCCATCGTCAAAACAATTGCCGCCCGACACGCGGGAAGTCGCCTAAATCTTACACGCCATGCCGGCTAAACAGGCACCCGGCCCGGCCCGCTTCAGGCACCATGCACCAACGTGTGAAACAGCTTGGGATCAAGACTGTCAGAGGCAAAGGTATCGCCCTCGGTCAGAACACTGACCGCATCATGGCTGTGCAGGCTTTCCTGATGGCTGGCGATGACCCGGAAATCGCCGATCCGCGGATCAGACA
>NZ_CAJXIP010000256.1 GCF_913054395.1 uncultured Roseovarius sp.
CGGATAGACGAACAACATCCCGGCACTTTGCGACAGCGTCTTGCGATGCATCAGCCCCTTGGCGCGCTCGGCCTTGTCATCGGCAAGTTCGACGCGGAACCGCGCCATGCCTGCGTCGCTTCGGAACATCACCACGTCGTCGCGGCATTCCTCTGCCGAGGCCATCGCCCCGGCAAAGGTCAAAACACACGCCGCTAGAACTCCGACGCCTTTACTGCCATTTCCCATCCGCACACCTCAGTTGCCATTCGGCCCCTTTTACCCTCGATCACGCGGATCGCCAATGCCTCGCCGGGTTGTAAATCAGCCAAACCAGAGCGATGCAGCACTTCTATGTGCACAAACACGTCCTCGTCGCAGCCAAAGGTATTGGCAAAACCGAACCCCTTGCCCTTGTCGAACCATTTGACACGCGCGGGCTCTAGCGGTGCTGCGCGGATGATTTCGGGGTCGATGTCATCAAGATCGGCAAGTCCGCCCGCCTCTGAGGCATCCGGCGGCTCGATCATGTGGACCGTGACCGCCTGACGTCCACGGTCGGTGCTTTGCACGTCAAGGTCCACTGCGGCCCTGTCGGCCACAGAACTCTGACCAAAGTTCCTTAGAACGTTGGCGTGCAACAAAATATCGGGACCACCTTCATCGGCAACTACAAAACCAAACCCTTTAACCGGGTCAAACCACTTAACACGTCCCTTTACTCTGCGAATATCATCATGTTCTATCGTCACTATGCCCTACCTAACAGTCTTCATCCCCAAGACTGCGTTAACACTTGCGTTATATTGCCCCTCTCCTGCAAGCCAAAAATATCTTTCATTTTCAATGCCATGCATTTCACGTCACGTGAAATTCAGGGATTGAGGCGCTGAACACTCCAAGTTTCGCCCGGGGCTGAACAACGCCATACAAAGCGATCATGGAGCCTGAATGCCCCATCCGCCCAGAATTCAATCTCAACCGGTTCGATTCTGAAACCTCCCCAAAAGGGTGGGCGTGGCGGATTGGTCCCTTTCTGCGCAGTGACCTTGGCCACCTTCGCCATCAATGTAGCCCGCGAATCGAGTGGGCGCGACTGTTCCGAGGCCCAGGCCCCGAGGCGGCTCTTGAGTGAGCGCGACGCATAATAGGCATCGGCCCTTTCGCCCGCTTCGCGCACCACCGGCCCGCGAATGCGAATCTGGCGGCGCAGCGATTTCCAGTGCAGCACCATCGCCGCCCGACCATTCTCGCCCAGCTCCTTCCCCTTGGCGCTTTCATAATTGGTATAAAAGACAAAGCCGTCCTCGGCGATTTCCTTGAGCAGGACCATGCGCACATTCGGCAGGCCGGTCGGATCGACGGTCGCGAGGGCGACGGCGTTTGGATCATTGATCTCGGAAGCCTCGGCCTCGGCCAGCCAGCGGCGGGCGATCTCGAACGGGTTGTCGCCCGCAAAAATTCCATCTCTTTGCATGGTCTTCTTTCTTCTTTTCTCTCTGCAATCCGCAATATCGGCAGGGGGCATCGTGCTGAAAATGCCCAATGTCAGGGGTCTCTGCCCATGTTGGGGGTTGCGGCTCTTGATGCAACCCTCCCTATCGCCTAAAGGACAGGTAATGCAGAATTGGGCCGGGGGCTGGGAATGTCAAATAATCTGATGGCGGGAAAACGCGGGCTTATCATGGGTCTTGCCAATGATAAATCAATCGCCTGGGGCATTGCCAAGGCCTGCGCCGATGCAGGGGCTGAACTTGCCTTTTCATATCAAGGGGATGCGCTCAAAAAGCGGGTTGCCCCTCTGGCCGCTCAACTTGGCTCGGATGTTGTCCTGCCCTGTGATGTAAGCGACATGGGATCGGTCGATGCGCTGTTTGCAGAGCTGGAGCAACGCTGGGGCAGCCTTGATTTCGTGGTGCATGCCATCGGATTTTCCGACAAGAACGAATTGCGCGGGCGTTACGTCGACACCAGCCGCGACAATTTCATGATGACCATGGATATTTCGGTCTATTCCTTCACCGCAGTGATGCAGCGCGCCGAAAAGATGATGAACGCAGGCGGCAGCGCCCTGACGCTGACCTATTATGGCGCCGAGCAGGTGATGCCGCATTACAACGTCATGGGCGTGGCCAAGGCCGCCCTTGAGGCCAGCGTGAAATACCTGGCCGAGGACCTGGGCAAGGACGGTATCCGCGTCAACGCCATCAGTGCCGGCCCGATCAAGACACTGGCCGCCAGCGGTATTGGCGATTTCCGCTATATCCTGAAATGGAACGAGCTGAACTCGCCGTTGCGCCGCAATGTGACGATTGACGATGTGGGACGCTCGGCGCTTTATCTGTTGTCCGATCTCGGCAGCGGCGTCACCGGCGAGAACCTGCATGTCGATGCCGGTTATCATATCGTCGGCATGAAGGCGGTCGACGCCCCCGATATCGACGCGACCTGATCGCGACGGGGCCTTGCGATGTCCTATCTCGACCTTTTCACCTTCAACGCGGTTCTGATCGCCGCCCTGCTGAGCCCCGGCCCCGCGCTTTTGTTCGCGCTGCGCACTGCGCTTGCAGATGGGCGGGCTTCGGGAATTGCGGCGAGTCTTGGGCTTGGGAC
>NZ_CAJXIP010000257.1 GCF_913054395.1 uncultured Roseovarius sp.
CGGCGATCGGCCGGGTCGCGAAGAGCGTGGTAAAGACAGAGGTGATAATGCCAAGCCCAAGCGTGATCGCAAAGCCGCGCACCGGGCCAGAACCCATGACATAAAGGATCAGAGCGGTAATGAAAGTGGTGATATTGGCGTCGATGATCGCACTCATCGCCTTTTCATAGCCAAGCTCGATCGCACGCGCCGGTCCCCTGGCCGATTTCACCTCTTCCTTGATCCGCTCGAAGACAAGGACGTTGGCATCGACCGCCATCCCGATGGTCAGAACGATCCCTGCGATCCCCGGCAGGGTCAGCGTGGCGCCGATCAAGCTGAGCAGGCCAAAGATCAGAGCGACGTTGATGACAAGGGCGATATTGGCAAAAATCCCGAAGGTGCCATAGCTCGCGAACATGAAGACAAGCACAAGCGCGAAGGCCACGATACAGGCGATCTTACCCGCCTCGATACTGTCGGCGCCAAGTTCCGGCCCGACCGTGCGTTCCTCAAGGAACTCAAGCCCCGCAGGCAAGGCCCCCGCCCGCAGCAGAACCGCCAGTTTGGTGCTTTCCTCAACGTTGAAATTGCCGGTGATGATGCCCGATCCGCCGGCGATATGGCTCTGGATCACGGGGGCGCTTATGACCTCTCCGTCAAGCACGATGGCAAAGGGGTTGCCGATGTTCTCGGCTGTGTAATCGCCGAATTTGCGCGCGCCGGTCGGGTTGAACCGGAACGAGACCGCCGGGCGGCCGTTCTGGTCGAAATCGGGCTGTGCATCGACAAGTTCCTCGCCGGTGACCACCGGTGCCCGCTCGAGGATGTAATAGACGCCTTCGTCATCCAGCGAGGGCAGAACCTCGTTACCCGCACCGGCGCGCTCTTCGGCGTTCGAGGTGCGGCTGACTACCGGCTGAAAGGTCAACTGCGCGGTGGTGCCGATGATCTGCTTGAGTTCGGCCGCGCTGCCGACGCCGGGCACCTGGATCAGGATACGGTCGGCGCCCTGGCGCTGGATCGTGGGTTCGCGGGTGCCGACCTCGTCTATCCGGCGGCGGATGATTTCAAGCGCCTGACGCACGGTGCGGTCGTCAGTGGCAAGCTGTTCGGCTTCACTCAGACGGACAATGATTTCGCCCGCTTCGGAGGTGACGTCGATATCGCTGGCCCCTGCCCCGGTCAGGCTTGTGACCGTGCGCGCCAGACCGCGCACAAGGCTGGCCGCCTCTGCTGCCATGTCCGGGCGCTCGACAAGGCGCACGCGAAGCTCGGCCTCTTCGGTGGGTTGCAGGCGGATCGGGCCGATGCGGTCACGCTCTTCGCGCAGCAGATCGCGCACCTCGGGCCACATGCCCTCCACCCGCGCGCGGTAGACATCCGCGACTTTGACCTCGGCCAGAAGATGCGCACCGCCGCGCAGATCGAGCCCGAGGTTGACCAGCCCCGAGGGCATCCAGTCGGGCCATTGCGACAGCGCCTGCGCGATCTCGGGGGTTTCCGTGGCCCCGATCTCGATCGCGGCGAGGGCGTCGTTATGGCTCTCCACCCTCGCGTAAAAGGCATTCGGCAGGGCCAGCAAAAGACCAAGGGCGACGATGCCCCAGATACATAGGCGTTTCCACAGGTCAATTTGCAGCATAATCCTGCCTTTTCAGAGAGTTAACAAAGAATGTCCGGTCGGGCGCCAGCCTCAGCCTTCGGCCGGCTCGGTCTTGGAAAGGACCTGCGCGATGGTCGAGCGGACGACACGCACCTTGACACCCTCGGAAAGCTCGACCTCGACCTCGTTGTCGTCCTTGACCTTATGCACCTTGCCGATAAGCCCGCCCTGGGTGACCACCTGATCGCCACGGCGCAGGGCATCAACCATCGCCTTGTGCTCTTTGAGCTTCTTTTGCTGCGGACGGATCAGCAGGAAATACATGATCGCGAAAATCAGGATGAGCGGGATAAACTGGCCAAAGGCTTCCATGGGGTCGTGTCCTTCATAGGTTGCGGCGGGAAAGACCCCGCGAATTGTTGCGGAAACTAGGGGTGGCGGTGGGGTTTTGCAAGGCGCGAAAGCACGCTTCGCCCAAGGGAATGCCCGGACAAGCCCCGACGCCCAAAGCGTCGCGCCTTGTGACACGTGCAGTTTCGCGGCAAGGTTGTGATGTGGGGATTGAAACAAGGTTATTTTCAGCGTGCAGACATATGAGACCTATCAGGGCATCGTGACCCATCCCCTCTTGTGGATATTCCTCGGCCTGACGCTGGTGTTCTATCTGGTGCAGGGTGCAACCCGCCAAAAGGAAAAGGGCTGGGTCTCGCCCGAAACCCATATCAAGGCCGTCGCCGCCTCTCTTGGGATGAAAGGCGTGCCCACTTTGATTTTCGTGGTGATCGGCCTCACATGGCTGATCGTCGCAACAACGCTGTTGTTCGGCCTCTACAAGCTGACCTGGGACGTGATCTGGCATGCGGTCCCTCAGGGGGATGATGAGGTTTGGCCTTGGCGGTTTTCGCTGGCCCAGATTGCCGCGCTGACAACCGTCTTGGGCGCGGTGATCGCCCTGCCTTTGACCATCAACCGGCTGCTCTTGTCCCGGCGACAAACCGA
>NZ_CAJXIP010000258.1 GCF_913054395.1 uncultured Roseovarius sp.
CGCGTGAAGGCGCGAAAGTCGTGTGCGCCGATATCAATCTGGAAACGGCGCAACGCGCCGCCGATGCGCTGGAGGGCAACGGCTTGGCGCTGCGGTTCGATGCCGCCGATGCCGACAGAATCGAGGCGATGGTGACCCAGACGGTCGAGCACTTCGGTCGGCTGGACATTCTGCACAACAACACCGCGATCACCGACCCGCAGACTCACGGCCAGGACCTCAGTCTGCTGGAAATACCCATGGAGGTATGGCGCAAAACCCTGGACGTGAACCTGACCGGCTACATGCTGGCCTGCCGGTTCGCCATCCCCCACATGATCGAAGCGGGGGGCGGGTCGATCATCAACACCGCCTCCGGCTCCGGCACCAAGGGCGACCTGGTGCGAATCGCTTACGGCACCAGCAAGGCTGCGATCATCAATATGACGCGCCACATCGCGACGCAATACGGTCGCCAAGGCGTGCGCTGTAACGCCATTGCACCGGGGGTCATCGTTACGCCTGCGATGGAGGCGACGGCTCCGCAGATCCTTGCCTTTGCGAGCAAGTACGTCCTGACCAAACGCCTCGGCACGCCTGAGGATATAGCGGCGCTGACCGCTTTTCTCGCGTCCGACGAGTCCGGCTACATCACAGGCGAATGCATCGAGATCAATGGTGGCAAGAACAGCTGTCAGCCGCATTTTGCCGAGCTGTATCAACAGACCCGGCAGACCTCGGACTGAACCGGCGTACGGGGCAGCACCCTCATCTCGATCAGTTTCAGAAACAACGGAACCTACAAGAATGAATGACAATCCGGTGATTGAAAAAGACGTAGTCGTCGTCGGCTCTGGCGGCAGCGGCATGACGGCCGCGATCGTCGCCGCAACCCAGGGCCTCGACGTACTGCTGGTAGAAAAGACCGGGCTGTTCGGCGGCACCACCGCGCTTTCCGGCGGCGGCATCTGGGTGCCGTGCAATACCCAGGCGGCCGAGGCCGGTTTGAAAGATGATCCAGAGCAAGCCTTCGCTTACGTTCAGGAAGTGGTGGGGCCGACACTGCGTACCGATCTGCTGCGGGCTTTTCTTGATGCCGCGCCGCGCATGGTCGATTACCTGCACGCGCGTACCTCGGTACGTTTCGCCGTGCAGCGCGGCTTTGCCGACTGGCATCCGCAGGCCAAGGGCTTTTCCGCCGATGGCCGTTTGCTTTGCCCGGTGGAATATGACGGTCGTGAGCTGGGCGAATACTTCGACCAATTACGGCCCCCGCTGACTGAATTCAACGCGCCGGGCGGCATGATGTTCGGCATTGGCGACATGCCGCACATCGCCAAGGTCACCACGTCGTTCACCTCGTTCAAACACATCGCCAAGTTGGCGGTGCGCTTTGGCGTGGATCGGCTGAGCTATTCGCGCGGTACGCGGCTGACCATGGGCAATGCCATGGCTGCCCGGCTGCTGCGCTCGGCGATCGATGCCGGGGTGGAGCTGTGGAAAGACACGCCCATGCGCAGCCTGATCCACGAGCATGGCGCGATCAAAGGCGTGGTTGTCGAGCGCGACGGCAAACCGGTGGAAATTCGCACACGCCGTGGCGTCGTGCTGGCCACCGGCGGTTTTTCCGCCAATCCGGACATGCGCAAACAGTACATTCCGTTTGCCGAACACCATGTGTCGCTGGTGCCGGAGGGCAATACCGGCGACGGTTTGCAGCAAGCCCGCGACGCTGGCGGCCGCTTCGATGGCGAAAACCTGAGCAATGCCGGCTGGGTGGTGGTCTCGCTGCTGAGGAAGCCCGACGGCGGAATACGCAAATTTCCGCACCTTTATATGGATCGCGGCAAGCCAGGCTGCATTGCGGTCAACCGGGACGGTAGGCGTTTCGGTAACGAGGCGGCGACCAACCTGGTGGAGCCCATGCACCGCACCGGCTCTGTGCCGGCGCACCTTGTATGCGACCACCCGTTCATCAAGAAATACGGCCTGGGCCTGGTGCGCCCGGGCGGCTTTGGGCTGAAAGGGCTGATCGCCGCCGGCTATATCCTCACCGAGCCGACCCTCGATGCGCTTGCCGCGCGTATCGGTGTCAATCCCGGCAACCTCGCCGACACCGTCGCGCGCTTCAACCAGCAAGCCGCCCGGGGTGTGGATGATGACTTCGGGCGTGGACGGGACAAGGCCGATATGCCTCTGGGCGATCCCAACCACACCCCCAATCCCTGCCTCGGGCCGATTCAGCAAGGGCCGTTCTATGCCGTGCAGATATTTCCCGGCGATTCCACCACCACGGTCGGCCTGCGCATAGACGGCAAGGCGCGCGTGCTGGACGGGAACGACCAGCCGATTCCCGGTCTGCACGCGGTGGGTCTGGACATGAACTCGCTATGGCGGGGCCGCGCGCCGGGCAACGGCGCGAACAATACGCTC
>NZ_CAJXIP010000259.1 GCF_913054395.1 uncultured Roseovarius sp.
GTCCAGCAAAGCCCTGGCTGTGAATTCCACGCCGAGCGACGCCGAACTGGCGACATTTTCCTGCTCTTATTCTACGGCTGAAGGCATGTTGACCCGCGCCCGGGTTACGGCGGACGATACAGTGCTCATCCCCGGCGCGTCCGGCGGTGTAGGCGGTGCGCTGGTGCAACTGGCCAAACGCCGTGGTGCGCGGGTTATCGCAATGGCATCAGAGGGGAAACACAGCGATGTGGCGGCCCTTGGTCCGGATATGATCCTGCCGCGCGCGCCTGCCCATCTGCGCAGTGCTTTGGGCGATGAACGCATTACGGTCGTGGCCGATGTCGTCGGTGGCCCGTATTGGCCCAGCTTGATCGACATCCTGGAACGGGGCGGGCGCTACACCTGCTCGGGCGCGATTGCAGGGCCGATGGTGTCCCTTGATCTGCGCACCTTCTATCTGCGTGATCTGACGTTCACAGGCTCGACCGTCATTGATCTGGAAGTCATGCCCAACATCGTGCGCTATATTGAGGAAGGCGCGATCAAGCCCTCCCTCGCCGCCGCCTATCCACTTGAGGATTTGCGCGCTGCCCAGAGCGCTTTCATCGCCAAAGAGCACACTGGCAACATCGTTGTGACGCCATGAAGATCACCCGCATCACCGTCTATCAGATTGCCTTACCGCTGGAGCATCCTTATTGGCTGTCCGGTGGGCGGCTCAAGTTCGAGGTTCTCGATGCCACGCTGGTGAAAATCGAAACCGGTACGGGCCTCACGGGCTGGGGCGAAGGCACGCCCTGGGGACACACCTATGTGCCTGCCCATGGTCCGGGCATCCGCGCAGGGATCGAGACGATGGCCCCCTTCATCATTGGCCTTGATCCGCGCCGGGGACTGGAAATCGAGCGGGCGATGGACCTTGCGCTGCCGGGGCATCTCTATGCCAAATCCCCCATCGACATGGCCTGTTGGGACATCGCAGGCCAAGCGGCGGGCCTTTCGATTGCTGATCTGATGGGCGGCGGATCGCGCACGCCGCGACCGATCGCGTCGTCTGTCGGGGCAAAGACCGTGGAAGAAACCCGCGCCGTTATCGAGCGTTACCGCCAGCGCGGCTATGTCGCCCATTCGGTTAAAATCGGCGGCGATATTGAACGCGATATCGCACGCGTGCGTGATGTGGAAAGTCTGCGTCGCGATGGCGAAATCGTCCTCTATGACGTCAATCGCGGCTGGACCCGCCAGCAGGCCTTACGTGTTATGTCCGCAACCGAAGACCTGAACGTGATGTTTGAGCAACCCTGCGAAAGCCTTGACGACATCGCGGCGATCGCAGGCAAACATGCGGCGCCTGTGTCTGTCGATGAAAGCCTTGTGACATTGCAAGACGCCGCCCGCATTGCGAGGGACGGATTGGCTGAGGTGTTTGGCATCAAGTTGAACCGCGTGGGTGGCCTGACCAAGGCAGCACGTATGCGCGACATCGCCTTGGCACACGGTATCGATATGTTTGTCATGGCGACGGGCGGGTCTGTGCTGGCCGACGCTGAGGCGCTGCATCTGGCCGCGACTATTCCGGATGCAAACTGCCACGCGGTCTGGGCGTGCCAGGATATGATCACGCTGGACATCGCAGGCGGGCGCGGCCCACGCAATATTGATGGCCACCTCCACCTGCCAGAAGCGCCGGGTCTCGGCGTACACCCCGACGAAGGCATCTTGGGCGAGCCGGTGGCGGTGTACCGATGAAGATCAAACGCCTCTCTCTTTGGCATGTGCCGCTGACCAGCCACTCGGCCTATTACATGGCCGAAGGCAAAACCTGCGACACGGTTGAAACAGCGGTGCTTTGCATTGAAACCGACACAGGCCTGACCGGCTGGGGCGAGGTTTGCCCGATCCCGCATTACCTGCCTGCCTACGCGCGCGGTGTGGGGCCTGCGTTGTCCGAGCTTGCACCGGTTATTCTTAGCGCTGATCCCATCGGGCCAGAGGCGCTCATGGCCAAAGCAGACGCCTATTTACCCGATCATCGTTATGCTAAATCGGCGCTTGATATCGCCCTTTGGGATCTTACCGGGCAAGCCGCGGGGCTTCCACTTCATGCGCTTCTCGGTGGGCAAAGGCAGGCTGATTTGCCGCTGTATCATTCGATTACCTGTATTGAGCCTGACGAAATGGCTCGCATCGCAATTGAGGCACAGGCGCAGGGTATGACCCAGTTTCAAGCGAAATTGGGTGCGTCGGGTGACTGGCAAACGGATGTCGAGAGATTGATCAAGGTGCGCGAGGCCGTTGGCAGTGGGCCCATTCTTTATGGCGACTGGAACTGTGGCTCGACCTCACTGGATGCAACGCGCACGGGCCGCGCAGTGGCACATCTGGATATCATGCTGGAACAGCCCTGC
>NZ_CAJXIP010000260.1 GCF_913054395.1 uncultured Roseovarius sp.
AACGGAGCGCGATATGACGACTCCGAGGGTTAAATCACCGCCGCGAAGCTTTGACCTAGAGGTAGGGGTCCTGATCATCGGCGCTGGAGCTTGTGGTCTAATTGCGGCCCTCTCAGCTCATGAGTCTGGCCAAGACGTTCTGGTGATTGAGGCCGATGCGCTACCTTCTGGGTCCACCGCTCTGTCGGCGGGGCTGATTCCAGCGGCAGGAACGAAGTTGCAACAGGCGGCAGGCATAGCTGACAGCTCGGCCCAGTTCGCAGCAGATATTCAGGCCAAAGCCCATGGTGAAAACGATCAGGGCCTTGTGGATCTCATGGCGCAGAATGCCGCCGATGTGATCGATTGGCTGACCGAGACGCATGGGCTTCCGTTCTCGGTTGTCGATGATTTTGATTATCCCGGCCATTCCAGCCGTCGGATGCACGGGCTGCCAACGCGGGCGGGGTCAGAACTGATCGACGCGCTGCGCAGCACCGCCGAGCATGCAGGCATCGACATCATCTGCGAGCGCCGCGCCGAGACGCTGTATTTTGCCGACGGCTCGGTGCATGGCGTTGCCGCGCGTCGCCCCGATGGTGGGGTGGAAACCATTGGCTGCAAGCGCTTGATCCTTGCCTGCAACGGCTTTGGCGGCAACCGCGCGCTGGTGGCCCAGCATATGCCCGAAATCGAAAGCGGCCTTTGGTTTGGCCATGATGGAAACCGTGGCGAGGCCGTGCTTTGGGCCGATGAGATTGGCGCAGCAACCCAGCATCTGGGCGCCTATCAGGGCCACGGCAATGTGGCCCATCCCCACGGTATCCTCATCACTTGGGCCACGATCACCGAAGGTGGCGTACAGGTGAACAGCGCAGGAAAGCGTTTCTGGAACGAGGCACAGGGCTATTCCGAGGCCGCACGCGCTGTACTGTCACAGCCGGGAGGTGAGGCCTTTGCCATCTTTGATACGCGGATCGCAGATGTCGCGCGGCAGTTCGAAGATTTTAAGCGCGCTGAGGCCCAGGGAGCGGTCAAAACCGCCACCACGCTGGACGAACTGGCCAAGGCCCTTGGACTGCCCGCCACTACGCTCAAGGAAACCATAGACACTCTTCCAACCGGTGGCACGGATGGCTTTGGCCGCAGCTTCGGAACAACACGTCTTGCGCCTCCCTATTGTGGCGTGCGGGTCACTGGCGCGCTGTTTCACACACAAGGGGGGCTGCGGATTGACAACTCAGCACGGGTTATTGCCTGCAATGGCTTGCCGATCCCCAATCTGTTCGCTGGCGGCGGCGCAGCCTGTGGTGTGTCTGGGCGGGGTGACAGCGGATATCTTTCCGGGAACGGCCTATTGGCGGCGGCTGTATTGGGACGCATCGCCGGAAATGCAAATGTGAGCGATACTTGAACCGCGACTCCTATTCCTTCTGAGGGTAGGCGGATCGACCCATTTCCTCCATCATTTTTTCGCGGAAGACTTCGGCGGGTGTTTTCCATCCGAGGCATTTACGGGGCGTGTTGTTGAGGCGATCGCAGATCACCTTCATATCGTGATCTGTGCATTGCCGGATGTCGCGCTTACGCGGGAGCCATCTTCGAAGCCTGCGGTTTGTGTTCTCGACAGTACCTTTTTGCCAGGGGCTGGATGGATCACAGAACCAAGTCTGTGTCCCGATCTCAGCCTGCAGGTGGGGCCAGCTTACAAACTCCGTGCCACGATCAAAGGTAATTGACTTGCGTGCAGGGAGGGGAAGATCACGGATGGCATCCATAATCTTTCCCATGACAGGTTTTGTCCGCTTATTTGGGTTCTTCCGGATCACTGTGAACCGGCTGACACGCTCGACGAGTGAGGTGACGTTGGTTTGACCAAGCTTCTGTTTGAACAGCATCAAATCAGCTTCCCAGTGACCGAACTGGCGGCGGTGAGCGACATCGTCGGGGCGGAAAAGGATACTGACATCGCGATGGAATTTAGGCTCTCTGCGGCGTCTGGTTCGCCGGGGCCTGCGCGCGACACGGTGCGTTGGAAGGTACCACCACAAATCTTCGCGCTGACCTTCCTTGGAATAGATGTAGCGGTAAATCGTTTCCTGGCAGACCCTTGGAATGGTCCTTTCATGGAGCATGCGGTTGCCGATTTGCTCGGGCGTCCATCCGTTTTTGATCCGCTCGATCACGCGCTGGCAAAGTTCGGGATGCGTGATCAGTTTGCGTTGTCGCGCGCGACGATCTGCGGCCATCATCTGGGCGGCCGCGCCGTAATAGCCATCACACTTTGGCATGCATTCATCAGAGAAATGATTGCGCTTAAGTTCTCGAAAGATCGTCGACCGACAGCGCTTCAATACACGCGCCATCTCATCAACAGGGACCTTCGCATGCCTCCAGCG
>NZ_CAJXIP010000261.1 GCF_913054395.1 uncultured Roseovarius sp.
CCTTGGGGCGGCACGGGCCTGTAGTGCGGGCGGCGGACGGGCGGCGATCACGCTGTCCGATCCGTTTTGCGTCGATCGCCATCGCGATGATTTCCGCCAGCTTGTGCGCGAACTCGACATCGTGTTCGGCAACGAGCACGAGTGGAAAGCCCTGTATCAGACCGAAGACCTTGGCGCGGCCCTGGAGCAGGCGGCGGCGGAAAGCGGTCTTATCGTATGTACGCGATCAGGGCATGACGTGGTTGTCGTCGAGGGTGACGAAAGCGTGTCGGTGCCGGTCACAGAGGTGGTGCCGGTCGATGCCACCGGCGCGGGCGATCAGTTTGCCGCCGGGTTCCTCTACGGTGTCGCCACGGGCCAGACGCTTGAGGTGTCGGGGCGCATGGGCTGTATCGCGGCCGCCGAGGTGATCGGCCATTACGGTGCACGGCCCGAGGCGGATGTAAAGGCGATGTTCCGCGAGGCGGGACTTATCTAAGGCACTTACCGCACCTTAGGGGTTGCACAAAAGAACCGGGCGAGGGAATTGACCCCCGCCCGGTTCTCTTTTTTTGGCCAAAGGCCCGCGTTACTTGTCGCGAAACTGTGCCTGGCGTTTTTCGGCGAAGGCGGCCATGCCCTCTTTTTGATCCTCGGTCGCAAACAGCGAATGGAACACGCGCCGTTCAAACAGCAGGCCCTCGCGCAGCGTAGTCTCGTAGGACCGGTTGACCGCTTCCTTGGCTGCCATCACCGTGATCATCGACTTTTCCGCGATCTTCTGCGCGGCGTTCATTGTCTCTTCCATCAGCTTCTTGGCGGGCACGACACGGCTTACCAGGCCAGAGCGTTCGGCTTCTTCGGCATCCATGAAGCGCCCGGTCAGGTTCATGTCCATCGCCTTGGACTTGCCGACAAACCGGGTCAGGCGCTGGGTGCCCCCAAGACCGGCGATGACGCCAAGATTTATCTCGGGCTGGCCGAATTTCGCGGTGTCCGAGCAGATGATGAAATCGCACATCATCGCCAGCTCGCAGCCGCCGCCAAGCGCATAGCCGGATACGGCGGCGATGATCGGCTTGCGGACCCGTTGAATGGCGTCGCTATCGGCTGTGAACAGGTCTTCGGTGAAGACATCGACAAAGCTTTTCTCGCTCATCATCTTGATATCGGCACCGGCGGCAAATGCCTTTTCCGAGCCGGTCAGGACGATACAGCGTACCTTGTCATTCTGTTGCGCCTCACCAAGGGCACAGGTCAGCTCTGACATGAGCTGATCGTTGAGCGCATTAAGCGCGTCCGGCCGATTGAGTTTGATGAGGGCTACGTGGTCTTCTATTTCGACGATGATCGTCTCATAGGCCATGAAATCTGCTTTCACTTGTTTCCGTCAGACCTGATTCATTACCATTGTGAGCCGCCGGTTCAACCTATCTTTGGCATAGGGGGCAATAGAAGCTGGATCTGCCCGACTGAACGATGCGGGTGATATGACCGGTGCAGTCGGCGGTGCGGCAGGGCGCGCCTTCACGGTCGTAAACATCGAAATTGTGTTGAAAATAACCCAATTCGCCATCCGCCCGGCGAAAATCTCGAAGCGATGATCCGCCTGCAAGGATAGCATCGCCAAGCACCTCGCGGATGATCGGCACAAGGCTTGCGGCACGGGCCGCAGAAATGTTTCCGGCGCGCCTTTTGGGCGAAATACCCGCCCGAAAGAGGGCTTCACAAACGTATATGTTGCCCAGCCCCGCGACGATTCGCTGATCCAGAAGGGCGGATTTGATCGGCGTGTTGCGCCCCTTCAGGGCCTCGGTCAGGTAGGTTTCGTCAAAGGTATTGCCCAAAGGCTCTGGGCCCAGTTTGGCCAGAAGGGGATGCGTCTCGGCGGTGGCGGTGTCCATCACGTCCATCGCGCCAAAGCGGCGCGGATCGTTGAAGGTGATGCGCGCGCCGTTGTCCATGTGAAACACGACATGATCGTGCTTTTCGGGGGCGGGGTGATTATGCACGAACTTACCCAGCGGATCGCCGGAAATCAGCATCCGCCCCGACATGCCGAGATGGATCAACAGTGTCTCGCCGGAGGCCAGATCTGCGAGGATGTATTTCGAGCGCCGCCTGAGCCCGAGCACCTTTTGACCGGCAAGGCGCGCTGCCATGTTCGCGGGAAACGGCCAACGCAGATCGGGGCGATTCACATCGGCCCGCGCGATGGTGGCGCCCTCCATCACCGGGGCAAGGCCGCGGCGCACTGTCTCAACCTCGGGTAATTCGGGCATATCTGACCTAATCTTGCGAAAGGGGCGCATTGTAACCCGGCCCCGTCGCTCTATAAGAAGAGCGAGAG
>NZ_CAJXIP010000262.1 GCF_913054395.1 uncultured Roseovarius sp.
ACGGCAACCACTTCTGCACAGCTCGGATCTCGGTCGTCCTCAAATAGGGTCATCAGCGCTGCGACGCCCGCCCGTACCGCGTCGAGGCCAGTGACCCGGCCCCGTGCCCTAGCCGGATACCTCTCTTATCGACCAGCAGGGAGCCGTTGCGCAGCACCGCCATTGCTTTGTGTCGTCACCAATGGCAAGACCCGGTGGGTGAAAAGCCGCATTGCAGGCAACGTGCCATCACGAAACCCGTCCTTGAGCTTGTCAGGCTTGCTCAGGGGCTCAAACAGCTCGCTGAAACCAAGACGCGCGGCGGCCATGTGACGCTCGATTGTGAGGGTCTTAATCGCCTCCGCGTCCTGCCATGCAGAGTCTTTGGTGATGCGGGCCATTTCTGCCCTGGTCCAAGCTTCATAGGCCTCGCGATCCGTGCCCTCGCTTGGCGCAAGAAAGACCCGCACAGTGCCACTCGGTTTGTCTTCGCGCGCGCTGCTGGCGGCCATCATCGTCGCGCCGGATCGCATTCGCCAGGTCCACAATCCGCGCGCGGCTGCGGTGGTTCATCTGTTTGGCCGGTTGCGCGAAGTCCCCTACCCGTTGGTCAAGATCCGCAAACCATCGGTGAAAATGCGCTGCATCGTGTCCCCGAGCAGCCCTAGGGCGATGCGGCCGCGGTGGCGCGCCTCGAAGGCCAAAAGCGCTTCCATTAAAGGTTTCATCGTATCCTGACTCTCGTCGATCAAGATGAACGGGTAGCGCGCCAGAACGATGTTCTGGAACGTCTCGCTTTCCGTCAGAAAATGCGCGGCGAGCGCAATGACCTCGGTATGTTGCAGCGCATCGCGGCCGAAATTGTCCCCTTCGGGTGCGTAGGTGAAGGTGCGGATCTCGGCCAGGCGCTCCAGCCGCTTTGTCTTGGAGGGGCTCTGTTGCACAAATCCTTTGAGGGATTCATCTCGTGCATCCAGCGTGGTAGCTGGGCTGCATGAGCAGACCGACACCCCCAACCTACAAGACCAGAAACTGGCCAGCCTACAATAAAGCGTTCAAGCGCAGAGGTTCTCTGACAGTCTGGTTCGACCCCGAGATGAGCTGGGACGCCGTGCCGACAGGATGACGCGGGCGGCGGCAAACCTACAGCGATACGGCCATCCAGACATGCCTGACGATGAAGGTGCTGTTCGGTATGGCGCTCCGACAGACGGCCGGGTTCGTCGAGAGCCTGTTGCGTTTGATCGGTTTGAACTGGGCGGTGCCCGACTTCAGCACGCTATCGCGCCGCCAGAGAACGCTGGCCGTGAACGTCCCGTATCGTGGCTCTCACGACCCATTGCACCTGCTGATCCCCTCTCGGGACATCACTTCGTGATGCCCTGCCGGGCAGTGGACAGCACCAGTATCAAGGTCGAGGGTGAAGGAGAGTGGAACGCAGGCAAGCATGGTGGGCCCAAGCGGCGGGTTTGGCGCAAGATACATCTTGGGATCGACGAACAAACGCTGGAGGTTCGGGCCGTGGAGATCACCGGGCGCCACATCGGTGATGCGCCGGTGCTGCCAGATCTTCTGAACCAGATCCCGACGAACGAGACGATCAGCAGCGTCACCGCAGACGGCGCCTATGATACTCGCAAATGCCACGATGCCATCGCTGACCGCGGCGCCCATGCCGTCATCCCACCCCGCAAAAACGCCAAGCCGTGGAAGACCGTCACCGCGGGTGCCGTGGCCAGAAACGAGGCCCTGAGAGCTTCGAAATACCTCGGCCGCGCAATCTGGCGAAACTGGAGTGGTTACCACCGCCGGAGCCGCGTCGAGATCACCCTCTCGGGATCATGCTTTGCATAACCCTGCCGGGCAGCGGATGCATTGCGTTAAACTGCTGGGGCAGCGCCTCATGGCACGGGACTTTGACCGGCAGGTCGCGGAAGTCCAAATCCGCATCGCCGTCATGAACGGCTATACGGAGCTCGGCATACCCATTACCGAGGCCGTGGGATAAGCCCGTCCAGGGAAAGGGGAACTCTGTCTATCAGTGGATTTGTGCAACAGAGTCGGGCCAAGAACTTCCCGGCTCCAAACTCCGCGATTAGATCTCTTTGATTAGTATCTTCCCAAAGCTTCAAGTGTCGCAGGGTGCTTAGTATACTCAAGATAGTATTCTGGGAAAGCTTGGAACGCAGCTCAACGGTGACAAAGAGTGTTGTCCAGTAGTCTGGCAGGCCAGCCTCGTT